>CAZNLL010000176.1:0-6281 GCA_964573885.1 uncultured Desulfobacteraceae bacterium | reverse complement strand
TGCCTTTGCAACAACGGGGTAGAGGGAAAAACCATGGACATGTAAGGAGCCGTGGAGATGTACAAGATTCTGGCCGTAGACAACGACCGGTTCATGCTGGAGTTTCTCAAAGATGTCCTCTCCAAAGAGGGTTATGTGGTGAGAACGGCTGAAGACGGGCTTGTGGCCCTGGACATACTCAAGTCCTACACACCTGATATCATCTTTGTCGATCTCATCATGCCCAAGATTGACGGGAAAAAACTCTGCAAAATCATCCGGGGCATGGATAGCTTAAAGAACAGCCATCTCATCATCCTTTCAGCAACCGTTGCGGAGGAAAAGGCGAAAATCGCGGAGCTGGATGTAGACGGTTGTATCGCCAAGGGCCCCCTTAATGAAATGGCGGAAGGGATCCTGGCCTTTCTCCGTGACCTGGACCTTGAATCGCCCAGGCGGCCGGCCGACCAACCCATCGGGACATGGAAGATTTACTCCCGGGGAATTACAAAGGAACTCCTCTCCCTCAAGGGCCACTTTGAACTCATTCTGGAAAAAATGGCAGAGGGTATCCTGGAGATCACCTCGGAAGGCCGTATCGTCTATGCCAACCAGGCGGCCCTTTCCCTCTTGGAGATGCCCGAAGGAGCGGTCCTGGCCTCCCATTTTGGCGATTTATTCGCCCAGGAGGATCGCCGTAGAATCGAGGCCCTTTTAAACAGCCTTACTGAGAGCCCCGAATCAATAGATGATGTAGGGTCTCTGGCCCTTAAAGACCATGAAGTGACCATGAAGGTGCTGCCTATTGGAGGGGACGAACCCACGGCCATTGTTATCCTGGACGATATCACGGGACGGAAACGGATGGAACGGGAATTAAAAACAGCCAACGAGCAGCTCAAACAAGCCAACAAAAGACTGGGCCTGGCTTACGCCCAGATGCGGGATTCAAAAGACCGGTTGAGCCTGCAAATGTATGGGGAAGAAATGGGATTTCTTCTGGATGCGGACGGTCAGATATTGGGGGCCACCGAGAAGGCCGTAGAGGACACCGGCCGGACCCGGGCCACCCTCCTGGGCCGAAATATCCTGGATTTTGTAGAGTCTGGGGACAGGAAACGACTCAAGCAGGATATCTGGAAGTCCTGGTCCGGGATGTTCACGCAGACCAGGATCCACCTTTCCGTGGAAGGATCAGGTATTCAGCCAGTTGAGGCAAAATTGATGGACATCAACATGCAAGAGGGCAGGATGCTCCTCATGCTCATGAGGCAGTCCGACGGGACGCAAGCTCCTCAGGAAGCCTAAGGCCATGCTGGTTCAGATCTATGAAATCCAGAGGCCCCGGGAGGCGGAAAGGTGCATACAATTAGGGGTGGATCATGTGGGCTCGGCCCTGCTTTCCAGGGAGGAATGGCGCCAACCGGAGCTCCGGGAGGTCATCAGTATGTCCCGGGGAACCCGGGTCAGAAACAGCCTCATTCCCCTGTTTCAAGAAAAGGAGCCCCTCTTCAGGGCCCTGGATTACTACCGTCCCCATTATGTCCACTTGTGCGACACCCTCACCAATCCTGGCGGCCGGCCCGTGGACCTGGAGCCATTCGTCCGGCTTCAAGAGGCGTTGAAGGAGGCCTTCCCCCAAATAGGCATTATCCGATCCCTGCCCGTACCTCCAAAGGCTGTGTCCCATGCCTTTCCCCTCCATGACCTGGCGCAGGTCTTTGAACCGGTAAGCGATCTGTTCTTGACCGATACCTGGCTCGGCAAAGAACCGGTAGAGGGCTACATCGGCATTACCGGAATGCGGTGTGACACCGATCTGGCCACGCAACTCGTTTTTACGGCCCGGATACCGGTCATTCTCGCCGGGGGGCTCTCACCGGAAAACGTATACAGCGCCCTTATGGAGGTCCTTCCTGCGGGGGCCGACAGCTGTACACAAACCAACAGGGTTGATGAAGAAAAAAGGCCCTTGCGTTTTGAAAAGGACTTTCACAGGGTAGGGCTTTTTGTCAAAGAAGTACGGAGGGCCGAAGCAGATATGCGCTCAAGGAGAGCGACTTTAGAGATGAAATTAGAGAATCTCCAGGCAGAGCTTAAGGAAAGGGAAGCCGCCCTTCCGCCCCATTCCGTCAGGCCCCAGCAAATCCTCGCCATCGAGGCCCTTGAAGACGAGCTGGAAGTCCTCGAAACCGAGCTCCGTGTCCTGGAAAAGGCCCTTGAGGGCCCCTAGGGCCGGCATTACTGGTAGCCCAGAGGTATTCCCGCCTCAATTCTTCAACAATATCACGGGTGAGCCTTTCCCGTTTACGGAGTTCGGAAAATCGCCAATCTGGAAAACTTCATGTTCCGCGGTCTTCATTCCGGGATCTTTATGGGCACGGCGAGTGACAGGTATGCAGGCTGGATAGGGCAGATTTACTCTGAGAAGCGTTTCGGCCGGCGCATAAGCAGGCGCACCAAGACCGTCGGGGGCAAGGCCTTTATAGAAGAGGTCCTGCCTGTGGAAAGCGTGGAGGAATACTTTCGGCACTTCCCGATACTGGAGCTTGACTTCACCTTTTACCGCCCCCTCATAGACGGGCACGGAGAGCCCACCACCAACCTCCATGTGCTTCGGACTTACGCCCAACACCTTGGAAAGGAGGATCGCCTGATCCTCAAGGTCCCCCAGAGGGTGTTTTCAAAAAAGATCCGCAAAGGCAAGGCCCATGTCATAAATGAAGACTACCTGAATCCGGACATCTTTATCCATCAGTTCTATGAGCCGGCGACCCGTATTGTAGGGCCATGGCTCGAAGCCTTTGTCTTTGAACAGGAATACCAACGCAAGGAAGAGCGCCCCTCCACTCAAGCCTTTGCCGGAGACCTGGACACCTTCTTTGGAGCCATCCCCAAAGACACTCGATACCATGTCGAGATCCGAACCGAATCCCTCCTCACGGACGCCCTTTTCCAGGTCCTTGAAACCCATGGCGTGGGACAGGTGCTCAGCCACTGGACCTGGCTCCCCTCCCTCGCCCGCCAGCACGCCCTCTCGGGCCAAAGGTTCTTCAACGGGTCTCAACGATTGGTCATCCGGTTGATGACACCCCGGCGCGTGAAGTACGAGGATGCCTATGCCAGGGCCCATCCCTTCAACACCTTGGTGGAGGGCATGCTGGACCGCCAAATGCTCAAGGACACGGTGGTTCTCACGCAAAAGGCCATTGAAGAAAAGGTCCGCACCGACCTCATCATCAACAACCGTGCCGGGGGCAATGCTCCCCTTATTGCCCGGGAAGTTGCCAAGCAATTTATGGGGGACCATGGCACCCCTGCCCCTTGAAGGTCCCCCTTTCCCGAGCCCCGGCCCTTGGCCCTTGACAAAGGCGGTTCTTTCCCGTTAAACACCAGAGGGATTTTTTTGGATTCTTGAAAGGGTCCCCAAAGGACCTGAGACCGGGAGGACGGAAATGAAGGAAGAGGAAGATATCAAGAAAAGGACCCAGGAGACGGCCAAGAAACTTTTTGCAGGAGGCATCAAAACAGATCCTCCCTATATGCTGTGGAGAGAATTTGACAAGGACCTGGCCAACGATTTCTCCAAGTTCATTACCGGCAACCTTTACTCAAGGACGGTCTTGACCCTACCGGAAAGACAGATGGTGGCCTGTGCCATGCTGGCCGCCATCCGTGCCCGGGACGAGCTGAGGCTCCATGTGAACGCCGCCCTAAACGTGGGCTGCGATCCCAGGAAGTTGGCCGAGGTCTTTTTCCAGGTGGCCACCTATGCGGGCATGCCTGCGGTCAATGAAGCCCTGGCGGTCTATCGGGAAGTTCTTAAAGAAAGAGGTGAGTGGCCTTTGATCTAGGCACGGGATAAGCCGGCTCGGGACCCGGGTTCAAGTGAGCCAACGTTTCCTTCTCTTATAGTGCTTCACATCGCGGTAGCTCTTTTTCTTGCCCACTTCGGTGAGCCCGAGATAAAACTCCTTCACGTCCGCATTTTCTTTGAGTTTTTCCACGGTGTCGTCCAATACAATGCGGCCGTTTTCCATAACATAGCCATGACTGGCGATGTTGAGGGCCAGGCGGGCATTCTGTTCCACCAAAAGGATGCTGACTCCTTCCTCCGTGTTTATGCGCTGGACGATCCCAAATATCTCACCCACAAGGAGGGGGGCGAGTCCCATAGAGGGCTCATCCAAAAGCATTAAAGTCGGTGTAGACATGAGTCCCCTTCCAATAACCAGCATCTGTTGTTCACCACCGCTGATATATCCGGCCAGCACATTTTTTCGCACCTTGAGCCTGGGAAAATACTCGTAGACCATTTGCATGTCTTTCTTCATCCGGCTTCGGCTCCTGTTGGTATGGCCACCGGCAATGAGATTCTCCTCTACGGTAAGGTCTTCAAATACCCTTCGGCCTTCCATGACCTGGAAAATCCCCATACGGACGATCTCTTCCGGGTATTTTCTATCGATCCTTTTGCCCTTGAAGAGGATCTGCCCGTCTGTCACCTCCCCGTCCTCGGATTTCAGCAAGCCCGAAATGGCCTTGAGGGTGGTCGTCTTCCCGGCCCCGTTATTTCCCAGGACGGTGACGATCTGCCCCTCCTTCACCTCAAGGGACATCCCCTTCAAGACAAGGATTACATTATGATAAATGACTTCAATATTGTTCACCGTGAGTATGGATTCCATTGAGCTCTTTCTCCCCGGCGGTCTTTCATCACGCTTCAAGCCTGGAATAGGTCATATCTTCCTCACCCAGATAGGCCTTGATGACCTGCTCGTTGTGCCTGATTTCTTTGGGCTCTCCCTCGGCGATCTTGACCCCGAAGTCCAGCACACAGACCCTGTCGGAGATATCCATGACCACCCCCATATCATGCTCGATCAATATGATGGTGACCCCCCACTCTTCATTAATATCCAGGATGAAGCGGGCAATGTCCTCGGTCTCCTCAAGGTTCATCCCTGTGGCCGGTTCATCCAGGAGGAGGATCTTGGGATTCATGGCCAGGGCCCGGGCGAGTTCAACACGCTTTTGCAGGCCATAGGGCAAAGAGTGTACAACGTGCTTCCTGATTGCCTCTATTTCCAGAAGATCTATAATCTCTTCCTCGATGTGCTTGCGAAGCCCTATTTCCTCAGCCCGGGACTTGCCGAAATAAATACCTCCCGAAAGAGATCCTGACTTGAGGTGAACATGGGCACCCAACTTGATATTGTCCAGTACGGTCATGTGCGCAAAGAGCTCCACGTTCTGAAAGGTGCGGGCCACCCCCAGTCCGGCGATTTTGTGGGGTTTCATCCGGGTAATATCCCGGCCTTCGAAAATAATCGTCCCTTTTTCCGGGCGATAGAAGTGATTGATACAGTTTAGAAGACAGGTCTTGCCTGCCCCATTCGGGCCGATGATGGAAAAGATCTCTCCCTTCTTGACGGCCGTGGACACGCCGTTTAGGGCCGTCAGGCCGCCAAACCTCAGCCGGATGTCCTGGACCTGAAGCTGAAACTCTTCCCTACCCTGCATCCGTTACTCCAAGGGTTCTACCTGTTTAACGCGCACGGTCGTCTTCATACGGAAACCGCTTCCATCCCGGTACCGGATGTCCGCCTCCACTTGTAATTCTTCCTGGTCACCATACAAGGCCTCAATAAGCTCCTTGTATCTCTCGGCGACGAATTTCCGTCTCACCTTTCTGGTCCGGGTCAGCTCGTCATCGTCTGCATCAAGCTCCTTGTAGAGGAGGACAAATCTCTTGATCTTGGCCACCTTTGGCAAGGATTCATTAGTCTTGGCCACCTCCCCGGCAATGAGGTCATAGACCTCTTCTTTCTGTGAGAGGTCGGTAAAGGTGGTGTAAGGGAGCTGGTTGTTTTCGGCCCACTTGCCCACATTGCTCATATCAATGGAAACCAGGGCGGTGATAAAGGGCCTTTCCTGGCCGATGACCACGGCATCAATAATATAGGGGCTGAATCTCAACTTATTTTCGATGAGTTGTGGAGAAAACCTCCCCCCGTCCGCCAGTTTCATCACATCGGACATGCGGTCTATAATGATAATATGGCCGTCTTCCTCAATAAGGGCGGCGTCCCCGGAATGGAACCATCCGTCCCTGAGGGCCTCTTTGGTCGCGTCCGGGTCCTTGTAATACCCCTTGAATATGGTATCTCCCCTTGAAAGAAGCTCACCTGAGTCCGATACCCTGAATTCAAGACCGGGCAGGGGCTGTCCTACCGTATCAAGACGGATATCATCGGTGCGGTGTATCACGGATGCGGCCGTCTGTTCCGTCATCCCGTAGG
>CAZNLL010000175.1:0-6389 GCA_964573885.1 uncultured Desulfobacteraceae bacterium | reverse complement strand
TCCTTGCCTTGTTTCTCCTTCATCTTTCTTCCCCCTCATAAAATGATTCAGGTTGTTTTTCCCCTTGTGAAGTCATCGTATCATCTGGTTCATTTCGAAAATGGGAAGCAGGACCGATACCACGATAAAGGCCACAATAAGCCCCATAAACAGGATCATGACCGGTTCAAGCATTGAAGTCATGGCCATAATCTGGGACTCCGCCTCTTTTTCGTAGATGTCCGCGATCTTTTCAAGCATATTCTCTACTTCCCCGCTCTGCTCCCCCACAGAGATCATTTGTACCGCAATGGGAGGAAACCATCGGCTCCGGGAAAGGGGGCTGGCAAGGCCTTTACCCGCTTCAATTTCTTCCACCGCCCTGTCGATGACATCGGCAATAAGGGTATTGTTCACAATGTTACGCACGATTTGCAGAGCGGAGAGCAGGGGCACACCACTCTTGAGAAGACTCCCCAGGGTTCTCCCGAACCGGGACATGGTCATCTTAATATGAATGGGCCCGACCACCGGGGTGCGGAGCTTGATTTCATCCCAGACGTGTCTCCCCCGGGGGGTGTTTATGAATTTTCTGGCCAGAAAGACCGCACCCAGGAATGCGAGCAGAAAGACCCACCAAAAGGTTTTCAGAAAGCCGCTTATACCCATCAGGGCCAGAGTGGGGAGAGGGAGGGTCTGATGCATTTCCTCAAAAATGCTTGTCATGTTGGGGACGACAAAGGTGATCAGGAAAAAGAGAATCAAGGTCCCGATACACGACATGAATACCGGATAGGCCAGGGCGGCCTTAAAGCGTCCTCTCAAGGCCTGCTGGTTTTCGCTGAATTCCGCCAACCGGTCCAGAACCAGGTCAAGAGACCCCGAGGCTTCACCCGCACGCACCATATTGACATAGATCTGGGAAAACACCTTGGGGTGCTGGGAGAGAGAGAAGGCCAGGCTGTTACCCTCATTTACAGATTCCTTCACCTGGGCCATGATCTTTTTTAAAAGAGGATTGGTCATCTGGGATATTAAGACATCCAGGGCCGCCACGAGGGTGACGCCCGCCCCCAACAGGATGGAGAGCTGCCGTGTGGTCGCCGATAGCTCGGCCGGCTTGACCCGTTTAAACAGGGTGGAGAGCGTTACAGGGCCGGGAGTCGCCTCCTTGCGTTTAGAGGAGGTCTCTTTTACCTCCACGGGAAATAACCCGGAGCCCCTGAGCTTCTGCCGGGCGGCTACGGCACTGTCGGCATCAATAATGCCGTTTAAGTTTTTTCCGGCCCTGTCAAGGGCGGTGTATTCATAGACGGGCATAATCCAAAAGACTTGGTGTTCTTTTCAGCGCATTAATCCAAAGGGTCTTGGTTTCGGTCGAAACCCGGGCACGGAAACCTGTTTTCACAGAAGCCCGGGGAAAGCCCAGGCCCACTAACTGGCGGAAATGCTTTGCTTATCTAGGATGCGGGACCCGCACGTTTTAATCGAAGATATGTTAGCAATACCCGCAACCCCTGTCAATTACAGCTTGATGCTGACGATTTTATCCAAAATGTATTCTCTAAGCCGCCCCTTGACTTCTTGGGTCCAGTTCAGTACTGAGTGGCTTAAAAGGCCTTCAGGAAAATCTTTGATTGCCGGGCCTGGCTCCTTGAACGGGGTTTGATGTTCAACCGGGCGGGCCGGGTTTTTGCGTGAGGGATGGGAAAAAGGAAGACATACAGGGGCACCTGGGGCAGCCCCAGGTGCCTCGGATTGATACTCCTCCTGGGTCTGCTCGGCATTTGCCCGGGCATACCGGGTGGCCTCCATGCCGGGCCCCCAGAACTCCTCCCGGAGACCACAAGGGAGCCGGATTCGGGGCAAGAGGACGGCACAAACCTTGGGGCCTGGCTGGCCACCCTTTTCCGGGATCACATCTCGGAGGTAGACGGTGACCGGTGCCCAAGCCTTCCTTCTTGTTCGGCCTATAGTGTCGAGGTTTTTAAAAAGCACGGCTTTTTCATAGGGTGGGTCATGACGGTGGATCGCCTCATACACGAGGCCGACGAGGACTCTGTTTCTCCTCTGGTCTATCATTATGGCAAGGTCAAGATCCTTGATCCGGTTGAAAACAATGACTTCTGGTGGTTTCCCCAAGAGAGAGAAAGGCCTTAGGGCCTTTTGGTTGCTGTTTTTGGCCGGGGGCCTCTTGTTGTTTGTGTGGACCCCTGTCCTGGCCGGGGAAATTGTTATCAGGAGCGGGGAACAAATGGATTTCGCCCGTTCCTACATGATAAAGGGCCAGTATGACCGGGCCGTGGGCGAGTTTGAACGTTTTATCCACTTCTTCCCCGATGATCCAGAGGTGGAGGAGGCCCGATACCTCATAGGCGTCTGTCACCTGAAACAGGGGCATTACAAAGCTGCCAAGGAGGCCTTCGCCGGGGTTATGCAGGCAGATCCCAAAGGGCCTTTGGCTGGAAAGGCCCTCCTGATGATCGGGGAAAGTTATTATGAACAGGGCCTTGCGGGGGAGGGGGAAATTTATTTTAGACAGGTGATTGCAGAGTATCCACACCTGAAGGATGCCGCCCTGTACCGTCTCGGATGGGGGAAGCTGGCTCAAAACAACTGGCTGGAGGCCTCCGAGGCCTTTCAGAAAGTGGAACAAGGGAGTCCTTTCTATGACAGGGCCCAGGGACTGGCCCTTGAAAGCCTGAAAGGGCGGGACCTGCCTTACAAGGACCCGGCTTCCGCCGGGGTCCTGGCGGCCCTGCTACCAGGGTTGGGCCACGCCTATCTCTCCAGGTATAAATCCGCTGCGGTGGCCTTTCTCCTGAACGGGCTTTTCGCATGGGCGGCTGTTGAATCCTTTCATGAAGACCATGACGTGCTCGGCGGTATCCTCACCTTTCTGGAGATAGGGTGGTACTCGGGCAACATTTACAGCGCCGTGAACGGGGCTCACAAATACAACCGCAAAGTGCAAGACGATTTCAGGGACTCCCTCAAGAAAGACCTCAACCTCCATCTCTTTTCCTCTGGACGGCAGGGGATCGGGGTGGCCCTCACATTCCGTTTTTGAGCAATCCCTCTTAATATCTATAAGTTGTATGAGTGCCTTAAGCGGCGGTAGGTAAGGTGTGAAGTTTTTCATTGCCACAGCCCACCATAAGAGATTATGCTCACATCGGGCTGATAATTTTGAGAGCGAAGGGAGGTGAGACCGACCGCACGAGGCTGGGAGTCAGAAAACCTGGTTAACCCTAAATCATTAAGGAGTTAAAATGAAGAAGACAAAAAAGCTTTGGGTATTGGGTTTAATCATGGGCTGTATGCTGGTCTTTGGAACAGCGGCCCATGCGGCCACACTCAACCTTACTTTGTACTTTGACTGGGACGGGAGCGGCTTTTCAAGCACCCCCCTGGCTATCACTACCCCCGGTTTTACCTTTCAGAGCGGGAGCGGGGCCACGGGAGAAGTGAAGCTCCTGGGCGGATGTATCGCCTTGGTCTATCATACAGGTTGTGCCCCCATGTATGCGGGCCCATTGTATGGGTTCATGAAATGTACGGACGGGAGCCAAGGCGCCACTACTGAGCCCGGCCGATGGTATCTGGGACCGGCCGTCACGGCGGACCTCCTGGTCAAGGGAGATAAAGCGGACGACGGAAGCAGTTATTAACCTTTAAGGTCGCTTCCCCAGGAGGGCAACACACGGGGGTCTCAGGGTGTTGCCCTCCTTTTTATTATTTTTTTCGGGATGCCTGAGAATGAACAGCCCCCGCGGTGGCGGGAAGGGATTGAGGTGGACGAAACGAGCTGATTGGGTTATAATATTTATTTGAGTGATGTTTACGACAGTCGAAGCCGATGGCCTTTAAAAAAAGAGGGGGCGGAGGAGCCTTCAATGCACCAAAAAACGATATCAACCTTCATCATCACCTTGCTGTGGGTCCCTGCTCTTTTGGCAGTCGGTGGCTGGGCGAGGGCGGATCAAAGCGCCGCCACACCACCGGGAAAAAAGGGGCCCAGGATTTCCGTTGAAAACAATGTCCATGATTTCGGGGAGATCGTACAAGGCGAGAAGGTGGGCGCTGCTTTCACCTTCCAAAACACGGGTGATGAAACGCTGAAAATTGAGCGCCTGGTGTCAGACCACAACAGGGTCACGGCCAAGGCCTCGGATACGGCCCTTGGCCCGGGCCAGGAGGGGGCCATTGAAGTCAGTCTGGATGCGACCAGGTTGCGGGGCCATGTTGCTGCTGAGATATCCCTTTTTACCAATGATAAGGTTCAACCCCGGGTGTCCCTTCATGTGGGGGGACACGTTGTACCCTTTCTTTCCCTGAAGCCGCCCTTTCTCTTTGCGGGCCAAATCAAGAAAGATGCTTCTTATTCAGGGAAGGTGCGGGTTTCAGGCAAACTGGTCGAGGAAGGCAAGGCGGATGCCCTCGAGATAAAGGCCTCTTCTCCGAGTATTGCGGCCGAAATTACGGGGAGAGACGCCAAGAGCGGTGCCCTGATCCTGGAGGTGGTTATCCTGCCGGATATGAAACCCGGTAGTTTCAAGGAGTTCATCGCCCTTGAATCAAAAGACCCCCCTGGCAGGGCACAACTGCTCCTGTTCGGGCAAAAGCTGGGCGACATCCAGTTTAGTCCCGAGAAATTGGTCTTTTTTGCGGAAAAGGGAAAAGATGATGATTTCCGGGCGGTTACCTTTGAATGTGATAAGCCCTTTCGCATCACTCAGGTAAAGGAGCCGAGTGGGCAGTTAAATGTCTCTATCCAGTCCGAGGAAGAAGGCCGCAAGTATACACTGATAGCAAAGCTGAAAACGCCTCCCAAGGGGGCGTTTCTGGGGGTTATTGAGGTCCACACAGACAGGGCGGATCAGCCGCTTATACAAATCCCTTTTATAGGGGGCAAGGTGTCCCCCGAGGTCAAAAATCTGTTTCAAGGCGTTACACCTCAATCAGGCAACCCGTTTCAGCAGGGGGTAAGAGGGAAATGAAAAAATTGACCAGCCTCGGCATTATGGTTCCTTTGATAGGCCTCTTCTTTTTCCTGGCCGCCCTGCTGCCTCCTGCCGCAGCCCGGGCGGAAATAGGCCTGGTGGTCAGGGATCAGACCTTATCGGCCGACCTTGAGGGAGTCCCTTTGAGGGCTGTTCTCCAAAAACTCAAGAATGAAGAGGGTATCTGGTATCAGGGCTCCGGGTCGCTTTTGGACGAGCCTGTCTCTGTCCGATTTAAGAACTTGCCCTTCAATGAGGGTTTCAGACGGATTCTGTCTTCTGTGAATCATGCCCTTGTTTTTGACGGCTACAACAAGGTGGTGGGGCTGTATCTTTTCGACAAGGCCGGGACGGGGGGGAAGAGACCTCTCCCAGGGGTAAGACACTCCAAAAACCGACGGCTCTCGGAAGTGTTGGAAAGGGCCAAGGCCCTGCGTGAAGAACTCCGGTCCGATGAGGAGGGTCCGGTGGAAGAGGAGACGAGGGAGGATGCAGGACAGGAAGAGGGGCAGGCATCACCTTTACCTGACGAGGGCGCAAGCCGTCAGCAAGGCTCACAAGCCCCTGCCGCGAACGCCTTTGCCCGATTCAGTTCCCTTTTGGCCAATAATCCCTTTTCGGTACCCGGTCAAGGAGCCGGTGGCTCATCCGAACAAAAGGCGCCCGGGGCTGGCACCGGTCTTTTGACCCAGCAAGAGGAAAACGCGGTTACCAATCCGGCTACAGGAAGTGAGGGCGATTCACCTACTGCCAACCCCTTCAACCAGATGGGCGGATCAAATGTTTCCAATCCCTTGGCACAGTTGCAGGGGGATCCCTCTAATAACCCCTTTGCTCAGTTCCCGGGTATCTCCATAGACAATCCCTTCGCCCAACTGGGCACTTCCCTCCCTGTGAATCCTTTTGAAGGGAAAAGCCAGGCGGAAATTGAAGCGCTTTTTAAAAAGCTCTTAGATCAGGCCCAGACCCAGAAGCCTTAGGGGACCAAGAAATATCAAGGAAGGTCCCCGTCAGGGTGATCGAAAAAAGGTATTGCAAAAATCCAAAGCAGACTATATAAAAAGAGTTTATTTTTTGAGCCGGCCCGTACTCAAACAGGGTGGGCAGGAAAAACAATAGAGTAAGCAAAGGACCACATCCGGGGCAGAGTCCCCGACGATGACCATTTTCACGTTGTTTGTCCAATAACGTCCCCATCGTCTAGCCAGGTCCAGGACACAGGCCTTTCACGCCTGCGACAGGGGTTCAAATCCCCTTGGGGACGCCACCAAACAATCACGGCCCAGCAATTTTTGCTGGGCCTTTTTTATGTGTGCCTGGCATGACGCAGACGCTACCCTTCTGGCTGAGGAGCTGGAAGTAAAATCGCCCGCCGTTACCGGACGGAAGGGCAACGCCAACAAGGCA
>CAZNLL010000174.1:0-6436 GCA_964573885.1 uncultured Desulfobacteraceae bacterium | reverse complement strand
CAACATAGCTTCTTCATCAAACGTTACTGACGTTTCATCATTATCAGCAACTTTAACCTGCTTCAACGTACCATCCGGAAGGCCTTTTCCCCCCAAGGCGTCATGCAGACCAACAAAATAGCCCTGATTGCCAAATACTATTTTAGGCTTGCCATTATGGGGATAATCCTCTATATCCTCATCACCAAGGGCTGGGTCCATCCCGTGGGGCTCGTGGTGGGGCTTTCCATCGTGGTCATCAGCATCATTCATATTGGAATTCGTGCTGCTTGGAAAATTTCATCCGGGGAGGCTATATAGGTTATGGAACATCCGATTTTCTTTATTGATTCAATCTTATCATCCATTGGGTTGGAGCATTTTGCCCACCATTACTCCCATGTGACCCACTCCTGGTTTGCCATGCTCATCCTTATTGTGAGCGCCCTTTTATTTGCCAGGGGTGTCAGTCTCCTTCCCAAAAAAGGACAAAATTTCTTTGAAGTTATTATCCAGGGTCTTAAGAATTTTATGGTTGAGATCACCGGTCCGGAGGGCAGATTCTTCTTCCCCTTTGTGGCCACCATCTTCCTCTACATCCTGGTGTGTAACCTGATGGGTCTCATACCCGGTTTCTTCTCGCCCACGGCCAACCTCAATACGACCCTTTCCATGGCCCTGTGCACCTTTGTTCTGACCCATATCATAGGAATCAAGTTCCATGGCGCAAAATATATCAAGCATTTCCTGGGGCCTGTGTGGTGGCTTGCCCCCCTGATGCTTCCCATTGAAATCATCGGCCATGTGGCCCGTATCATGTCATTGAGCGTGCGGCTTTTTGGAAATATTTTCGGCAAAGAGATGGTCCTTGCCATCCTCTTCGCCCTGGCGGGACTTTACCTGGCTCCCTTGCCCATCCTCTTCCTGGGTATCCTGGTAAGCCTGATCCAGGCCCTCGTATTCATGCTCCTCTCCATCATGTATTTTGTGGGCTCTATGGAAGAAGCCCATTAAGCCCTGTTGGGCGCACGATTTTGGAAGAAGGCCGTAAATAAACTTAAGGAAAGGAGGTCTACATGTCTAAGAAAAGGTTCATTGGGGTCCTGACCATAGTACTGATCTTGGGAACCGCATCCATGGCCTTGGCCGAGGATGCCGCTGTCAAGGCAGCTGGCCTATGGGTCTTTTTCGGTATCGCCATCGCATGCGGTATCGGGATTGGACTGGCGGCCCTGGGTACCGGTGTCGGCATGGGTAATGCCATCAACGGCGCCCTGCAAGGAACGGCCAGAAACCCTGAAGCAGGCGGGAAGATCATGACCACCATGATTATCGGTCTGGCCTTGATCGAGTCGCTCTGTATTTATGCCCTGGTCATCTGTTTCATCCTTGTCTTCAAGATTCCGGACCTGGGCGGTATGCACGAACTCATCGTGAAATCCTTAGGCGGTTAAAAAGGCTCTAGACAGGGGGCCTCATGAGGCCCCCTTTTCTGCATAATATTATGTGCATTATTTCACAATATCTCTTGTCCCCCGTGGCGATTTTTTTCTTTTTTTGCCTCCCCGGATTAAAGAGGAGGTCCTTTTTGGCCTGCACCCATGAGTAAGGACGCTAAAATACCGAATGCCACCATTGAACGGCTGGCCCTTTACTCCAGGCCCCTGGAGGCGCTCTTAAAAAGCGGGACCCCGGTGGTCTCGTCTGAAAAATTGGCGGAAATGTGTCGGGTAAATCCGGCCCAGGTACGGAAAGATCTGGCCTATTTCGGTGAATTCGGGGTGCGCGGTGTGGGATATGAAGTCAGAGACCTGCTCCAAGAAATCAAGGCCATCCTGGGTACGGACAGGACATGGACCTTGTGCATTGTAGGAATGGGCAACCTGGGAAAGGCCCTGGTTGAGAACGAGAACTTCAAGATAAGGGGGTATCATTTTGTGGCCGCCTTTGATTCAGACCCCAAGAAGGTAGGGGTATCCCTTCCATGCGGGCTGACTATTGAATCCACAAGGCATATCAGGGAACGGGTCTGGAAACTGAATGTCGAGATAGGGGTTATTACCACCCCTCCCCTGGAGGCCCAGCGGGTGGCCGATCTGCTTATGGACGCCCAAGTCATGGCCATCTTGAATTTCGCCCCCATCCACCTGAGGACCCCGGAGTGCTGTGTGGTTGAAAACGTTGACTTTACGGTAAAACTTGAAAACCTGGCCTACCATCTGGCCAAATCCCCATAGACCCCCTTTCTACGGGAGGTGAAGTTCCGCCGCCAGGAACCGGCCCGTATAAGAAGATGTCACCCGGGCCACTTCCTCCGGTGTCCCTTGGGCTACCACATAGCCCCCCTGATCCCCGCCTTCCGGGCCCAGATCGATAATGTGATCCGCCGTTTTAATGACGTCCAGGTTGTGCTCGATCACCAGCACCGTATTTCCCAGGTCCACCAGGAAGCCCAATACCTCAAGCAGCTTTTGGATATCGGCGAAGTGGAGGCCTGTTGTCGGCTCATCCAGGAGATACAGGGTCCTTCCTGTCCCCTTTTTGCTCAATTCCTTGGAAAGTTTTATTCTCTGGGCCTCCCCTCCCGAAAGGGTGGTGGCGGGCTGCCCCAGCTTCACATAACCCAGACCCACGTCCACCATGGTCTGCAACTTGTTCCTCACGGCCGGGATGGTCTCAAAGAAACGGTACGCCTGATTGACCGTCATATCCAGGATCTGGGCGATATTGTATCCCTTATAGGCGATTTCCAGGGTGTCACGGTTGTAGCGCAGGCCCCTGCAGGCCTCGCAGGTCACATACACATCCGGGAGGAAATGCATCTCGATCTTGATAATGCCCTCTCCCCTGCACGCCTCACACCTCCCGCCCTTGACATTAAAACTGAACCGCCCGGGCTTGTATCCCCGGGCCTTGGATTCCGGGAGCATTGAAAAGAGTTCGCGGATGGGGGCAAAGGTTCCGGTATAGGTGGCGGGATTGGAGCGGGGCGTCCTGCCGATGGCGCTCTGGTCGATATTGACCACCTTGTCGATATAACGGACCCCCTGGACGGAGTCCACGCGACCCGTCCTTGGTCTGGACCGGTAAAGCTGATGGCACAGGGCCGGGTAAAGGATCCCGTTTATGAGGCTGCTCTTGCCCGAGCCAGAGACACCGGTCAGACAGGTCAGGGTGCCCAGGGGGATCTCAACATCAATATCCTTCAGGTTATTCTCCCGTGCGCCCTTGATGAGGAGGGACCTGTCCTTTCCCCTTCTCCTGGACCCCGGCACGGGTATGCGTTTTTGGCCCGAAAGATACTGACCCGTCAGGGAGGACTCATTGCAAAGGAGGTCCTGAGGGCTTCCCTCAAAGACCACTTGCCCCCCTTTGATCCCCGCCTCCGGGCCCATATCAATGACATGATCGGCGGCCAGGATGGTCTCCCCGTCGTGCTCCACCACCAGGACCGTATTGCCCAGGTCCTTGAGACGCCTCAGGTTCTCCAACAGACGGAGATTGTCCCGCCGGTGGAGTCCGATGGTGGGCTCATCCAGCACATAGAGCACGCCTGCCAGGCCTGAACTGATCTGGGTGGCAAGCCGGATCCTCTGGTCTTCCCCCCCTGAAAGGGTGGCCGAGGACCGGTCCAGGGTGAGGTAATCCAGGCCCACGCTCTTAAGGAAACGAAGGCGGTCGGTGATCTCCTTTAACACCCTTTCTGCGATTTTCTTTTCCTTGGGCCCCAGTTCCAGGCCTTCAAAAAAGGCGTAAGCCTTTTCAATGGACAAGGAAGTGATTTCATGGATCGCCCTACTTCCCACCCTCACGGCCAGGCTCACGGGCTTCAACCTTGCCCCTCCGCAGGCCGGGCAGGCCCGGATGCTCATGTATCGTTCAATGTCATCACGAACCTGGTAGGAGTCTGTTTCCCGGTATCGCCTCTCCAGGTTGGGGATCACCCCTTCAAAGGGCCGGGTATAATCATACCTCCGGCCGTCCTTTTCAAAATAAAAGGTGATCTCCTCCCGGCCCGATCCATAGAGAAAGGCCTTTTGAATGGATTCCGGAAGGGCGCTGAAGGGGCTGTACACATCCACCCCGTAATGATGGCACAGGGCATCCAGCATCTGCTGGAAGTAGACGGAATGACGGTTGGCCCAGGGCTTGATGGCGCCTTCCCTCAGGGAGAGCCGGGCGTCCGGGATGACCAGGTCCGGGTCAAAATAGCGCTTTGTGCCCAGGCCTCCACACTCCGGGCAGGCCCCCTGGGGATTGTTGAAGGAGAACATCTGGGGGGTCAGCTCCGGCAGGCTCAGGTTGCACCGGGGACAAACCGCCTTCTGGCTGAACAGGATCTCTCCCGACCCCAGCACGTCCACCACCGCCTTGCCCTCCGCCAGGGCCAGGGTAAGCTCCATGGAATCTGTCAGGCGCTGGATAATGTCTTTTTTGATGACCAGCCTGTCCACCACCACGCTCAGATCGTGTTTCTTATTCCTGTCCAGGCGGATGGGTTCATCCAGGGGTCTGATCTCACCGTCCATCTTGACCCGCGTAAACCCGTCCTTACGGAGCCTTGAGAGCAGCTGGGCGTGTTCCCCCTTCCGGCCTTCCACCAGAGGGGCCAGGATCTGGACCCGTGTCCCCTCCTCCAGGGCCAGGACCTGGTCCACAATCTGCTGGGTGGTCTGGGAAGTGATCCTGAGACCGCACTTGGGACAATAGGTCTCCCCGGTTCTGGCGAAGAGAAGCCTCAAATAATCGTATATCTCCGTAACCGTGCCCACCGTAGAGCGGGGGTTGTGGGCCGATTTCCTCTGTTCGATGGAAATGGCCGGAGACAGCCCTTCAATAGCATCCACATCGGGCTTGTCCATTTGCTCCAGGAACTGACGGGCATAGGCGGAGAGAGACTCCACGTATCTTCTCTGGCCCTCTGCATAGATGGTGTCGAAGGCCAGGGAGGATTTTCCCGAGCCCGAAAGGCCTGTAATCACCACGAGGCGATTCCTGGGTATGTCCAGGGAAACCCCTTTGAGGTTGTGCTGTCTGGCTCCCCTGATCTTTATATAGTCCATGGCACCGGCCCCACGCCCGTCTACCCCTTAGGGCCCGACCCGGCCCTCCTGTTTTTGACCATGAAGGCGGCCATTTTTACAGCGGCCTTCAAGCTCGAGGGATCGGCCCGGCCCGTGCCTGCAATATCGTAGGCCGTGCCGTGATCCACGGAGGTCCTGATAATTGGCAGGCCCAGGGTAACATTGACCCCATCTGAAAAGTGAAGCAGTTTCAACGCAATGAGCCCCTGGTCGTGGTACATGGCCACCACGGCATCGAATCGGCCCGCGGCGGCCCAATAAAAAAGGGTATCCGCAGGGAGAGGGCCTTCCACGTGGAGGCCCCTTTCCCCCGCCCTTTTCACGGCAGGGCCGATGATCTCCATCTCTTCCCTGCCGAAGAGGCCCTCTTCGCCGGCGTGGGGATTGAGGGCGGCCACCCCGACCCGGGGTTTGGGCAAACCGAAATCCCGGGAAAGGGCTTGGGCCGTAATGAGAATGGTTTTAAGGATCTTTTCCTGGTCCAAGGCGGCGGGTACATCCTTGAGGGGCCGGTGGATGGTCACCAGGGCAACCCGAAGCCGCTCCCCAGCCAGCATCATGACCACATCCCGGCACTTGGTCACCTGGGAAATGAGCTCGGTATGGCCGTCGTAGCGGTATCCGGCCCGGTGCATGAGGGCCTTGCTGATAGGACAGGTGACCATGGCCTCAAGTTCGCCCTCCATGGTCATATCCACGGCCCGGAGGATGTATTCCACCATGGCCTTTCCCCCTTCCAGGGTGGGTCGGCCCGGGAGGGCCGCCTCTTCTCCTAAGGCGGATACGGACAGGACAGGAATTCTGCCCGGTATGGGCTTCCAATCCCGGACATGGGTGAGGCCTTTAAAGGCGGTTTTCTCTCCCGCCCTCAAGGCGCACCTGGAAAGCACCCCAAGGTCTCCCAAGACCACGGGCCAGCAACGGCCCTGAGTCTCCTCATCGGCCAAGGCCTTGACAATGATCTCCGGGCCGATGCCTGAAGGATCGCCCATGGTAATGCCTATGAGCGGCAGGTCATTCAAGTGATTCCCTCCTTGGTTCCCCCCTTTAGGGGGCAGATTAAAGACTTCAAACATTTAAATATAACACACCACTGCCCCCGAATCCAATACTCCAGGGACGTTGTTGGCCTCGATGAATTGATGGACGTGAGGGTGTTGGAACAGCAGGGATTCAGGATGGCAAGACGAAGCATGTGGCTCTTCACGGTTCAATCTTATAGATATTACACTCATGGTTTCAGGGGCAAACAAAAAAGGAGCGCCAAGGCATTGCCCTAGCCGTTGGTGTCGTGTTAACCTTAATGTTGTCTTTACTGACCGTTATCCACTGGAATCTTGTCGCATTAAGAGAAAAAGGGGTTTTATTGCAAA
>CAZNLL010000173.1:1999-6488 GCA_964573885.1 uncultured Desulfobacteraceae bacterium | reverse complement strand
AATACCTACATCCCGCCGAATCACTTCTTACAGCAGAATCTAAATTCGGGCCACTTGCCAAGGAAAATCCCATCTCTGTTAAAATATTCACGATTTTTCGTGTCATTTGAGAAATAGGATGATATCGTCCCAAAAGAGGTCTTCTTCCCGGCATCGTTACATCGATGGCTTCTTTATCGAATCGCTTTTCTTTTTCCTTTTGAGAAAAATAATCTTTTTTTTCTTGGCAAAGATTGAGGATTTGATTTTTGATATCATTTCAATCTCTTTTGAAAGAAACAGGATCTCAGTGCCCCAGAGAGATCATTCAAGGACGTAACAGTGTCATTTTATACCCCACCGAGATGCAAGCCCCTCAGATTTCAAAAAAATAAAGTATACCGTCAAATTGTCAACATAACAAGCACCGTGACAGGCCGCCGCTTCCGCCAGATCATGGCAAAGTATGTGAGCAGGACATACCAGGCCCTCCTAATAGGGTTGGTCACAGGCTTTATCTCCCAGTCCAGATCGGCCATTACATTCATCGTTGGCAGCCTTCTCTCCGGGGGCCTTATAAGAACCCGCCAGGCCCTCATCGTGGTTTTTTGGGCCAATGTGGGCTGTGGCGGTCTGGTTATACTGGCTTTTCTGGAGCTAAAGATTCTGGTGCTCTATGTATTGGGTCTTGCCGGCATTTCCGTCGCCTTTGAAAAGCCCGCACGCTACCGTCATTTGTCCACATCTCTTTTCGGACTGGGTCTGCTCTTTTATGGCCTCCACCTTCTCAGAATGGGGGCCGCTCCTGTTTCCAACATGGATCTGCCCATATCGAGTCTTCTCTGCAGCGGGGAGTCCTATTTTGCGGCTTTCCTCGCCGGGGCTCTCCTGACCGCCCTGACACAATCTTCATCCGGGGTGAGTATCCTGGCCATCACCATGGCCTCTTCGGGGCTGATCTCTTACGGCCAGACCATGATGTTCATATATGGCACCGGCTTGGGATCAAGCGCCATTGTCCTTTTCCTGTCTTTTAAACTGAGGGGCAAAATCAAACAGGTAATCATTGGCCAGGTTTTTTTCAATGTGATAGGCGTCATTGTATTTGTTTTTCTCTTCTACTTGGAGGTGTACGGTCATCTTCCGCTTGTCTATTCTTTCCTGGTCTCAGTAACAACCAAGATACCTATGACCCAGCAGATGGCCCTGATCTATATCATCTTCAATTTGGGAACAGCTGTGATCCTCACGATTTTAAACGGCCCCTATGCCTATCTCCTCAAAAGACATTGGCCCGAGGCCCAGGAGGAGAAATGGTCTCAACCCCGTTACCTCTATGACCAGGCGCTTAAGGATCCAGAGACGGCCCAAATACTGGTGGAGAAAGAACAAAGCCGCCTATTAAACAGGATGATCAACTATACGGAAAACCTAAGGCAGCCCCATTCGAAAGAGGCGGCCTTTGTTTTAAAGGAGCTTTATGCCTCCGTGCTGGCCATATCAAAAGAAATCCGGGTTTTCATCAACGCCTTGCTCAGCGAAGAGTATTCGGGCCGGACCATTGAAAGGGTTATTTACTTGCAGGACAGGCAGAGCCTCCTGGAGACATTAAATGATGTGTTTTCCAATTTTTCCTCCGAGTTGAGTCAATGGAATGCCACAGCGGCGGCGGAGCAGTTCAAGGAGGTCTATGTAGAGGCCCTTGACTTCCTGCTCCTTACCCTTTGCGAAACAGATCAGGTTTCGAACCGGGAAAATGTTCGCACCCTGGTTCAATTGACCCGGGACCGAAGTGACCTTATGAAAAAGATCAGAAAGACCTTCTTGGCAAAACAGGAGGGGCTTGATGCCCGGGACCGGACCCGTTTTCTGCTGCTCACAGGGTTCTTTGAGCGCATAGTATGGACCCTGAATCGTATGGGTTTGCTTTTTGAGAGAAACCTGGCTGCAGGTCAAAGAACCGGCGTTTCCATTCCTTAGCCTGTGACGTATAGAATGTTGAAAGATCATGGGGCGAAAGAAAAACGCGGAACACCAAAAGATGTGTACCGTGGCGTTTCATGATTCCCGCCGGCCCTGAGCCGGAAAAAAAGGGAGGAAGATATGGCAATTTTAAAACCAAAGTGGCTTGAAGCCCTTTTTTCCGGCGGGCCCTGCTACTGGGGATTTCTACCATCTTTGGTAAGCCACGGCCTTTTGTCGGGGCCGACGACTTTTATTATTCTTTCAGCAATCCAGTCAAAGGGAAGGTCTGCCCGGGGAGGAAATTTCTCAAGGTATTCTATATACGGACCTCCCCCCCGGTCCTTTTCAGGGAGGATGGCGTCGTGGTGGCCGTCAAAGTCCACCCAGGGCAACCCGTTTTTTTCACACAGGGCCTTATCAAAGGTGGCGGCGGCGCTGATCCATCGATCGTCCAAAAAGAACTGGTTGTACCCGTGCCTGGGGAAAGTGGTTGTGCCGAGCTGCTCGGCGATATGGGTGGGAACCCGATAGTTCCGTATCTTTGCAAAGGCAAGCCGGCTGGGAATCCCGGCCGCCCTTCCGAGAGCGGTTAAAAGAACCGCTTTTTGTACACAATAGCCTTTGCTCCATCTTAGTATACGGGAGGCGATGAAATCCTCCTGGAAGACGGAGATCATAAATACACTATAACGAATGCAATCCCTTACAAAATAGAATAACTTCACTGCCTTTTCCGGGTCACTGGTACAGCCCTTTGTGAGGCGATGGGCTGTTTCTCGAATTTCTTCGTGGTCCGAGTCAATGGCGGGTGTGGGGCTTAAATAAGCTTCTCTGTCTCCTATCAAATCATTTTGCACTTTTATGTCTCCTTGGATCCTTTTTGCCGCCTCTTGCATACCGGCATTTTTCGGATTAGTACGGGGACCGGGTGGCGCCCTCTATTTGAACAAACTGGCACAACTCACCCCACCGTCCACCACGATGCTGGTGCCGGTCACATAGTCGGACTCATCAGAGGCCAAAAAAACCGCTGGCCCGGCCACATCTTCGGGGGCGCCGTAACGACCGGCGGGGATAATAGCCTCTCTGGCCTGTCGATCCTCTTCGGTGAGAATCCTTTGGACAAGGGGTGTTAGGATAAAGCCGGGGTTGATGCAATTGACCTGGATGTTGTAAGGGGCCAGTTCGATGGCCATAACCCGGGTCAGGGCCAGGACGCCCCCCTTGGAGGCCGTGTAGGGTGTTGTTCGGTGTACGCCCGTTTGACTGGCAATGGAGCAGATATGGATGATCTTGCCGCGGTTCCGGGTCTGCATGTGCCGGGCTGCTGCTTGAGCACAGAGAAAGTAGGCGGTCAGGGTTATATCCAGTGTTTTCTGCCAGTTTTCAAGGGTTATGTCGGTAAAGGGTCCATAGGAGGCCCAAGCAGCGTTATTCACCAGGATATCCAATTTCCCGAAGCGATCGAGTGTTTCAGAGATAAGACGCTCCACATTATCCGGTTGTGAGATGTCCAACTCCAGAGGCAAGATTTGGCCCCCCAGGCCGGTGATTTCCTGTTCCTTGTTTATTAAGGCCTCCTTGTCGATATCGGGGATCACCAACAGGGCGCCTTCCCTTTGATAGGTGGTAGCAATGGTTCCCCCAATTCCCTTGGCGCCGCCTGTAATAATGGCCACCCGATCTTTTAACCTCATGGCATCCTCCCCTTAGCCCGGTTTCTGTGCAAGGCTGCTGCTGGATTTATGAAACCAAAACCCCCCTTCACCCTATGCGGATAAGGAGTCTTCTATTGGAGCAGGCTATACCAATGTATAGGCAATGGGTTCTTATGTGTCAAGGCTCGAAACCGATGCCTCCGGGAGGGAGGCTTTGCAGCCAGTCTCCCGGCTTTAGGGTGTATCCAGGGCCTCCCTTACTTTCAGGGAGAGTTCTCTGAGGTTGAAGGGCTTCTGAACACAGCCGCTTCTCCGGTCCTTAAGACCTCAGCCGGTTTTTGATTGAACAGTTCCGTCTCGCTTGGCGAATGAAACTCCCCATATTTGTGGCCGGCGACCCTTTTCATGGTCAGGCCGAATCGGGAGAGGTGTTTCTGATTCATGAACAGAGAGCGCCCCTCCCTGTCCAGCAGGTAGATGGAATCATCGGTGGACTCCACCAGAGAACGATATTTTTCCTCACTTGCCTGCAAGGCCGCCTCGGCCCGCTTCCTGTCGGATATGTCCTGCACAAGGGCAAGAAAATGGCGCTTTTTGTGCCCTGATTCAAGGACCGAGGTCGAAATCCTCACCACCCGCTTTTCACCGCCCGCCCGGGTGATGGTCGTTTCCTCGGCCGTAAGATCGTCGCCGTGCCGTATGCGGCTCACCCGTTTCATGGCCTGATCCCGGGCTGCCGGATCGGGAAACATGGTCTGATACCAGCCCTTACGGTTGATTTCCTCCATGGTATAACCGGTGATCTCCTCCATCCGGTCACATTCCACACGGTGAACTGAATATAAGGGAAGGCAGCAATCTCATGGAAGACGCAGAGCCCTTCCGCA
>CAZNLL010000173.1:0-1989 GCA_964573885.1 uncultured Desulfobacteraceae bacterium | reverse complement strand
GCGATGAGGTCGAAGAGCTGACAGATGGGCTTCTCCGCAGCCCGCTCAATGACAGCCGTGCGAAAGGAATGCTCTTCACGGAGGTCCTCCTCGGTCTTCTTCAGGATTTGAACTTCCCTTTCCAGGTCCTTGATTCGCTGTTCCAGTTCCGCATAGGTTGATTTGACATCCATTACAGAATCCTCCATCCTATCTAAAAAGGCCCATCCGGGCAGGGCTACCCCGGATATAGGTCTTTGTTCCTCTTATATAATTATCTCATATATTGAAGGAGTTGTAAAAGGCCGGTCACCTTTGGCCCGGGGGAATTCGGAGATTCTGACCCAAAATTGGAGGCTGTATAATTGGCGGAAAATCGGCCCGGCACAAAAATGAAGGGCTGACCCCGCTAGGGGATCGCGTTGGTGCCGGATCCTCTCTCAGGGAAGACAGCCCTTTCAGCCGACTTCATGAAAAGTGGTGCGGAGAAACCGCTCTTAGTTGCGGGTTACTACGAATTCTGCATAATCATCCCCGATCTCGATACCCTTCGTCTGTTCGCATTTAAAGGTTCGGATTCCGGTGTTTCCCTCAGGACCGTAATCCCCCCCATAGGCCAGGTCCATAAAGGCCGCGGCGACGCCACGGATCATATAAGCAGAGGGCCTTTCAGCCTTCCCATAGAGCATGACATCGCTCTCATAGTAGTCATAGGCACGAACCACCATCTTTTCGTTAGCAACGATCTCGATAACCTCGGATTGTGCCCATCCCCAGGCGGTGAAGATTGCAAAGGCCGCATGGAGCACGTCTTCGGGTTCGCTTTCTATCATGGGTCCCACCACTTTTTTGAACTCATCCGAGGTGATGATCCCGTAACCCGTGTGATAGCCGCATTCATGGGCTGCGTTGACCAAAAGGGCCTCGGCCGCCTCCACAAGGTCCTCTGGGACGGAATTGACAATACGCCGGGCAAATCCATTCCAGAACTCGGCGGGGAGCTGCTGGACATATACGCCGAAGACTGGGATAAGGCCTTCCTCATTACCAAGGACTTTTACCTTTGACATCTCTTCAATGATTTTTTTCCTGTCAATAGCCATTATTTCCCTCCTTACTTGACTACAGCTTTGAATTCCGATTTTTCATCGCCACAAACCAGTCCTCGGGTTTCTCTGGCCTGAAAGCTCCGGGTTGGCCTGTCATTGACCAAAGCAGCCACGGCAGCGACAAAACCGACGGTAAAGAAATTCACTGGTTTGTCATTTCCACCCCATTTTTTGAGCCAGCCTTCATCGAGGTGGCTGTATTCCATTTCAGCAACCACCTCGTATTTACCGATCCCTGTGAAACGGATCAGGCCCATACCCAGGGCCTGCCAGTACTGCTGGGCGATCTCAATCTTTTCCTCTATCGCCTCAACGCCTTTTTCTTTGAAATACCGATCAAGGGTCTCGTAAAAGACATCCTCGGAAGTTTCCACAAGGTGCCTTAAACCTTCGAAATCAACAGCATCAACAGCCAGTTGGGTGTAAAGGGTGGCATAGTGGTGGCAGTGAAGAACACTACACACCCCATTGATGTAATGGCGGTTTTTGACCGGATCAAACCTGTGATCAATTTCGAATTGTGTCCTTTTTTCTATAGCCATGTTCATCCCTCCTGAATGGATTAAAGTTTGACATCCTTGCCCGTGACCTGTTTGAGGGCCGCTTCCATCTTTTGGATGTTGGCCGGGCTGTCCTCTTCCGCAGCGGCTTTATCAGCGCTCATCCCCGATTTCATGGCCAATCTCATCTGGGCCTGCATCCCCCCGGCCTCCTTGGCAATATCGAATGCCTTTTTCAGTTTTGCACCCATAGACTCATTCCTCCTTCCCTGTTTGAGATTTGGATTGAAAGATCCTTAGCCAGGTAATAATCCCCGGCCTCTTCCCTTTTTTTTCAACGCAAGCTTGAAAAGCCCGCGTAAGCGTTACCTTTACCCCGTTATTGCAAACGCATTCAGTTT
>CAZNLL010000172.1:0-6730 GCA_964573885.1 uncultured Desulfobacteraceae bacterium | reverse complement strand
CAGTCAACGGTGATCAGTGGAGAACTAGTGAAATCACTTGAACCCTTGAATCCTTTTTAAGGGTTAAAATCGTAAGAGAAGGAGGAAAGACATGCCAAATTTGGTTATAAGGAGCAGAGACGGACGGGAGGTTCAGATCTCAGAAGGCAACTTTGTCTTCTTGAAAGATCAGGAAGGGGAAGTAAACTGGGAATGGCAGTACCTGGAAGACCATGTGCGTTCTCAAGTGGACGGAATTCTTCAAAAGGCGGAAGCCATGGTGGATGAGGTCAAGGATATGCTTCCCGACCTGCCCATGGGACGGCTCAAGTAAGTCCAAAGGGCTTTTTGTTTTTACCGCTTTTTCGTGAGTCCGCGGCATTGGGCGGAAAGCCTGCTTGCCAGAAGAGGGTGTACAGGCATAGAATGATTTGGAGGACATTACCAGGTGAACGGGTCCGGGCGAATACATATCGGCACATCAGGATGGCATTACGACCATTGGAAGGGGCCCTTCTATCCGGACGACCTTTCCCCCCGGGAGATGCTCTCCTATTACAAGGGCCGCTTCCAAACCGTGGAAATCAACAACTCCTTTTATCAGCTTCCCAAAAAGGCCACCCTGGAGCTTTGGAAAAAGACCGTGCCCGACCAATTTGTTTTCGCCCTTAAAGGCAGCCGCTACATCACTCACATGAAAAAGCTCAAGGATCCTTCCCGGGGAGTGCCCCCCCTGATCGACATTGCCCGTGTGCTGGAGGATAAATTGGGGCCCCTTTTGTTTCAACTTCCTCCACGCTGGCACATCAACCTGGAAAGGCTGGAGGCATTCTTGGAATTCCTGCCCCGCGATTTTCGCTATGTCTTTGAATTCAGGGATCCTACCTGGTTCTCGGATGACACCTACGAAGTCCTGGCCAAATGGGGCGCGGCCTTTTGTATCTACCACCTGGCGGGATTTCTATCCCCCAAAGAAGTGACGGCCGACTTTGTTTACGTCAGGCTCCACGGCCCCGAGGGCGCTTACCAGGGTCAATACGATGCAAAGACACTTTCTGGTTGGGCAGGGGCCTTTTCCACCTGGCAGGCACAGGGAAAAGAGATTTTCTGCTACTTTGATAATGATCAGGCCGGATACGCGGTCCAGGATGCACTCAAGCTTCAGGAAATGCTTTCAAAGGAGTAAGAATGCCGGTTCAGAATTCGGATGTATCCGACATATTCAATAAGGTGGCGGATCTCCTTGAAATTGAAGGGGCAAACCCCTTCAGGGTGCGGTCTTACCGCAACGGGGCACGGACCGTATCGGGTTTACCCCGGAATATCTCAGACATGATTGATGCGGAGAAGGACCTTACAGAATTGCCGGGGATCGGAAAGGATCTGGCAGGAAAGATCCAGGAAATTGTACAAACGGGCACCCTTGAGCAGCTTGAAGAGCTCGAAGGCAAGACCCCGACTGAATTGAGTCAGCTCATGAAATTGGAGGGACTGGGTCCCAAACGGGTAAACGCCCTCAATCGCGACCTGGGTATAACCAATCTCCAGGAGCTCAGAGAAGCCGCCCAGCAGGGCAAGATAAGGGACCTCGAAGGCTTCGGCCAAAAAACCGAACAGGCCATCCTGGAAGAACTGGAGCAAACCGAAGAAAAAGAGGAACGGATCAAATTGATGGAAGCGGAGCAAAGGGCCCGCTCATTGGTGGAATATCTCAAGGCATCCAAGGGAATCAAGCAGATTACCGTGGCCGGGAGCTACCGGCGAAGGAAAGAAACGGTGGGGGACCTGGACATCCTGGTGACCTGTAAAAAAGGCGCCAAAGTAATGGAGCGTTTCGTGAACTATGAAGACGTGAAAAAGGTGATCTCCCAGGGGACCACCAGGGGAACCATTGTCCTGCGCTCGAACCTTCATGTAGACTTAAGGGTCCTGCCGGAAGTGAGTTATGGTGCAGCCCTCCATTATTTTACAGGATCAAAGGCACACAACATCTCCGTCCGCAAGCTGGGCGTCCAGAAAAACCTGAAGATCAATGAATACGGCGTGTTCAAGGGAAAAAAGCGGATTTCCGGCAAAACCGAGCAGGAAGTCTACGATGAGATCGATCTTCCCTTCATTGAACCTGAACTCAGGGAGAATTGGGGGGAAGTGGAAGCAGCGAAAGAAGGGCGACTGCCCAAGCTGATCGTCCTTGAGGACCTGAAAGGGGATTTGCACTGTCACACCAAAGAAACAGACGGCCATGCCACCCTTGAAGAGCTGGCCGAGGCCGCCAAAGAGCACGGGTATCGATATTTGGCCGTTACAGATCATTCCAAAAAGGTCACCATGGCCAAGGGACTGGACGCCAAACGGCTTGCCAAACAGATTAAGGCGATCGAGCGTTTGAACGGAAAACTAAAAGACATTATCCTTCTGAAGGGAATAGAGGTGGACATCCTGGAAGACGGCTCTCTTGATCTTCCGGACGACATCTTGAAAGAACTGGACCTTACCGTTTGTTCCATTCATTACAACCGCAATCTTTCCAGAAAGAAGATGACCGAACGGGTCATCCGTGCCATGGACAACCCCTATTTCAATATTTTCGCCCATCCCACCGGGCGATTGATCAATGAGCGTGGCCCTTACGACATTGACCTGGAGCGTGTTATGGAAGCGGCCCTGGAAAGGGGGTGTTTCCTGGAGATCAATGCCTATCCGGATCGGCTGGACCTTTCCGACAGGAACGCAAAAATGGCCAAGGACATGGGTCTCAAACTGGCCATTTCCACGGACGCCCACAGCCTCGCTGATCTGGATTTCATTCGCTTCGGCGTGGATCAGGCCCGGCGCGGCTGGTTGGAGCCCCAGGATGTACTCAACACCAGAGAACTGAAGGAACTGAAAAAGATACTCAAAAGAAAATAATCGGAGAACTTTTAGGGCTTATCCAAAAAAAACTTTAAATGAGAAGGGGGCAAAATTGTATGGAAGCCAAGGGAATAATGCTAGAGACAACAAAGAGTGCCCGGCTGGAGTCGGAGAGACTTTACCGCCGTTCTGTCCCGGAGAGTTTCTCTTTTGATTCCACAGCCGATCTTGAAGATCTGGCCCAATTTATAGGCCAACCCCGGGTTGTGGAGTCCTTGCAGTTCGGGATGGGTATCCAAAGGGAAGGGTACAATGTTTTTGCTTTGGGCAGTCCCGGGACAGGAAAACAGACCCTGGTGAAACGGTTTCTGGAGGACCGGGCTTCCCAGGAAGCCGTACCTTCAGATATATGCTATGTGAACAACTTTGAAGAGTCCTATAAGCCCCGCATACTCCGGCTACAGGCAGGACGGGGAAAGGAACTCGCAGAGGACATGGACAAATTCATTGAGGAAGTGCGAAACGCCCTGAGGGCGGCCTTTGAAAATGAAGAATACCAGAACCGCCAAAGGACCATTTCCCAGGAATTTCAGGAAAAACAACAAAACGCCTTTGAAGAACTCCAGAACAAGGCCCAGGAAAAAAATCTCAAGGTCATTCGATCTCCGGCAGGTCTTGTTTTTGCCCCGGTGAAAGAGGGCGAGGTCATGGAAGCGGAGGGCTTTAAGAAGCTGCCCGAGGATGAGCAGGAACGGGTGAAAAAGGAAGGGGAAGAACTCCAGAAGGAATCCCAAAAAATCTTCCAAAAAGTGCCCGTCTGGGAACGGGAAATGCGGGAGAAACTCAAGGATCTGAACCATGAAGTCACCAGCTTCACGGTGGGTCCCATGATCGACGAATTGCGCAAGAAATACGAGGACCTTCCGGAAGTGGTAAGCTACCTTGATTCCCTTGAAAAAGATATCATCGATAACGCCCAGAGCCTGCTTAAAACGGGTGAAGAGCAAGGCCAGCAACAAATATTGCAGAAGCTGCTTTCCGGTGGAGGCGGTCCTCAGACCGACGGGGGACCTGGAGGAGAATCTTCCGAGCTCCGTCGCTACAAGGTCAATGTCTTGGTGGACCATGGAGGGGCCCAGGGCGGCCCGATAATCCATGAGGACAATCCCACCTTTCAAAACCTGGTCGGGCGGGTGGAACACCTGGCCCAGATGGGCATGTTGATGACGGATTTCAATATGATCCGCCCCGGGGCTCTCCATCGGGCCAACGGGGGCTATTTGGTTCTGGACGCCATAAAGGTCCTCCTCCAGCCCTTTGCCTGGGAGGGCCTGAAACGCATGCTCAAGTCCCGCCAGATAAAGATTGAATCCCTCGGCCAGATGTACAGCTTTATCAGCACCGTCTCCCTGGAACCGGAGCCGGTACCCTTGGACCTGAAGGTGATCCTTATCGGCCCCCCCCTTGTCTATTACCTGCTCCTTTATCGTGACCCGGAGTTCAGCCAGCTGTTTAAAGTGGCAGCCGACTTTGATCTGGAGATGGACCGATCTGCGGAAAACCAGGAACTCTTCGCCAGGCTGATCGGTACTGTGGCGCGCCAGGAGAACCTGCATCACTTTGATCGAGGGGGCGTGGCCCGGGTCATTGAACATTGTGCACGCATGATCGGGGACGGTCAAAAGCTCTCTATCCATATGCAGCGGGTTACGGACCTTTTGCGGGAGGCCGACTACTGGGCCGGTCAAAACGGGAACAACCAGGTCTCCGCCACAGACGTGCAGAAGGCGATTGACGCCTGGATTTACCGGTCCGACCGGATCAGGGAGCGAATGGGAGAGCAGATCCAGCGGGGGATCGTCCTTATTGACACCGAAGGCCGTCAGGTGGGTCAGGTCAACGGGCTTTCTGTAATCCAACTAGGAGAGTTTAGCTTTGCCCGGCCCAGTCGTATTACGGCCCGGGTCAGGATGGGCAAAGGCGAGGTGGTGGACATTGAGCGCGAAGTGGAAATGGGGGGCCCCATACATTCAAAGGGCGTATTGATCCTGGCCGGTTTCCTGGGTGAGCGCTACGCCACCGATCAACCCCTGTCTCTTTCAGCCAGCGTGGTGTTCGAACAGTCCTACGGTGGGGTTGAAGGAGACAGCGCCTCCTCAGCGGAGCTCTTCGCCCTCCTTTCCGCCATTTCCAGGGTTCCCGTGAACCAGTCCCTGGCGGTGACGGGGTCAGTCAACCAGCACGGACAGATCCAACCCATCGGTGGCGTCAATGAAAAAATTGAGGGTTTCTTTGATACCTGCAAGCTCAAAGGCCTCACAGGGGAACAGGGAGTTCTCATCCCTGCCGCCAATATGGAGCACCTCATGTTAAGACAGGATGTGATTGACGCCGTAAGTGAGGGTCGGTTTCATATCTATGCGGTTGAGACCATAGACCAGGGCATGGAGATCCTCTCCGGTGTGCCCGCCGGAGAACCGGACGCCCGGGGCCGTTACCCGGAAGACAGCTTCAACGGAAAGGTCTATGCCCGTTTGGGTGAATTCGCACAAAGGCAAAAGAAATTCGCTCTGGGTGCAGGAGAGGAGAGGAGGGACACATGAACCGGGGAGAGCATAGGAACAGCCCCTCGATCCGGCGCATCATGGTGGCCCTGGACGCCTCGCCCCAAAGCAGGGAAATCATAGATACCGCCGCAAAACTCGCGGCCCGCTTTGGATCCCAACTGGTGGGCCTGTTTGTGGAAGACATCAATCTCTTGAAATTGACGGAACTGCCCTTTGTTCGGGAAGTCGGGTTTTTTTCGCCGGTCTTACGGGTGATGGATCGTACCGACCTGGAACGCCAATTGCGGGCCCAGGCCGCCTGGATGCGCCGCCTTCTGGGAGAAACGGCGGATCGTCTAAGGGTACCCTGGGAATTCCGGGTGGCAAGAGGATTGGTGGCTATGGAGTTGCTCACGGCAGGCAAAGATGCCGACCTCCTTATTATGGGTAAAGTGGGGCGTTCTTTTCTTCAGAGACACAGGGTAGGTTCAACCGTACGGACTCTCCTCCTTCAAAGGCCGGGCCTGACCATGATCTTTCAAGGGCAGGCAAGACAATACCAAGGCCCCCTGCCGGTTATTGCCGTTTACGAGGGCTCGGAGTTGTCCCGCAAGGCCCTGTATACCGCCTTCAACCTGGTGGACGAAAAGGAGGCCCCCCTGAGGGTCCTTATCCTGGCCCCGGACCAGAACAGCGTCCCCACGCTGAGAAAAGAGATCGGCCGGGAACTCGAGGCCGAGGGGGTTGGGGCGGAGACACGGACCCTCATCGAACCCAACCTGAAAAAACTGGCCCGGGCTCTCCAGATGGAGTCCGGGGGGGCGGTGGTTATCCCCTGCGACAACCATGTGTTGGGGGGAGAGGACCTGTGTACCCTGATGGAGGAGATTCCCAATCCCGTTCTGGTGGTACGCCGGTCAAGATAAGGACCATGCTCTTATCGGCCATCAGGACAAGCGGCGGCGGAACATGAACCCGGTCAGGATCAGGCAGAACATGCCGATAACGGCCATGGGCCAGTAGTGGGGCCATAGGAGTTTGATCCCGGCCCCTTCCAGCCGAGCCTCTGCAGCGGCCAGTGCGGCTTGGGCCTCCTTGACATCCTGTGAGCGGGACCCGCTCTCCTTTATGGCCAGTTCCTTTTCAAGGGCCTTCAGCCTTGCCTTGGCCCGGGCCAAGGCCGCCTGGCACCGGGAAGCGTCCATTTGGGCCAACAATTGTCCTTCCTTAACCTGTTCCCCTTCTTCCACCAAAAGGCGATCCACACGGCCGGTGGCGAAAAAAGCCAGGTCCACCTGGCGGATATCCACATTGCCATAAATGGTGAGCCCATTCTCCGCGTTTTCCGGGGC
>CAZNLL010000171.1:0-6861 GCA_964573885.1 uncultured Desulfobacteraceae bacterium | reverse complement strand
CTTTCCCGAAGCGCCTCATCCTTTTCTCCTCCCTTGATGGTGCGGAGGTTAAAAGCCTCTTCATCGGCCATCTTTGGGGCCTGGGCCTCCAGGCCTTCTTTGGGGGGAAGGGTTATGGTTTTGCTGTCCCCCGGCTCCATTCCCAGGACCGCCTCTTCAAAATCTTTTAGGACCTCTCCATGACCCAGGGTGAACTCCATGGGTTCATGGCTGCATGAGACATCAAACAAGGTCCCGTTCTTGAATTTCCCTGTATACCGGACTTTTACCCGGCTTCCTATTCTGGCTTGTGCCATAATACCTCCTCCTTTCTTACCGCCTCCCCAAGGGCAACCGGCCACCCCTGAGGAGGGTCTCCGCTGGATATATCAGCTCCACGGAAACGGGCTGTGAGATACGGGGTGAAGTTCCCCCTTTTCATATCGATCAAACCTGAAAGGCTTGAGCAAACGCTGCTCTTCTCCCAGGACCTCTTTGGCCACCAGTTCCCCCACCCCGATCATCTTGTAACCGTGATTGGAGTCCAGGATCATGTAACAATTCTGGTTCATCACATCAAAAATGGGGAAGCTGTCCGGGGTAAAGCAACCCAGGCCCCCGGATGGTTCGTTTTTGTACAATTGGTGCTTGCCTTCATATCGCTTCTGGCAATGGGCCAGGGCCGAGGTCCACATGTGGACGAACTCGGGCGTCACCGTATAATCCGGGGAATCGATCCCGTAAGGATCCACCTTTACATCCCCCTCCACGATATAGGGCGCTGCCCCACCCTGGACCCCGCCAAAGCCGAAGTCAGGCTTATAGTAGATGCCCCACATCTCTTCGGTAATCAGGGATCCGTCCTCGCTGGAATAGAGGGGGGCTGCTGAATCCACATGGATCACAGGAGGCATCTTTCCCTGGTTGTCCATGGCATACGCGGGCTCCACCCCCAGAACACCCTCCACCAGGCACCAGTAGGTCCACATTGGGTTCCCGGTGTGGATCTTTCCATCAGGGCCCTTGATATCAATCTCATTGGGAAGACCCAACATGTCCCAGAATGTCTTGGCCCAGGGACCGGGTGCCGCAATGACCCAGTCACACTGGATCCGGCCCTTGGAGGTCTCCACCGCTGTCACCGCACCGTTATCGGTCTTAAGACCGGTGACGCTCACTCCCGTAAGGATACGCACCCCTTCGGCCTCCGCCTTATCGGCCAGACTGTAAAGGGATCTCATCTGATTGGCATATCCCCCCTTTTTCTCGTGCAACACCGAAGTGATCTGTTTGGCCTGCCAGTCGTCAAAGATATGCTCCTTCATATACCGGAGGCAGTCCTTTTCCCCCTCGATGAATTCCGATTCATACCCGATTTCTTTTTGCTGTTTGTAGATCTCGGCCACATCGGCGTGCATGGATTCAGGGGATATCTGCATATACCCCACGGGATGGTAGCCGTATTTCTCTGCATCCTCCTCCCATATGGCCACGCTGTGGGCCATGAGTTCCCGCATGGCAGGCTGGAAATAGTTGTTTCGGATCACCCCGCAGGCGATACCCGATGCCCCGGCCCCTATGGATGTCTTGTCTATGACCAGGATATCCTTCCCTGAGCCCGATCCTTTCTCCCTGAGCGCCTTCCCCAGGTGCCAGGCGGTACTGAGGCCGTGTATCCCGGCCCCGATGATGATGTATTTACACTGCTTTGGAAACGCCATAATTGATCCCCCTTTACATGTAAGGGGCATCTCAAAGAGATGCCCGGCCTTTGTTGTCCTGATTAAAGCTTATAAACTATTTCAGTTCCTTAACGCCTGACCCCATTCCGTCTCCAATCCTCATAATGGAATTTGAGACAAAACATGGTTTATCCTCCTTTATGTTTATATATTACGCCCTGTCTTCCAGGCTCACATCATCGAAATGATCCACCCTGTTCTTGGCTTGATGGATCGCCGTCGGCAGCGCGGCATCCTGGGGAAGGTCGCCGCCATCTATGAGATGGGACAACCGGTCCAAGGCCTGATATATTTCTTGACGCTCCGATTCGGAGAGCATCCTTATGGCATGGGCGATCTTGTGGTGGACCGCAGGGGGACTGTCTTGAGCCAGGGAACGGCCCTTTTCTGTCAGGGCGATGTTCACGACCCTGCGGTCTCTGGACGCCCGGCGTCTCCTGAGAAACCCCTTTTTCTCCAGCCGGTCTACAATCCCTGTCACGGTGCTCACATTGGCCATAATATTTTCCGCAATGCCCGACATGGACATCTTGCCGTTCTCATACAGGCATTGGAGACACAGGAGCTGCGGTACGCTTACATTGTAGGTTTTGGCCAGCTCCTTGGTGTGGAGCGCCCGCAAGCGGACATATTTGCGGATCAAGGATACAATCTTTTCAGTCAGGTACTCACTCACGGCCGGTTGCATGCCTTTCTTCCCCCTTTCAGGGCCATATCCTTAGTATTTGGATAATTTCACTTCAAATTATCACAGATAAAATAATATGTCAAGCCACAAAATTCCGAATCCCTTACGGCGCCCCTGAGTCTTGAACATCTACGTCCCTTTTCCTTGACACCTCAGGCCTATTCCACCATACTCGCCCTAACTCACTAACACCTCTCATCGTAACCGATCATCGCGCTCATCGCCCTGAGAAAAAAACAAATGAAGCAAATATTCATTTGTATCCTCTCCTTATTATCCTTTTTAAACATCCCTCCCGTCTCCGCGGGCAATCAAGAGAAGACAAGAAAGTATGCCTATGAAGACACCAAACGCCTTGTCGCTTTGGTCCAAGATGCGGCTTCCCTGATAGAAAAAAAGGGACGGGATGCCTTCAAAGAATTCAGCATCAGGGGTTCGAAATGGCTGACCGACAAGCATTATCTCTTTGTCTACGATGCCGGGGGCACCTGCGTGTTCCACCCGGTCCAGCCGGACTTAATGGGCCAAAATCTAAAACATTTTAAAGACATGGAAGGAAAGGCGGTCATTGCCCTGATCGTGGATGTAGGTAAGAAGCCCCGACCGGATGCGAGCGGCTGGGTCTTCTATTTATGGGAAGGGCCGCACCATACCTATCCCGTTCGGAAAGGATCCTATATCCGTAAGGCGCTCGCCCCTGACGGCAAAATATATCTTGTGGGGAGCGGCCTGTATAACATGAAGATCGAGGAAGTCTTCATAGAGGAGAATGTGGACAAGGCGGCCGAACTTATCCGCCGCAAGGGCAAGGAGGCCGCCTTTCGTGAACTGAGGGATCATTCATGTCCGCTCAATGTCCTGGATTCCTACATCGAGGTCATAGACGCCCAGGGAAATGTCATTGTGGACCCCATGTATCCGCACCTTAAGAGGAAACGAAATATTTCCCTGCAGCGTGATTACATAGGAAGATATCTCTTCACGGAAATCAAGAACGCCCTTGCCCATAAGGACCGGAGCTGGATATTTTACATTAAACCAAATATCAAGTCCGGCCGGCCGGAAAAACACCTCATGTATATCCGTAAGTTGAAAATGGGCAATGAGATATTCTATGTGGCCGCCAACTTTGTGCCGGCGGCCCCTATCTGGATGAAGTAGCAGGGGGCCAAGGATGCCACAAAAACCGAAAGACCTTATTTACGGCCTGGATGACAGGCCGCCCTTCCGGGAAATCCTGGCCCTGGGAATCCAGCACATCTTCCTCATGTCCAGCACCCTGGTTTTGCCCATTGTCCTGGTCACGGAGATCGGAGGCGCGTTTGAGCAGGTCCGTTCCGTGGTGGCCCTCACCATGATCGCATGCGGCATCGGGACCATCGTCCAGGTCTTTCGCCGGCCTTTCCTCGGTTCCGGTTTTGTGTGCCCGAACCTGTGCGGTCCCAATTTTTTTCTCGCCTCCATGCAGGCGGCATGGCTCGGGGGTCTGCCCCTCATGCGGGGCATGACCGTGATTGCCGGCCTGGCCGAGGCCGTTTTCGCCCGTTTTGTCCACAGGCTCAGGGTCCTGTTTCCGCCCGAGATAACGGGCCTGGTGGTGCTCATGGTGGCGGAAGGATTGATCTCCCTGGGGGTTTCCAAGTTCCTGGGCATCAACTTTGAAGGGGAACCCATCCAAAAGACCACCGTGGTCATCGCCTCGGTGACGCTCTTCATCATGATAGGAGTCAATATCTGGGGGAAAGGAAAACTCCGGCTCTACAGCGTGCTCATGGGCTTTTTGTGCGGGTATATCCTTTCTATGGCAACGGGAGTAATCCCATTGGGCCGGCTGCGAGAGGCGCTCCACTCCCCGTGGATCGCCCTGCCCTTTCTGGACAGCCCCTTTGACCTGGCCTTCAGATGGTCCCTGGTCCCTGTGTTTATCATCGTGTCCATCACGGGGGCGCTGAAGTCATTCGGGAACCTGATTATGTGTGAAAAGATCAACGACGAGGCGTGGAATGAACCGGACATGCCCCGCATCTCCAATGGTCTGACAGCCGATGCCCTTTGTGTCACCGTCTCCGGGTTATTGGGGGGGATGGCCTCGGATACATCCGCAAGCAATGTGGCCCTCACCAAGGCCTCTGGGGCCACCAGCCGCACCATCGCTTATATGGCCGGCGGACTCTTCATCCTTTTGGGTTTTTTCCCGAAGTTCTCCGGGCTCCTCTCCGTCATGCCTTCCCCCGTAATGGGGGCCATCCTCATTTACGTGACCAGCTTCATGGTCGTTTCAGGCATCCAGATTATATTGAGCTCGGGCGTGGATACACGAAAGACTTTTGTCATAGGCATCCCCCTCATCTTCGGCCTGAGTCTTGACATTCTTCCTTCCATGTTCTGGGGGATGCCCTACTTTCTCAAGCCCTTGTTTGATTCCTCCCTGACGCTCAGCACCGTCCTGGCGGTGATCTGCACCAGATCTTCCGGTTGGGGGAATCTCATCAGAATACATGAATCAAGGTTAGCCCTACGAATTCCCTTGACCTGTTCCTCCGGACATCCCATCTCCTTTGCCATCGCACAGGCGAGATCCGCCACCCCCCTCTGATGACCGGCCGTATAGGGGTCCCGGGACTCCACGGTCTGGGCCACCACTCTGATGACGGCTTCCAGGGTTTCCTGCATCTTGGCCGTACGGCTTTCCACCATATGCTCCAGTTTGTCCGAATAGCTCCGCATTTCCCTCTCCAGCTTTCTGTCTCCGGAGGGCGCTGGATGCCACCGAGTAGGCCTGATTTATTCTCTTCACCACATGCCCCAGGGTGCGACGAACGGAGGCCTCATCATCTACAATCAGGACCTTTGTCGAATGAGTTCTCTTTTCCATGCCTGCTCCTCCACCCAACCAGCACCTCTCTCACCTTCCGGGCCAGGCCCACGGGTGTGAAAGGCTTGTGGTGAACTATGACATCATCCGTATAACCGGACATATAAAGGACCTCCTCCCTATTGGAGAGGGCACCGAAGACCCGCCTCGGAGGGGGCGGCAACTCCTATCCCCCTTATCCCCTTTCCGGATTCGCTACAGTCAATGGAAAGGTGTGGTCGAGATTCAATGGCTCATGCATTTCCCCCCGCCAGGCCATTTAGTCCGACCCTCTCTCAGGGAGGTCCTCCAGTCTTTCAAGCCTCTCCTCAATCCTGGCAAGGGAATCCGATACCTGATCCCTCTCGGCCCTTCGGCTGAAGACCGGGTTATTGACCCACCAATCCATACCCATCTCCCTGGCCTTGTCCACGGAGCAGATGACCAGCCGGAGCTGTATGCTGAGCAGTTCAATATCCACCAGACTGATTTTGATATCACCGGCGATCACGACTCCCTTATCCAAGACGCGCTCCAAAAGATCGGCTACGTTGGTGGTCTCGATGCTGTGTTGTGCCGTCCGTTGCAAGGTCATAACAAAACCTCCCTAAAGCAGTTTCCCCAAAGGACCCAGATCCAGATTCAGGTCCTTTTCCTCCAGTGCGAAGGCCTTTCTAAGCCGCTCAAGCTCTTCGGACTGGCGCATCAGAGTAAGGCCCACCTGTTCAATTTCATCTTCTGTGAGCCCCCCGGAATCGATTCGTCGAATCGCCTGGCGTTCCAGAAGCTCGTGAAGGAGCCTGACCAGGGTCAGGACCAGTTGCGCCAGGCCGTTTTTCACATTGTCCGGGTCCAGGTGAAGGCGACTTTCCCCCTGATGGTTCGAGGGAGAGGATTCAGGTCCTTTTGCTTCCATCACTTTGAGAAAATCGGTCAGCGTTTCCGATTGAACCCTGTTCCACTTGTATTCGTTCATCAGCTGAAACCTTCGCTCCCGTAGCCACCCATATAGGGGCCGCGGGCTTTTCAGAGGGGTCCGAGGTCATGCCCCGGGCCGTCTCTACCGATGTGAGCACCACTTGCAGGGCCAGATAGACCAGATCCACGTTGGCGATGGAAATGGTCACATCCCCCATCACCACGGCACCCTTATTCAGGATTCGATCCAGGGCCTCGCAGAGAGAAATTTCCTGCTCTTCGTCCCATGTCTGTGTTGTCTTCCTAGGGGAGATGGTTGCCCCCTTTCATGTTATGAAGTTGCTGGTTCCGGGGCCTCATAGATCCGGGCACCCAGTCCGTTGAGGACGTTCACTCCCCTGGGTTCGCCCTGTCGCTCGATCCCGGTTAGGTGCATTTCGGGAAGGGCCTCATTGAATCGGGTCCGCACATGCGATTCACGTTTTCTCAGGGCCGCGCAAAGAGGACAGGCACTTGCAGGAGTGACCAGATTGAAGGAGAGTCTCGGAAACGGGACTCCCATCCGTGTACAGGCCTCCTGGAGATCCATGGTTTCTTCCCACGCCATGTGGGTCAGGATGGTTACGCCATACAGGGCCGATCGCTCAGGGTCCATCAGCATGGCCCTGAGGCCTTTGACA
>CAZNLL010000170.1:0-6889 GCA_964573885.1 uncultured Desulfobacteraceae bacterium | reverse complement strand
AGGCCCCGAAATATCTGGCTATGGCCTTCGACGCCAAGGGACCTACCTTCAGGCACGAGATCTACGATGCCTATAAAGCAAACCGTCCCCCCATGCCCGAGGAGATGGCCCGGCAGATACCGGTGATCAAAGAGATCGTCACCCACTTGAATCTAAAAATGATAGAGAAGGAGGGATATGAGGCCGACGATATTATCGGCACCCTGGCCAGGGTGGGTGAAGAGAGAGGCCTTGAGGTGGTTATCGTCACGGGCGACAAGGATTTCCGGCAGTTGATCAGCCCCCGCATATCCATGTGGGACCCTATGAAAGATACGGTTACGGACTATGGGACCTTGAAGGAGGCAAGTGGTGTTGATCCCGAGAGGTTCATTGATGTCATGGCCCTGGCGGGCGACAGTTCGGACAATATTCCCGGGGTGCCCGGGGTAGGGGAAAAGACCGCCGTTGAATTGATCCGGGAGTTCGGCTCCTTTGAAGGGGTCTATGATCATGTGGAGGAGATCAAGAGGAAAAAACTCCAGCAAAACCTGCACCGTTTCAGGGATCAGGCCCTTTTGAGCAGGAAGCTGGTCACCATCGACCTGTGGGTGCCACTGGATGAGGACCTGACCCAGATGGAGGTGGGGGAACCCCAAGGAGACAAACTGGCGGAGATCTTCCGGGCTCTGGAATTCAGGGGCCTGTGGGAGCAATTCGCCACGAGGCGTGAAATGCCCAGGGAATACCTGCTCTGTCTTACAAAGGATGACCTCAGTTCCGTGATTCAAGAGATCAGGTCCGAGGGTGTTGTTTCCATTGACACGGAGACCACCAGCGAGAACCCCTTCAGGGCGCGCCTGGTGGGTATCTCTTTTTCCTGCCAAGAGGGGCGGGCCCGTTATGTGCCCTTAGGCCATAACTACTTGGGAGCGCCGCCTCAGATAGAGCCCTCAGAGGCCTTGACCATGCTTGAGGACATCCTGGAGGACGGGGGTATACGAAAGATAGGACAAAACATCAAGTATGACGCTGAGGTGCTCAAACTCCATGGTGCAGCGCTGAAGGGTCTTTTTTTTGACACCATGATCGCCTCTTATGTGATCAACCCGGGCCTCCGGCAATACAATCTCGATTATCTGGCCCAGCACTATCTGAATCATAAGATGATCGCCTTTCACGACGTGGTTGGAAAGGGTAAAAAGGCCTCCAATTTCTCGGAGGTGGACGTGGAAAGGGCGTGTGAATATTCCTGTGAGGATGCCGACATGACCCTGAGGCTGTGGGGAATACTGGATAAAAAGCTCGAGGAGGATGGAAGCGAGGCCCTCTTTTATGACCTGGAGATGAAACTCCTGCCCGTGCTCATGGATATGGAGATGGCGGGCATAAAGATTGATACCGCCTTTTTTCAGGACATGTCGGTCCGGTTTGCACAGGAGATGGAAGACATTGAGCGGGAGATCTTTGAAGAGGCCGGCATGGAGTTTAACCTCAATTCCCCCCAGCAACTGGGCTATGTGCTTTTTGAGAAGCTCCAGCTTCCCGTCCAGAAAAAGACCATCAAGACCAAACGGTATTCCACGGATGTAAAGGTTTTGGAAAAATTGGCCCGGTTCCCTCACAAGTTGCCCAGGCTGGTGCTTGGTTATCGCACCCTTTCAAAGCTCAAGTCCACCTACCTGGATGCCCTTGTGAAGATGGTAGATCCCTCCACGGGCAGGCTCCACACCTCCTTTAACCAGACCGTGGCTGCAACGGGAAGGCTCAGCAGCAGTGAGCCCAATCTCCAGAATATCCCGATTCGGGGAAAAAAGGGAAGGGAGATCCGTAAGGGCTTCATTGCTGAAAAGGGGCAAAAGCTGATCTCTGCAGACTACAGCCAGATCGAACTCAGGGTATTCGCCCACTATTCTGGAGACGACGCGTTTATAGAGGCCTTTAACAGGGAAGAGGATATCCATGCCCGTACCGCCTCCGAGGTCCTGGGTGGAGGGGGGGTGAAGGTCACCGCGGATTTGAGACGGATTGCAAAGGCCATTAACTTCGGCATAATCTACGGCATGGGTGCGAGAAAGCTTGGTGACGAGCTGGGCATAGACCAGGGTACGGCCAAAAAATACATAGAGGCCTATTATGAGAAATACAAGGGGGTGGCGAGCTACCGGGAGACCATGATTGAGAAGGCCCGAAAGGACGGGTATGTCACGACCCTTTTCAACAGGAGGAGGTATCTGCCGGACATTCAGCACGGCAATCGTATCATCCGAGGTGAGGCGGAAAGGATGGCCGTGAATACGCCCATACAGGGGACGGCCGCGGATTTGATCAAGCAGGCCATGGTCAATATTGACGCCCGGCTGCGGCGGGAGGGCTTTAAGTTCAAAATGATCCTCCAGGTCCATGATGAACTCCTCTTTGAGGTCCCCCAAGAAGAAGTGGAGGCGGCCATCGCGGTGATTCGGGAGGAAATGGAAGGGGTGCATCCCCTAAAGGTTCCCCTGAAGGTGGATATCGGTGAGGGTGAGAATTGGGCTGAGGCCCACTGAGCATCCAAGGCCATTCCTCTTGACAGTGAAAGGCCAGAAGAGATAATGATATTCCTTGCTAAAAAAGGGGCGATTTCAAGAACGCCCGGCGTGGGAGAGGGGGGAGAGGATATCGCGCAAGTGGGGAGCATGCCGGAAAATGTATTGCTGGAGTCGTGAGAAGGCTACCTATTATGAGTAAGAAGACACCTTCAAAGAATATCGAGAAGCTTTATGTGGGGATTGACGCCGGCTCTGTCAGCCTTAACTGCATGGTGATTGACCACCAGAAAAGGGTCATTTTTGAGTCCCCTTACAAACGACACGTGGGCAAGGTGGAAGAGGAGGTGCTTCGCCTGATCCAGGGGCTTTTCGAAAAGTTCGGTGAGGAGGCCGTCCAGACGGTCTCTTTTACCGGGAATCATGGAAAGAAGCTGAGCGAAAAATTGGGGACTTTTTATGAATTTGACACCATCAGCCAGGTGTTGGGGGCGATCCATGTCAGGCCTGATGTGAGGACCATCATAGCCATGGGAGGACAGGATACCGCCCTTTTTCAGGTCAATCACTACGAGGGCGTTTGGGAACTGGAATATTTTAATACCAACGGTCCCTGCGCATCAGGGACCGGCTCCTTTATTGACCAGCAGGCCCAGAGGCTTGCCACCTCCATGTATTCGGAGGCAAAAGATACTTCCCAGGAAAAAATCGACCATATATTGAACGATTTTATTAACTTGGGGCTCCGGAGTGAGAAGCCCGCCAACGTGGCATGCCGTTGCACGGTTTTCACCAAATCCGACATGATCCATCTTCAGAACAAAGGTGAGAGGCTGGAAGACATCATCAGTGGGCTTCACATAGGTAATGCCAGAAACTATATGAGTACCATTGTGTGTAACCGGGATCTTCAAGAACCCATCCTCTTTATAGGAGGCCTCTCCCTGAATCGACTCCAAACAGAGGCCTTTAAGGCGTATTTCAACGATTTGGCGGTCCCCGCCCACAGCACGTCTATCGGTGCCCTGGGCGTGGCGCTTCAGGCCGTGGATCTGGGGAGGAATGACCCGATTGACCTGGATCGCTTCGAGGCGGAAGACCTTGACAGTGCCACCTCCATCTCGGTGGCCCCCAGATTGGTCCTGAAAGACACGGTTTTTCCTGCGACCAATGAGATCCAGAAAAAGCTCCTGTCCAAGAAGACCAAGGTGTACCTCGGTATAGATGTGGGATCCACCACCAGCAAATATGCCCTGATTGATGAAGACCGGAAGATCGTCCACAAAAATTACGTTCCCACCCAGGGCAAACCCATAGAAGTCACCCAATGGCTTCTGAAACACATCCTGGACAAGGTGGGGAAAAAAATTGAAATCCTGGGCGTCGCCGCCACAGGGTCCGGGCGGAATGTGGTGGGGGATTTCCTGAACGCGGATCTCATCATTGATGAAATCACGGCCCACGCCAGGGGCGCCGTGGAAATCGATTCGGAGGTGGACACCATCTTCGAGATCGGTGGACAGGACTCAAAGTACATATCCATCAGCAATACCTATCCCCTGGATTTTGATATGAACAAGGTCTGTGCGGCCGGGACCGGAAGCTTTCTCCATGAGCTGGCCAATAAATACGGCATCAACATTGTAGGGGAATTTCAAGAAATCGCCCTCTCTTCAGAGACGCCTGTGAAGCTGGCCGAGAGGTGTACCGTATTCATGGAGTCAGATCTGGTTTCCTACCTTCAAAAGGGCGCCCGCCAAAGGGACCTCATTGCCGGGCTCTGCTATGCCATTGTGCATAATTACTTGAACCGGGTGGTGGGGAAGCGCAAGATCGGGCAAAAGGTCATGTTTCTGGGTGGACCGTCATTGAATCAAGGGGTGGTGGCCGCCTTTGAAAATGTGCTCCATCGGGGTGTCCTGGTCCCCAGGCACCGGGAAGTCCTGGGCGCCTATGGTGCCGCCATCAGTGTTCAGGAAAAGATGAGCCTGGAGAAAAGAGCGGAGAGTTCCTTCAGAGGCCTGGAAAGTGCCATAAGGGACGAGATGAAATACGCGGAAAAGGTATGCCATGCGGATCCAAACTGCCACAACCAGTGCAAACTCAAGATCTACGATTTTGACGGCCGCCGCAGCATCTGGGGAGGAGAGTGTGGTCGTTATGAATTGACCCGGAGCCGGGGGGTCAAAAAGGACAATTATTTCGACTTGAGGCAAAGGGTTTGGGAGACTTACATGGCGGGGGTTTACGAGGAATTAAAGGGAGAGGCCCTCATGGAGGTGGAAGGGCGGCCTACCGTGGGTTTGCAGAGGGCCCTATACGGGCACCAGACCGGCATTCTGTGGGCCCATTTCTTTGACCAGCTCGGGTTCCGCCTGGTTCTCACACCGCCCACAAATCCCCAGATTTCGAAGGTGGGTATAGAGAGCATGGTGGCGGAGACCTGTTACCCTGTCAAGGTTTCTCACGGCCATGTCAAGGAACTCATGGGAAAGACCAGGTACCTCTTTATCCCCAGCTTGATCAATATGCCTACCCCCAATTCCTCTGAGGTGGGTTTTTATTGTCCCATGGTACAAAGCAATTCCTACATGGTGCGCATGGCCCATAATATAGCCCCGAAAAATGTTCTCAGCCCTGTTATTCATCTCAAGTACGATCCCGGAACCCTAGCCATTGAGATCTTTGAGCAGATCGGGCAGGTGCTTGGTGTGAGTAAGCAAAGTATACGGAAGGCCCTTTTTTATGCCTTGGACAGAGAAAGAGAGTTTAACGAAGAGCTCCATAGCCGGGGGGCGGATATTCTGGAGGGACACTCCCCGGAAGAACCGTTGGTGGTGGTGACGGGACGTCCTTATACCCTTTACGACGAGAGGCTGAACCTAAGACTGGGGCACAACCTGGCGAAGATCGGGATTACCGCCCTGCCCATGGACTTTATTGACGTGTCTGAAGTGGACTTGTCCGATTTCCCGTCCATGTATTGGGGTCTGGGCGCACAGATCCTGAGGACGGCCAGGGTTTCAGAGAGCCGCCCGAACTACTTCGGCCTCCATTTGACCAATTTTGGGTGTGGTGCGGATTCTTTTATTGAGCACTTCTACAAATACATCATGGGGAACAAGGCGTATCTCATATTGGAACTGGACGAACACAGCGCGGTGGCAGGAGTAATGACCAGGCTCGAGGCCTACAAGAATGTGATTGAGAATACGATGCAGAAATCCTTTTCTAGCGAAAAATCGGATTTAAGCGTTGCCAATTAGAGGGTGGCCCATCTTTTCTTCAACCCTGTCCGGCGCCGTGCCGGCTTCCTCCTTGTCAAGGCCCTTGTTCCGGCAGGAAAACGGGACAGTCATGGAATCGAACAAGGTCATTAATTTCAAATCCCTGAGTGAAAATGTCGGCCGGTTTCATCTCAAGGATAAGACCTTTCTGATCCCGGAGATGAACCGGATAGGCGGACACCTCCTTGCCGCGACCTTCAGGGGTTTCGGCGTCAATGCCCAGGTCATGGACACCTATAAAGGCATGGAGCTTGGGCTGGAATATACTTCGGGAAAAGAATGTTACCCCTGCCAGATCACCACCGGAGACATCCTCTATTTTATGAACAGGGAAAAAGAGGACAAAGGGGAGGACTTCGAGCCTGATAAATACATATACTTTATGCCCGAGGCGGACGGACCGTGTCGGTTCGGCATGTACAATAAATATCAACGTATTGTACTCGACTCCTTCCCCCAATTCAGGGGGGTGAGGATCGGTTCCCTTACCACAAAGGACGGATACTCCCTGGACGGCATTATAGAGGAAGACCGGGTAAGAGATCTGAGAAAGGCCTCCTATTTTTCGGTGGTGGTGGCCGATATTCTTGACAGGTTGCTCTGGAGGATCAGGCCCTATGAAAAAGAAGCGGGGCTGGCGGACCGCTTTGTGGAAAACTCTATGCGGGAGATGGAGAGGGCCTTTGAAGAACACGGGGCCGAGAGGCGGTTTGATGAGATTTTGGCCAAGCTGGATGAGGTTATTGAGGCAGGCAAGACCATTGTAGATCCCAGAATCCCACCCAAGCCCCTTATCGGTGTGGTGGGGGAGATTTATTTAAGAACCCATGTCCACGCCAATCAGGATGTCATCAGGATACTGGAAAAGTATGGGGCGGAAGTGGTCAATGCCTCCATTGCCGAGTGGGTGAATTACACCTCTTATGATAGGTTAAGGGAAGGGAAAAAGGGCTTCCGATTGAGCCTCAAGCAATTCCGCCTGGGCAGAATGCGGGAATTCCTGAAAGGGAAGATCAATTTCGGGGGGGACTTGCTCTACCAGGAATTCCGGCAAAAGCAGGTTTACAAACATGTGAAATCACTCATCGACCTGGC
>CAZNLL010000169.1:0-6918 GCA_964573885.1 uncultured Desulfobacteraceae bacterium | reverse complement strand
CACACCTCCGGCGGGCGGCTTGTGAGGCGGACATTTCTAAGGAAAAGGACTTGACAAAACAGGGAAAATTTTTACTTTTATTTCTTAAAGGCCGGTTAAACGATCACGACAGAGGAGGTGGATTATGCCTACTTACGATTTCAAATGCGAAAAGTGTAAAAAGTCGTTCACCGTGGAAATGAGCATTTCAGACTATGAAAAACGGAAACGGTTTAGGTGTCCTAAATGTAAAAGCACCAGGGTGAAGCGGCAGATCACTTCCTTCCAAGCCATAACCTCCAAGAAAAGCTGACAATACCCTTCCCCCTGGTACAATGGTCTGTTCCTCTCCCCACTTTACCAGGGGTAAGGGAATGATTCCTTTCCTACATACCTGGTGTAAAACCACTCCAACTGGCGTCTTTTTCAGCCGCCATGCTTTAAGGTTACAATTGACAAAACAAGGCTTTTCCACTAATCAGTGAGGGACTGCGCTGGACGGGTGAGTTCGTTTACGGGAGAGGAGGTTTGCTCAAATGGAATGCCCACATTGCAAAAAAGAAATTCCCGGTGTCCGCTGCCCCTATTGTGACGAGGTGACCCCTGTGGGAGCCCACTATTGCATGGCATGTGGTGCCTTACTGGAGGATTTGGACTCGGGGGGGGAAGAGGAAGGCCTGGATTTTGAAGACCGGGTGCTATGTCCGGACGGGACCTGCACGGGCATCATCGTCAACGGAAAATGCACTGAATGTGGAAAGGCGGTGCACGAGCATGAAAAGGAGTCGGAATCGCCGGTAGAGGAGAACCATGTATGAACTAAAAATCCTCGACCATTTCGCCGCCGCCCATCAGCTCAGGGGTTTTCAAGGTGCCTGTGAACATCTCCACGGTCATAACTGGAGAATCGAGGTGTATGTAAGGGGTGACGCATTAAACCAGGAAGGGATGCTGGTGGACTTCAGGGCGGTCAAGGAGGCCGCCAAGCGGATCCTGGACAAGCTTGACCATACCTTTTTGAACGATTTGGATGCCTTTAAGACCATGAACCCTTCCTCGGAGAACATCGCCCGTCATATCTTCGAGGCCCTGTGCCGGGAATTGGACGACGAAAGGGTCAAGGTCTCCAAGGTGACCGCCTGGGAATCGGATTCGGCCTGTGCCAGTTACACCAGGGACTGATTTTTCCTTAGGACACTTCCTTTTTTCCGGTCCGCTCCAAAAATAATCCAAGGACGGACCTTTTCAACGCCGCATGAGGATATTCGCCTTTATACCGGCCAGATACGGATCCAGCCGCTTTCCCGGGAAGCCGCTTGCCCCCATCGCAGGCAAGCCCATGATACGGCATGTCTACGAGCGTGCCCTTTCTTGTCCTGAGCTTTCCGACGTTTATGTGGTGACCGACGATGAGAGGATTTCCAACTGTGTGGAGCACTTTGGAGGAAAAGTGGTCCTCTCAGGGGGTACCCACCTTTGCGGCACGGACCGCATCAGTGAAGCGGCCCTCAAGATGGAACTGGGAGATGAAGATCTGGTAGTGAATATTCAGGGGGATCAGCCCCTGTTTCACCCCGCCCTGATATCCGGGCTCATCGCCCCCTTTCTGGAGGACGATGCCATCCTCATGACCACCCTGAAATGCCCCATAAGGGACCGAAAGACGGTTCAAAATCCCAACCACGTCAAGGTTGTGACGGACGCCCAAGGGTTTGCCCTGTACTTCTCGCGTTCTCCCATTCCCTTTCTTCGCGATTCCGGGTGCGACTGTCTCTATTACAAACACCTGGGCTTTTATGGCTTCCGGATGCCTTTTTTGACCCGCTTCTCACGCCTGCCCCAGGGGTCGCTGGAGGCGGCTGAAAAGCTGGAGCAATTGAGGGCCCAGGAGCACGGCTTTAAAATCAAGGTGGTGGAGACGCCTTACGATTCCATCGAGATTGATGTGCCCCAGGACATTGAAAAAATGGAAAAGATGCTTGCCCAGGGCCAGGACCCTGGAGGGCTTTAGACGGGTTACGTGAAAGCGGAAAAGATCTGGAAAGTCAAACCCCGGTCCGCCCATGCCCGGACCCTGGCCGGGGAGGCGGGTATCACCCCTTTACAGGCACAGCTCCTGATCAACCGGGGAATTTCAGATCCCGGCCAGGCGGTGAACTTTCTGCATCCTCGACTGAGTTCAATGACTGACCCCATGCTCCTCAAGGATATGGACAAGGCCTTGGAGCTGGTGATCGGTGCGGTGCATCACCGGGAGAAGATTACCATATACGGGGACTATGACGCGGACGGCCTTACCGCCGCGGCCCTTTTGGTCAATTTTTTTTCAAGCCTTGACGTCCCGGTCTCCTATTACATCCCCCATCGACTCAAGGAAGGCTATGGATTAAATGGCCCGGCCATTAAAAAAATCGCCGCCACCGGTACGGAGTTGTTGATAACCGTGGATTGCGGCAGCGGCGCCGCCCGGGAGGTCTCTTTGGCCAAGTCCCTGGGTATGAAGGTGGTTGTCACGGACCATCATCAAATTCCTGAAGGATTTCACGCCCTGTGTCCCGTGATTAATCCCCACCGCCCGGATTGTCCTTTCCCCTTTAAGGAACAGGCAGGGGCCGGGGTGGCCTTTTTCCTGGCCGTGGCGGTGCGTGCGGGCCTGCGGCGGACAGGCTGGTTTAATAGGGGCCCCGAACCCGACCTGAGGGGCTACCTGGACATGGTGGCCCTGGGTACCACCGCGGACAGGGTACCGCTCCTGGGTCAGAACCGAATACTTGTCAAGGCCGGGCTCCAGGTCATGGCCAGTACCAGGTGGCCTGGTATAAAGGCCATGCAGGAGACGGCAGGTCTGGGAGGTCCGGCCATAAGTACGGATGACTTGGCCTATAGGCTCGGGCCCCGACTGAACGCACCGGGGAGGATGGAAGGCCCGGAGGTGGGCATAGAAATGCTGACCGTGGAAGATCTCTCCCGGGCCAGATATTTATCCGGCCAGGCGGATCTGGCCAACAAGCGGCGGCAAGATGTGGAACGGGGCATGATTGAACAAATTGAGGGCATGATCCGAACCGAGGCAGCCATGGGGCGGCAAAAGAGCCTGGTAGTGGCCCGGGAGGGATGGCATAAGGGGGTCCTGGGGATTGTGGCCTCCAAGCTGGTGGAAAAATACCACCGCCCTGTGCTGGTCCTGAATGTGGGGGACGGCGTGGCTGTGGGATCCGGACGCAGCATTGATGGTTTTAACCTCTATGGGGCGTTGCGGTCCATGGGGCACCTCTTTGAAAAATTTGGAGGGCATGCCCATGCAGCCGGATTTACGCTCAAGGCGGAGCGGGTGGCCCTTTTGAGAGAGGAACTTGAGGGCCTTGCCGGTAGGGTGCTGACCGATGAGGATCTGGTGCCCGGCATTGATGTAGACGGCGAGATCTTTTTGGAAGACCTTGACCTCAATACCCTGAATCAGCTCGAGGCCTTATCGCCCTTTGGCGAAGGGAATCCCGAGCCCCTGTTTGTCGCCCGTTCTCTCAGGGTTCTGGAATCCAGGGTGGTGGGAGAAGGGCATCTAAAGATGGTGGTAAGACAAGGCCGAAAGACCCTTGAGGCCATTGCTTTTAAGATGGGGGACAAGCATCCTCTCCAGGGAAAGGTCCTTCACATGGTCTTCTCCCCGGAGATCAATCGATGGCAGGGGCAGGAAAGGATTCAGCTCAAGATCGCCGACCTCAGGGAGAGCGAGGCCTAATCCTTGAAAATGCTGGAAGCGAGATCAATGTCTTCCGGACAAAATACGAAGAGGGATTTTTTCCCCCTGGGCAGGGCCGATCCGTACACATAATTGATATTGATCCCTTCCTCCCCGAATTTTTTGGCCATTTTGGCCAGGGTACCCGGCCGGTTTTCTATCTCAAGGGCGATCACAGGCATGATGTCAAAGATATAGCCTCCACCGGAGAGGAGATCGATGGTCTTGTCCGTATGGTCCACCAAAAGACGGATCAATGCATAATCGGCCGAGTCCTTCTGCATGGACCCATAGCTGGCGGCCGGGGCGATCCGCTTGAGAGACTTGCCTCTGGCCCTGAAGAGTTCCTTCACGTAATCCGAGGCGTCTTGAATGGTGAGGGCGTCTATGTTCACCCCGGCCTCGGAAAGCATACTCGCCAGTTTCCCCAGTTCCCCGGGGGCGTTTTCCAGGAAAAGAGATATCTCCGTCCTCACCATGTCAGCCTCTCCTAATCCCGTTGGTCTTCATTTAAGGGGTTTGTTTCCGTGCCCCTTGTCTCCTTGGGCCTGTAGCTCTTAAAGTATTTCAAGAAGTCCGTGTCCGTGGAAAGAATGAGGGAGCTGTTCTTGTCCATGGTCTCCTTGTAGATACTGAGCGTCTTGATAAAGGAATAAAAGCTGGGGTCTTTTCCGTAGGCCTGGGCATAGATCAGGGCCGCTTCGCCGTCCGCCTTTCCCATGATCTCCTGGGCCTCTCTATAGGCCTCGGAGGTGATCCTCTTGAGGTCCTTTTCCTGGTTTCCTTCAATCTTGCGGGCCTCACCCTTGCCTTCGGAACGGAATTTTTCGGCGATCTGCTTGCGCTCGGCGATCATCCTTTGGAATACGGACTTTTGTACCTGCTCTACATAGTTGAGCCGTTTGATTTTGACATCTACGATATCGATCCCGAATTCCTGCAATTTGGGGCGGGCCTGCTCCAGGATGCCTTTAATGATCTGCCGCCTGCCCAATAGCACTTGAGCCAGATGTCTCGGCTCTCCTACCTGGCCCAGACCGACCTCAAAGGTATCCAGTTCCCGGTTGGTCATCCGGACCGTCTCTATGAGGGGGTAGGAGGTGATGAAGTTACGGACGGCCGGGTCAATAATATCGTCCAGCCTGGCCATAGCCCCCACCACATTGTTGACGGTTTCAAAAAATTTCAGGGGGTCCACTATTTTCCAGCGTGCAAAGGTATCCACCCAGATGAATGTCTTGTCCAGGGTGGGGACCTGGCCCGGATCCCCATCCCATTCCAGGAGGTTTTTGGGAAAGTAATTGGCCTGCTGGATCATGGGGATCTTGAAATATAACCCGGGCTCTGTCTTGGGCTCGCCTATGGCCTCCCCGAACTGGGTGATCACCACCTGTTCGGTTTCGTCCACCACGTAGGCGGCCGAATAGAGGATAATCAAGGCAATAATGATGGGGATAATCAGGATCTTGAATTTCATTTGTCCCCTCCTTGAGTCTTCCCGATGTTGAGCAGGGGGAGAAGATTTTTCTGGTCCGCATCCATAATGAATTTGTTCCCCAGTTTGGGAAATATATCCTGGATGGCTTCCAGGTAAAGGCGCCTGCGGGTCACGTCTTTGGCCTTACTGTACTCCTCGTAAAGGGCCAGGAACCGGGCCGCGTCTCCCTTGGCCCGGTTCACCCGGTCAAGGGCGTAGCCCTCTGCCGTCTTAATCGTCTTTTCGGCGTTTCCTCTTGCCGCGGGAATGACCTTGTTGTATTGCTCTTTGGCCTGGTAGATGGTCCTCTCTTTTTCCTGAACCGCCTGGTTGACTTCGTTAAATGAGGGTTGAACCGGTTCAGGGACATTGGTCTTTTTCATTTCAATGGTGACGATCTGGAGCCCGGTTTCCGCCTCGTCCAGTTCATCCTGTAAGAAACCTTTGGCGGAATTTGCTATTTCTCCGCGCTTGCTGATCACTTCATTGATGCTCCTATCCCCCACAATCAGGCGCATGGTCGACTCGGAGAGGTCCCTCAGGGTGGCCCTCACATCCCGTACTTTGAAGAGATAGTTGTAAGGATTTTTGATGCGGTACTGGACGATCCAGGGGACCACCGCCACATTCAGATCGCCGGTGAGCATGAGGGATTCCCCCAGGTAGGCGGAACCGGATGCATAGCGGGTTTTTACGCCGGCCTGGATGGTCCTGAACCCGAATTCCTCATTAAAAATATACTTGACCTTCACCTTGGTGACCTTTTCAATCCCTCTGGGCAGCTTGAAATTGAGACCGGGCTGCACAGTTCTTACGTATCTTCCGAAACGCTGGACTATGCCCACTTCATCTACATCCACCGTGTAAAAGCAGCTGGTGCCGAGCAGGAAAAGGATGATGAGGAGGACAATAATCCATATTCCCCCGGGGAATTTTCCCTTTGCCCCCTTGATTTTCTCAAACACGTCATCCATCTTGGGAGGGCCCCCGGGAGAGCCTCCCGAGGAGGATCCCTTCATTTGTTGTTGCAACTTATCCCAGTCCCACGCCATAAAAACACTCCTGTTGAGGCGTTCCCTCAACTGATTTGTGTGCTGTGCCAGTCTCCTTAAACCTCGGAGTTTAAAGGATATAGGGAAAACCGAGTGTCGTCAAGGAATAATCAAACCTCTTCCCTCGCTCAGGGCCTGCAGACTCGGTGAATAAAAGGGGGTGGTTTCGGGATAGGCACTACCTGGAAGGGCGTTTTTCTGGTAAGATCAGAATCTAAGAAAAGGGCCCGCTTGATCCACAGGTGAGACCAGCATTGGATAAGGCGGGCTCGGAAAGGAGCTCTCCCTGAGGCCATGGAAAAGGACGGACATTTCCTGACCCCCCTTAAGGACATCATGGCAGGCCTTTTTGAGAACGGCGCCCTGCCTTTCAGTGCGGCCGAGGCCCGGATCTGGAAGGTGTGGGATTCAGTGGTGGGACCGGCCATCGCCGGGCATGCCAGGCCGGAGTGGATCAAAAAGGGCCGTCTTAAAGTGCGCGTCTCAGACCCCATATGGCTTCAGGAACTGGAATTCGCCCAAGAAGAAATCCGGTTGAAACTGAATACGAGATTGGCCCGGGAGGTGGTCCGTAAAATAGAATTCAGGATGGGTCCTTTATAGAGAAAGGGCCTTGCCCCACGATGGGGGGGCTGACCTTTAAACCGGGCCTTCCCCCCAAAGAGGCCTCC
>CAZNLL010000168.1:0-6979 GCA_964573885.1 uncultured Desulfobacteraceae bacterium | reverse complement strand
CCCGGCGGAAAAAAGAACGTCCCGGTAATCAAGTGAGCATCGCGAACGGGCGGTTTCAAAAACCAACAAGATAGGCGAGAAAAACCAAATGAACGAAATAAAAGAAAAAAACGCTCCCAACGATTCAAGCCTCCGCAACGCTTATCCCGACGCCGACGACGAAATAAACCTCATCGACCTCATCTATCCCATCTACAAGCGCCGCCGCTTCCTCATCTTTTTCTGCTTTATCGTGGTGGTCCTCACCGGCATTTACACTCGCGGAATGTCCAAGACCTACCAGGCCACCACCGTGATCCTCCCCGAGACCACTGAAGGGGCAGGCGCCGGGGAACTCAAGGCCGCTTTTCTGGAACAATTCGGTGTGGCTGGCCTTAGCGGGGGAAGCACCGCCCCTTCAGAGGTCTTTGAGGCGGTGCTCAAAAGCAAAGAACTGGCCAAACAGGTCTTCAAACGGTACGACTATGCCTCTGTCATGGGCATCCCCCAAGGCCGGATAGAAACGGCTGCCAAATCTTTTGGAGAAACCCTGGATGTGAAAAAAGAACGTATGGAACCCACCCTTTCCTTGAGCATTCAATCCAGCGATCCCTATCTGGCAGCGGACCTGGCCAACACCTATGTCATCGAACTCGACAAGTACAACCGCGTAGACATGGTCACCTCGGCCCGCAGGCTCAGGAAATATATTGAAAAACGCCTGGAAGCCGCCAACAGGGAACTGGAACAGGCCCAGGAGGACCTGCGTAACTTCCAGGAAAAGCACAAGGCCATATCCATCTCCAAGCAGGCCGAGGCTACATTAGAGGTCCTGGGTGAAATGGAGGCCAGGCGGGTTGAACTGGAAATACAACTGGCGGCCAAGAAAAAATTCTACCGGGGCACCCATATCGAGATCGAACAGCTCAAAGCCCAGATCGCGGCCCTCCAGAAAAACATAGACCGCCTCACCTACTCGGAAAAGCCCAAGATTGGGATCGAACGGGAAAAAGGCAGGGTAGAATTCTACATCCCCCTGACCCAGATTCCGGCCCTCAACTTCGATGAAAGCAGGCTCTTGCTCAAAGTCAAGGCCAAGACCGGTGTGGTGACCATGCTCACCACCCAGCTCGAGCAGGCCAAGCTGGATGAGGCCAAGGACCTCCCCACCATCAATGTCCTGGACTGGGCCGCTCCCCCTGACAGACCCATTAAACCCAAGCTCAAGCTCAACATCATCTTGGGCTTTGTGGTGGCTCTTTTTCTCGGCATCTTCCTCATCTTTTTACTGGAATATACCAGCCGTCTGAACCAGGACCCGGAATCCTCCCCCAAATGGCGGGAAATCAAAAAAGGCCTCCGCAACCCCATCCACTTCTTCTTCAAAAAGACCAAGGATTAGAAAGCTATGTTTATTAATGCGGCATATTTTTCTTGGGAAATTTGGTTATGATACCTTATCAAACCGCCCGCTCACCATACGGATTCGCTAGATTACCAGGACGCCCAAGACCATGCCTGGCGACCCGGGTGAAATGCTTTGCGACACTGCGTCTATTTGACGGGGCACCCAGGGGGCATCCCTGTTCCATGTTTCGTTCGTGCAATCGAAGATTGCCCCTCTCTCAACAGGCATAATTTAACTAAATCAGCGAAACAGACCAGACAGACGAAATAGACCAAACAGACGAGACAGACCAGATAGTCGCCCGGGGAAAAATATCTTCTGTCCCTGTAATCAAGGGTCCGCTCCGCGGGCCCGGGCGGTTAAAAACAATCTTCGACTTTTTAACTTTTTGGCAGAATTTCGATGATCTCAACGCTGCAAAACAGATTGACCAAAATGACCCAGTTCGATTTACACCTAAAGCAGAAGCTATTTCCACAGCCGCGGCTGACGCACCTTCTCCCCCTAGGACATATTTCCGCCGGGGAGAGTCGCCCGGCGGAAAAATTTCTTGTCCCTGTAATCTAGCCCCGTTTAGGGGCGGGCGGTTCCAAAAATTCCCCGCCCCCGTAATCTAGTGAGCTTCGCGAACGGGCGGTTAAAAAGAGAGGGCCCCATGAACGCCTTAATCACCGGTATCACCGGCCAGGACGGCGCCTACCTGGCTGAATTTCTTCTCCACAAAGGCTACGAGGTGCACGGCATCAAGCGCCGCTCCTCCTCCTTTAACACCGCCCGTGTGGACCACCTCTACAAGGACCCCCACGAAGAGGACGTCCGCTTTATTATGCACTACGGCGACCTCACCGACGCCACCAACCTCATCCGTATCATCCAGGAAGTCCAGCCCCGGGAAATCTACAACCTGGCCGCCCAGAGCCACGTCCAGGTCTCTTTTGAAACCCCGGAATATACCGCCAATGCCGACGCCCTGGGCACCCTCCGGCTCCTGGAAGCCATCCGGATCCTGAAACTGGAAGAAAAAACCCGTTTCTACCAGGCCTCCACCTCGGAACTCTATGGCAAGGTCCAGGAAATCCCCCAGAAAGAGACCACCCCCTTCTATCCCCGTTCCCCCTATGCCGTGGCCAAGCTCTATTCGTACTGGATCACCGTCAATTACCGCGAGGCCTACAACCTCTTCGCCTGTAACGGCATCCTCTTCAACCACGAATCCCCTATCCGGGGGGAGACATTCGTCACCCGCAAAATCACCCGGGCCTTTGCCCGCATGGCCTTGGGACTGCAAGACTGCCTCTATCTGGGCAACCTGGACGCCCGCCGCGACTGGGGCCATGCCAGGGACTACGTGGAAATGCAGTGGCTCATGCTCCAGCAAGATGAGCCAGACGACTATGTCATCGCCACAGGCGAAGAGCACTCTGTCAGGGAGTTTGTGGAACAGGCCGCAAAAGAGGTAGGAATTGAAATCAAATGGCAAGGTTCAGGCATTGATGAGGTAGGAATAGTTTCTTCTCTCGTCGACCCACCTGAGACAATGGGCCCCGCCCGGGGCGATATCATCGTCCGTATCGACCCGCGCTATTTCCGCCCCACCGAGGTGGACACCCTCCTGGGCGACCCCACCAAGGCCCGCGAAAAACTGGGCTGGCAATCCAGGACCACCTTTCAGCAACTCGTCTCCGAAATGGTCCAATCCGATATCGAAGAAGCCCGGCGCGACCAGCTCTGCCAAACCAAAGGCTTCCGCACCTTCAATCAATTCGAATAAGCCCCGGTGCCCCCAATCTCCTAAGACACGTTGACGCGTTGACTCCTCGACCCTTCGACGCCTCAGTATGAGGCTTCAAGGATCCCAGCATCCCCCGGTTCAAGTGCCCCTTTTTTTCCGGTTTTATCCCGAGTGTTTTTACTGTTTACTGATCACTGATCACTTTTCACTTTCCCTTTTCCTTTCTCGCCTTTCGCTTTTGGCTTTTTACCTTTCGCAGGATTTCCGGCGCCAGCCGGCATCTTGAATCTTGAATATGGAATCTGCAATTTTGAATCCGGCCCCGCCGCTTTCACCAATACCCAGTACCCAAAAGGGGCATCCTCGCCTCCGGTTTCACCAGAATCACATGCTGTGCTATGAAAGAAACTCATGACTTTTAAACTGTACTCTTGGGCTACAAAGCGCTTCACCTCCAATGGACATATTTCCGCCGGGGAGGGTCGCCCGGCGGAAAAATTCTTTGTCCTGTATGTCAAGTGAGCTTCGCGAACGGGCGGTTAAATACCCTCCCCATCCCCTCGACCCGTTGACGCGCCGACGCCAGTCGGCATCTTGAATCTTGAATTTCGAATCTGGAATCCCAGCGAAGCTGGACCCGGCCGTTTCATGCCCAACCCCGAAGCTATCTCCTCGGCTGCGGCCACCCACCTTCTCCCCCGTGGACCTATTTCCGCCGGGGAGGGTCGCCCGGCGGAAAAGTCCTTGTCCTGTATGTCAAGTGAGTGAAACGAACGGGCGGTTATTTTAGTCCCTCTTGCTCCAGATACCACCCATACGCCCCCCTTATCCCCTCAACCACCGACAACCCCGGCTTTTAATCCAGAGAGGGTATCCTTCTCCACCGTTCTTCTCTAACCCGAGGCCAGGCCGTGCTATAGAACTCAGAAGGGGCTTGAACTGCATTCCTGCCCTAGGAACCTCGCTGTTCAGCCTCCGCTGGGACCTATTTCCGCCGGGGAACATCGCCCGGCGGAAAAATTCTTTGTCCCGGTAATCTAGCCCCGTGTCACGGGGCGGGCGGTTAAATAACCTCGCCGTTCCTTGTACTTTTCCCGCCCCTCACTCACATCCCACAGCCCGGAGATACCACCCATACGTCCTCCTTATCCCCTCAACCACCGACAACCCCGGCTTCCACCCCAAGGACAAAATCCTCGAGCTGTCCAAGAGCTTGCGCGGTGTGCCATCCGGCTTGGAGCTGTCCCACCAGATCTGCCCCTCATAACCTACCACCTCCGCAACCATTGCAGCGATATCTTTAATGGTGTGGTCCCGGCCCGTACCAATATTGATAAGAGCATAGTGGTGGCTGTCAAAGGAAGCATCCTGAGATTCGGATCCTGAACGCTGAGGATCCAGCAGCGTGTCAAAGGTGGCATCATCCAGGTTCATCAGAAATAGGCAGGCCCCGGCCAGGTCCTCCACATGCAGCAGTTCACGCAGCGGTGAACCCGTACCCCAGAGAGGCACAGCCACGCTACCTCCAGTCCGCGGCTCTGAAAGCCCAAGGGCTTCCCGGAGGTCTTCCGGAATGGGACCGAACCGGGCCTCGTCTTTTTCAATAGCCTCCCATTGGCCCTGAGAGGCCAGCTTGGCCAGGTGGAACTTCCGGATCAACGCCGGGAGCACATGGGATGTTTCCAGGTCAAAATTGTCATTCGGGCCGTAAAGGTTGTTGGGCATGGCACTGATAAATCGGGTCCCGTACTGGCGGTTATAAGACTCACACAAAATGATCCCCGCTATTTTGGCCACGGCATAGGGCTCATTGGTGGGTTCAAGCGGGCCTGTAAGCAGATACTCTTCTTTTAAAGGCTGAGGAGCCATTTTGGGATAAATGCAGGAAGAACCCAGGTTTAATAGCCTTTTGACCCCATGCGTATACGCCATGTGTATGATATGGCTCGTGATCATTAGATTGTTATGAATGAACTCCGCTGGATAGGTATTATTGGCCCAGATTCCCCCTACCTTGGCCGCAGCCAGGAACACATATTCAGGCCTTTCGGTCTCAAAAAATGCTTCTACCTGGTCCTGCCGCATGAGATCCAGTTCTTTATGAGTCCGATAAATGAGATTGGTATATCCCTCCGACTGAAGGCCCCGTAAAATAGCCGACCCCACCAGCCCCCTGTGCCCGGCCACATATATTTTCGCATCCTTTTCCATGATCACACTATCTCCCCGCAATTCTTTAAAAATCCTGAAACGTTACCCCCAGCCCTATTCTTCAACCGCCTTTTCCGCAAATACGGGCTTAGCACAACCACCCCCCAACATCAATATCTTACATGTCAGGATTCAAGGATCCCAGGATTCCAGGGTCCAAGTGGCGGCGCAGGCGCCGCGCCAATCTTGAATATGGGATTTGCAATTTTGAATTCGGCTGCGCCGCCAATACCCAATACCCAATACCCAAAACGCCTGCCGCGCTCCGCTTGGCCTCCTGTTTCGTTCGTGGAATCAAAGATTGCCCCTCTCTCAACAGGCATAATTACTCAAAGATCCTTCGATCCTAACGATCATAACGTTATTAACGATCCCAACGATCATAACGATCGAACAAACCAAATTCTGAATCTGGAATCTGCAATTTTGAATCTCAGCGAAGCTGGCCCCGGGCGGTTTCATAATTTCCCTAACGATCATAACGTTATTAACGCTCTCAACGATCGTAACGAAATAAACCATATAGACTGAACAGACCGAATAGACGAGACAGACGAGATAGACCAGATAATCGCCCGGGGAAAAAATATCTTCGTCCAGGTAATCAAGTGAGCCCTGCGAACGGGCGGTTAAACAAACTCCCCGTTCCTTGTACTTTTCCCGTCCTTCCCGCAGTTTTCCCCTTGACATCCCCCCTCCTCTCTTATAACGTTCACGTCATGAACAAGCCCTTAGATCAAGAGATCGACTACCGCCTGCTCAAGATCTTGAGCGGCGAAAACAACCTCACCCAGCGCGAAATGGCCAAGCAAATGGGTATCAGCCTGGGCAAAGTCAACTACTGCCTCGCAGAGTTGGCCAAAAAGGGCTTTGTCAAGGTCAATCGCTTTAAGGGCTCGGGGAACAAGCTACAGTATGTGTACATCCTTACACCCAGTGGCCTGGAAGCCAAAGCCCGCGTAACCCTTCGTTTTCTAAGAAGAAAAATGAAGGAATACGAGGACATAAAACAACAAATCAAGGAACTGACTAAGGAAATAGAGCAAGACAACCCGGACATGGAGGACTTGTCCGCCGTTGATATGGAGGGCGTGTACCCCGTCCGCCTGGCCGATTAAATCGTGAATCCGGAATCCCAGCGAAGCTGGACCCGGGCGGTTAAAAAAGCTTTTACTTATGAGTGATCACTGGCAGTGCCCAGCAGCCCGGTTGGTTGAAAATTAGGAATCATAGGCCGCGCCATAGAGCTCAGCTCGGTTTTAATGTTGAGTTCTCGTGTTACAGAGCACCTTACCAAATTATTTGCGGACATATTTCCGCCGGGGAACGTCGCCCGGCGGAAAAGTGCTTGTCCCCGTAATCAAGTCCTGCTTTGCAGGACGGGCGGTTAAATAAGACGCTCCGTAATAACCGAACCAGAAAAAACCCAATAACCCCAAATGGTTACCCCCTGTACCCCCATGTAACCAAAGGGGCGGAGCTATGCCCAGGGCGCTCATGATTTCCCGCTCTTCCCGCTGACACCAGACTCTTTCACATCCAAACCCGGAGCTACTCGGACGAAAAAGGACATACCGCACGCTCATCCCCCTGGGACATATTTCCGCAGGGCCTGTGGGTCGTAGCTCAGAGAGCGTAGTCCCAACCAG
>CAZNLL010000167.1:0-7094 GCA_964573885.1 uncultured Desulfobacteraceae bacterium | reverse complement strand
CTTATCGAGCGGTTAATCACTGTAGACAAGGTGAATGTTGTTTTCTCCGCATACAGTTCAGGCCTCACTCTTGCCGGAGCCCCCGTGGCTGAAAGATACGGCATGCTCTATATGGATCACGGCGGTGCGAGTGATCGAATTTTTCAGCAGGGATTTCAGTATATCGTCCAAACAATCGGACCGGGAAGCAAGTATCATGAGGGCACCCTTAACATGTTGGACCATTTTGACCCTGAAGCCAAAAATATTGCATTGGCCTATGAAGACTCGGAGTTCGCACGAATGACCATGGGAGGTGCGGAAAAATATGCCAAAAAACTGGGCAAAAACATCGTTTTTAAGAGGACCTACCCCAAAGGTGTCACCGATTTGACCCCCCTGCTCTCGGACATGAAAGCAAAAAAACCCGATATAGTGCTCGGCGGCGGCCATTACGAGGACGGCCAGCTTTTTGCCAGGCAGATGTCGGACCTGGATATCAATGTCAAGGGGCTGTCGCTCGTGGCGTCTGCAACCTTGCCCGCCTACTATAGTGCCCTGGGCGGTCGCATAGGAGAAGGCGTGATGGGCCCTTCTCACTGGGAATACGGTGTGACCTACTCTCCTCAGGGAGCGATAAAGGTGGGCTTGGAGTGGATCGGCCCGGGTCAAGATGAATTTGTGGCTCTTTTCCAAAAGGGCCTGGGCAAAGATATGATACCGGATTATCATGCCGCAGAGGCCGGCGCGCAGGTTTTGGCCTATACAAAGGCTGTGGAGAAAATTAACTCCATCGACCAGGACAAAGTGCGGGCCGCCCTCGGGAAGCTGAAATTCATGTCCTTCTATGGGGGATGGGAAATTGACGACACAGGTCTCCAGATTGGCCACGCCATGGTGGATGTACAATGGCAGGAAGGCAAAAGGGTTATTGTATGGCCTCTGGAGGCGGCGACAGGCAAGCTTATCTACCCGAAGCCCAAATTTTAAAAAGAAAACGGACCCACTTCGCCTATCGGTTGTCCACTGACGAGGATCAAGGATCCACTAAAGTCTCCTCCCCTTGGAAGAGGTCTTTGTCAAGGGGAGGAGACTTTATATCCCAACCTTTTTCGATCGCAAATGGGAAAAGCATGACCTTTACACTATTGGGAAATTTGACTCACGGGCTGCTCCTTGGAGGCGTCTACGGCCTGGCTACAATGGGATTGAGCCTCATATTCGGGGTAATCAATGTGGTTAATGTGGGCCACGGCCAGTTTATCATGGTTGGAGCATTTATCACGCTCACGATGTTTACGCTCCTGGGGCTATCTCCGGTAGTGGCGATCCCGGTGGCCCTGATTATAGGCATGGCATTGGGATTTTTTTTCTTTTACACCGTAATACGTCGATTAATCAGAGCCCCGGAACTTACCTCCCTCCTTGCCACCTTTGCGATGGGCATCCTCCTGGAGGAGGTTGCTAAGCTTATTTTTGGCGCCGATTTCAGAGGATACAATTGGGCTGTCGGTAAAATAACTCTTCCTATAACCACCATACCTTTGAGCAAAGTTTATGCATTCCTGGGCAGCATAGCTATCGCCTTGTTTCTATATTTTTGGTTCAGCCGGACAAGGATAGGGACTGCCATAAGAGCCGTTATTGAAGATAACGAAGGCGCCAGGGTGTGCGGGGTTAACGTCGGTTGGATCTACGCCCTGAGTTTTGCCATCGGCATCGGCCTCACTGTAATGAGCGGTGTGTTGCTGACCATGTTTATCCCGGTCGGGATCAATCCTTACATGGGAGGTGTTTATACACTAAAGGCTTTTGTTATCGCCGTGCTGGGTGGGCTTACCTCTCCGTATGGCGCCTTTTTCGCCGGCTTGATATTCGGGCTGATAGAGAACGGGGCTTACACCTTATTTGCGCTGATACCGGGAGTGGCGCCCTTTCCTTTGACCGTATCTTTGGCCTTTTGGATGCTGTTTTTTCTTCTTCTGGTAAAACCTACCGGACTCTTGGGGAAGTAAGTGAAGAAAATATCCAAGTATTATCCGCTTATCCCTGTGTTTGCCGCATACCTGGTCATGTTCTTGATCGGTTTCTTTATACCCGGCATGTGGCAGATGGCCGCACTGCTTGCCTTTTATTGTGCACTGGGCCAGTCCTGGAATATATTTATGGGGATGACAGGTTACGTGGATTTCGGCTATGTAACCTTCATAGCCTTGGGCACCTACGGGATGTCACTGGGAATAACATACTTCTCCCAGTATGAATGGCTTGGCATCGGTATCATCGTTATAGGCGTTGTTCTTGCCCTGGTCCTTGCATCATTATCCGCGCTTCTTGAAGCGTTCATCGCCTTACGGCTCAGGGGGGCCTATTTTGCCATTGCATGTATAGGAATCAATGAGGGGCTCCGGTATTTCATAGAAGGAGCAAAGATTTGGGGCGGCTCTGAAGGACTTATATACTTCGGGGCGCTCGTACAGGCATTTGGAAGGGATACCGTTAATCAGCTGACTACATTTTGGTCCGATTTCTCGGTTTTTGTTATAGCGGCCTTGGCCGCATTTCTAAACATGCACTATATGAGAAGCAAAATCGGCTATGCGCTGACCGCCGTGAGGGAAGATGAGGATGCAGCAAAGGTGATGGGCATCAATGCAAACAAATACAAAACAATTGCTTTTTTGACCAGCGGCTGGCTCGGAGCAAGCGTTGGGGCGATGGCCTGGGGGCTGAAACTCGGCCATGTGTACCCGGGCGATGTATTTGTAATACACTACACGGTGGAGTGTATAGTCGTGGTTCTGCTTGGCGGGGCAGGCACCCTTCTTGGTCCGGTGGTAGGAGGACTAATCTATGCCCTTTCCAAATACTGGCTTGCCGTCGTCATGCCGGGATTTCAACTCCTTATATTCGCACCCATTATTCTTGTCATCATTGTGATGGCGCCTGAGGGTGTTGTTGGACTGCTGAAGAGGAAGTTAAAAGGCACAAAGTTGGAAATGTTTATCGAATAGGTGATATTTATGTCCCTATTAAGGCTTGAGAATGTAACAAAACGATTCGGCGGCTTGGTTGCTGTAAACGGGGTGAGCCTGGAAATCGACGCGGGGCAATTCGTGGGAATTGTAGGCCCGAACGGCAGCGGAAAAACCACGCTTTTCAATGTGATCAGCGGGGTCTACTTTCCCGAACAAGGCCGGGTCATTTTTGAAGAAAACGATATCACCCGCCTTCCTTCATACAAGCGCGCCCCTCTGGGAATGGGACGAACGTTTCAGATCCCAAGACCTTTCAGTTCAGCCTCTGTTCGAGAAAATGTGGCCGTGGGGGCCATGTTCGGCACTTTGAGCGGCAAATTGAGCGTTGATGACTCCCTGGAGTTGGCGGATGCGATCATTGCCCGAGTCGGTCTTAAGGGATACAGGGACAAGCAGGCGGGCACGCTTACGCCTGTGGAAAAGAAAATGATGGAAATCGCCAGGGCCCTGGCCATGAAGCCGAAGCTTCTTCTCATGGACGAAGCCATGGCAGGCATGCACCCCACAGACATCGACCAGATGGTGGCTTTCATAAAGATGGTGGCTGTGGAAGACAAGATTGCCGTTGTCGCCATGGTGGAACACATCATGCGGGCTGTGGTCGGAATGGCGGAAAAGGTCATCGTTTTGCACCAGGGAGCCAAACTGGTTGATGCGCCCACCAAGGAAGCCCTCGGGGACCCGAGGGTCGTGGAGGTCTACCTAGGGCGCCCTTTAAAGGAGTAAAGATGCTGAGCGTCCAAGAACTGGAATCCGGGTATGGCCCTATGCAAGTATTGTGGAAACCGAGCCTTCAAGTGGCAAAAGGGAGCATCACCGCTCTTCTCGGCCCCAACGGCGTGGGTAAAAGCACATTTCTCTCTACAGTCTTCGGCTCCGTGGAAGCCTGGGGCGGCACGATCCTTTACGGGGATTCTGACATCACTTATTTACCCACCCACAAAAAAGTGACCATGGGAATTGTTCTCGCGCCCGAAGGGAAACATCTTTTCCCGAACATGCGGGTCTCCGAAAACCTCCAAATGGGAGCCTATGTGAAAAAGGCTCTGGCCCACAGGGGTGAATCCCTTCAGCTTGTTTACAACCTCTTTCCTCGCCTAAAAGAGCGAAGCATGCAGTTTGCCGGTTCTTTGAGCGGAGGTGAACAGCAAATGCTGACCATAGCACGGGCTCTCATGGCCAAGCCCGACCTCATCATGCTGGATGAACCCAGCCAAGGCCTCGCCCCCTTGCTGGTCAGTGAGGTGTTCAGGACCATTTTGAAAATGAAGGCTGAAATCGGTTTGACCATCCTGCTCGTCGAGCAAAATGCGGATGCCTCACTGGGCGCATCGGATTATGTGTATATCATGCACGAGGGCACCATCAAAGCAGAAGGCATGCCGGAGGAAATTAAAGGATCATCAGAAATACGAGAGGCTTACCTCGGAATCTGAAAACCCAGAGCGGACCCGTTTTTCTACCAAACCCTAGGGCTTGATAAGGTCAGGGACCACCATCCAGGCTATTTTCCAGGTTTTCGCTTCCCCTTCCGGTGAAAGGCAGACCACGCCTCCCTGCTGAAACCCGACCAGGGACCTGGATTCGTTTTCCATGGTCAGAAGAGAGGTAAGCCGGTCCAAGTGGGGCAAGTGGCCCACGATCATGGTGTCTGTGGTATCCTTTTTGATCTCCTCCGCGACCATCCTCACATCATCCATGGGGGCGAGTCCATCCTTTTCAAGGGGGTCCTGAAGGGGATGGAGTACCGAGGCCAGGATCTGGGCCGTCTCTCTGGCCCGGGTTTTGCCGCTGTGAAGGATCTTTTCAGGTTTGATGTTCCCCTTGGCGAGAAAGACGGCCACCTCTTCCACATCTCTTTTCCCCTGATCGGAAAGGGGCCTGTCCGGATTCTCCTCTTTGGGGACCGGCTTGCCGTGCTGTACCAGGTAAATGCTCACAGGGCACCTCCTTTTTTGGGTGGGTATTAAAAATATTAATATAAGAATATCAAACCGGCCCTTTAAGGGTCAAACGCATTGTCACTTTTCAGGGCGCAGAAAATGTTTGACAAACCCCTCAAGCCCCTTTATATATCTGCGCCCAACACTTGAGCAAGGAAGTGAAGCCATGCAATACCTCTTTTCACCCTATACCATCAAAGGCTGCCACCTTCCCAATAGAATTGTGATGCCTGCCCTGGCATCCTTCCTCATTGAGGATGACGGCGCGATAACAGAGCGTACTATCGAGCATTACCGGAGGAGGGCCGGTGGAGGGGTTGCCATGGTCATCATGGAGGCCTGCTCGGTATCTCCTGAAGGGGATGTTTCATTTCACCAAGCCCGGATATACGATGATTCCTTTACTGAGGGGCTTTATCAAATCGCAAGGGCCATCAGATCCGAAGGGGCCGTTCCCGCCATTCAAATCCACCATGGTGGCAGACAGACCTCCTATAAAGTCATTCATCAAAGGCCTTTGGCCCCCTCCCCTCTTCGGTGCCCTACCATCAGCGGAGACGTGGAACCTCTGACAAAGGACGGCATTCAGGAACTGGTAAATAAATTTGGAGATGCCGCGGACCGGGCCTCTCAGGCGGGCTTTGAACTGATCGAAATTCACGGGGCCCACGGGTATCTCATCAATCAGTTCCTTTCCCGGTTCTCAAATATCCGGGAAGACGAATACGGGGGCGATGTAGAAGGAAGAACCCGGTTTGCCCGAGAGGTGGTGGAGGAAGTGAGAAAGCGCTTAGGCGATGGCTTTCCCTTGTCCTTCAAGATCAGCGCCCAGGAATTTGTGCCCAAGGGCCTTACCGTGGAAGAGAGCATAGCGATCCTGAAGATCCTGGCGGGAGCTGGCGTCGATATTGTCCAGGTATCCGCGGGCAACGATGCCACCCCGGAATGGATCTGCCAGCCCATGTTCATGGAGCGGGCCTGCCTGGTTGACTCGGCGGCCCGGGTCAAGGAGGCCTTGAATATCCCGGTCATGGCCGTGGGGAGAATCAACGATCCTTTCATGGCGGACAGGGTTATCCAGGAGGGCAAGGCCGATCTGGTGTGCGTGGGTCGAGGACTCCTGGCGGACCCCGAAATGCCCAGGAAGGCCAAAGAAGGCAGGATAGACGAGATAAGGACGTGCATTGCCTGTAACACCTGCATGGAATCCATCTGGCGGAAAGGAAGGGTTGAATGTCTTGTCAATCCTATGCTGGGCCGGGAGAAAGAGATGGCCTTCCATCCGGCAGAGACCCCCAAAAAGGTCATGGTCATCGGAGGGGGACCGGGCGGTATGAATGTGGCGTGGGTTGCCGCAAAGAGGGGCCATGCTGTCCGTCTCTTTGAAAAAGAATCCGTTTTGGGGGGGCAACTCCTTTTTGGAAGTGTGACTGGGTTTAAAAAGGAGGTCCTCAACCTGATTCGGTTTCAAAAGAAACAGCTCGAGAAATACGGGGTGACAAGCCACCTGGGCCAGGAAGTAACGGTGGACACCGTCAAGAAATACGATCCGGATGTGATTATTCTGGCCACAGGCTCCTTACCCTCCTTTCCACCGGTGGAAGGCCTCCATCTTGACCACGTGGTCACTTTTGCTGAGGTGCTGAACGACAAAGAGCCGCCTCCGGAAAACACGGTGGTGGTTGGAGGCGGCCCTACCGGGTGCGAGGTCGCCCTTCATCTGGCGGAGCAGGGTTGTGCAGTGACCCTTGTTGAGTTGCTCCCAAAACTGGCCAATAAGCTTGAATCCATGACCAGAAAGATCTTGCTCAAGAAGCTGAAACAGGCCGGCGTAGAGGCCCTGACCGAGACGAAACTCTCAAGGGTCGAAGAAAAGGGTGCACTTGTTATCGATAAGGAGGGGGAGGAACGCTTCCTGGAGGCGAAGAGAATCGTGATTGTCACCGGGAACGAACCTGACAACAGACTCCATGATCAACTGAAACCCCTGGGATATGAGATCCATCGAATCGGCGACTGCCTGGAGCCAAGGAGTGCCAAGGCGGCCATTTATGAGGGGGCTGTGTTGGGGCGCTCTATCTAGTTTCCATCCATAAATGGCTCTTTTTCACAAACTCGGCGTCAACCTGCGGGA
>CAZNLL010000166.1:0-7094 GCA_964573885.1 uncultured Desulfobacteraceae bacterium | reverse complement strand
AGAAGGGGAAATGCCGAATCCTTAAGCGCCTTTTATGCAACAACGGGGTTTATCCTCATCCATGGGTAGATGCAGCCTCCGGCTGCACGGGGACTTAGGCTCAAGAAAACCCGCCCGAGGGGGCACAAGAGGACAGTCCCGAATTCAGGTTTCCTCCTTTGCTGGAACCGGTTGAGCAAAATGTGGAAAGGAGTTTTTCAGTCTTCCTGTTTCCACAAGAAGGGCAGGGGGCGTCTTTTTCATCAGTGCTCCGGATGCATAATTGCTCAAACACATGACCGCACTGCTTGCATTTGAATTCGTAAATAGGCATTTTTTACTCCCTCGCGAAACCAGCTTGTGATTCCCACCGGGGTGGGAAACCTAAAAGGGTCTTATGCTATCAAAGGGTCGGTTAATGACCTGAACATGACGTTATTATATATAATAAGAACTTAAAAGGGATTTGCAAACAAAAAATGGACCGGCCTCGGATCCCGAAAAAAGTCTATAAGATAAAGGGAGGTTGCCCGGATTCCTTCATAGACAGGTTCAAGGTTTAAGCAGGTTGGGGAGAAACAAGCTCAGGGACGGCCAATAGGTGATCAGCACCAGAGAGAGGAGGAGGAGAACAAGGAAAGGGAGGGTGGCCTTATAGAGTTTGACCACGGGCTTTTCGAAACGGGAACTGGCAATGAAGAGGTTAAGTCCTACCGGAGGGGTATTGTATCCGATCCCCAGATTGGCCAGGAAGATGATCCCCAGATGGATAGGGTCAATGCCGAAGCGGGTTGCCAGGGGATAGACAAGGGGAACCACCACCAATAGGGCGCTGAATATGTCCATCATGCACCCGACAAGAATCAGGAAAAGATTCAGGATCACCAGGAATCCGACCCTGCTGTCCACCATGCCTTCCATAAAGGCCAGGATTTTCATTGGGATAAAGGCGTCTACCAGGTAATTGGTGAAGCCCAGGGCCGCCCCGAGGATGATCATGATGGCCCCTACCATTTTCATGCTTGCTATCATGATCCGGGGCACATCACGGGACAAGGTCAGTTCCCGAAATACCAAGACTTTCAAAAAGAGGACATAAACGGCGGTAAGGGCCGCCGCCTCGGTGGCCGTGCTGAATCCCGAATAGATACCCGCCAGGATAAGGAAAGGAATGGGGATCTCCCAGGCCGCCTCCCTAAGGGCGGAGAGGAACTCCTTGACGGAGAAAGGGGGCCTTTCGAGGCGCCATTTTTTTCCCATATACACGGAAAAGACACAAGGAATCCCCACCATAAGGATGCCGGGGAGCAACCCGGCCATAAAAAGCCTTTCGATACTCGCCCCTGAGACAAACCCGAAAAGAATGATGGGAAGGCTTGGAGGGAAATGGAGACCCAGGCTGCCGGAGATGGTCATCAGGCCCAGCGAGAAGCCTTCTTCATATTTCTCAGACATAAGTGCGGGAAAAAGGAGCCCTCCAAGGGCGATAATGGTAATGCCTGTAGCCCCTGTGACTGCTGTGAAAAAGGCGCACGTAACCAGGGCTACCACACCCAATCCCCCGGGAATCCACCCGAATAGGCTTTTTGAAAACCTGACCAGTCGGGCCGAACTTCCTCCCTCAGCCAACAGGTAGCCCGCAAAGGTGAAAAGAGGGATAGCCAGTAAAATCGGGGCGTTTGCCAGCCGGGCGATCTCAATGGGAATGGCCATGAATTCCACGCCGCTCACATAAAGCCCCAACATGGCGGCCGCCAGGAGGCCCGCAAAAAGGGGCATGCCCAAGATGACGAGGATGATAACGGCAATGACCAACAGTGAAATCATTACTTTGTCCCTGTAAAAACCTCCACTCCTTGATGAACCGCCCTGAGCAAAAAACGCAATAGGAGAAGAGAAAACCCGCCCGGCAGTATTAATTGCCCCACCCAGCTGGGGATTTGGAGAAACATTCTGGCCCCGAAATCCATTTCCAGGGCCACGTAACCGGCGCATACCTTGACCATGATGGCGCAGACGAGGGCCGAGGCCAAAGAGAGAAAGAACTCCCTGAAAGGAAGCCATCTCTCCGGTAGGAGGCTGGAAAAAAGGTCTATTTTAATGTGTTTATTATCCTGGGTCAGGAGAGAGGCCCCCAGAAAGGTGAGCCACAACACCAGGAGACGGACAAAAGGCTCTGACCAGTCCATGTGTCCCATAACCGTGTTGGCCCATTGAAGATGCCCATGGGTATACAAGGCACGCAAACACACCTGGATAAAAGTCAACCCGAGCATGGCCCAGAGGAGCACAATAATCAGCCATCCCTCGACCCTTGCAAGTACGGAATCGATCTGTCTTAAGGCCTTCACAATGCCCAGTCTCTAATGAGGTCTTTTCAGGATCTCGTAGACGCGATTAAGCAATTCTTCCGGGTAGATCCGGTCGCTCAGCTCTCGGGCCACCTTTTTGTGTATCTGGTAAAAGGCCGCCAGGTCAGGGCCTGTGGGCAGGGGAATAATCGTGAGCCCGCCGTCTTTGAGGACCTGGATGGCCTCAAGGTTTTGTGCCCGCAGCGTTGATGTGAGATCGGCCATGGCCTTTTGAAAGGGGGGGATAAGCAGGGTGGAGAGCTTGGGGGGCAGCCTTTTTAAATACCTGGAAGAGATAAGCACCGCCCCGGTGGAGTGGACCAGGGGCAGGGCGGTCATGTATTTCATGGACGTATGCCACTGAAGGGCCAAGGCCCCCAGGGGAGGTGCATAAACGGTGTCTATCATGCCTGTATTAATGGCGGTGCTCACGTCTGTAATGGCCAGTGGGATGGGAGTGACCCCCATGGCCACAAAGGTTTCCTTGGCTATGGGGTCTCCGGACCAGGTCCAGATCTTGAGCCCGGAGAGGTCCTCTATCTTTTCAACGGGCTTCTTCGAGAAGAGATGGACATCCCCCACCTCCGCCCATGCCAGGAGTTCGAAGCCCTTTTTTCTGAACTGTTCCGCAAAAAAGGGAAACAGCCGCTGATGGACCAGATCTGTTTCCCGGTCGTTGCGGAACAGGAAAGGGAGGTCCAAGACCCTTACCATGGGGAGGATTTGTCCGAACCCTACACCCGAAAAGGCGGCACAATGAATCTGGCCGATCCTGATCTTTTTTAAGACATTCAATTCGTCCCCGGCAATCCCGCCCGCATAAAAGGCAAAGCCCAGTTTGCCCTCACTCTTCGCCCTGATCTCTTTGTCAAGGCTTCTCATTTGCTTCATCCAGGCGGAGCCTTCAGGGGCTACGGTGGCAAACTTGATCACGTACCGGGGAGGACCTGCGCTAGCCGCCGGAAGGATCCAGACAGGGCAAAGGAGCAAAAGTGTAAGAACGGAAAACCATAACCTTTTCATGAGCGAATAGATTCCTTAGAAAAAAAATTCCCCCTCCCTCTCCTTTAAGTGCCGTACCCTTTGTTTCATCACGGCGTTGATGAGGCAGGCCTGCCTCAGGGCGGAGGGATCGGTGTCCTCAACTTCTCTGATCAGCCTTTGAAACAGGGTCTTATTTTGGACCCTCACCGCATAGTATTTCGCAAAATAATAGTGGACAAGCAAGAATTTTCCTCCGCTCAGGCGGATTGCCTCCTCAAAGCAGGCCTTGGCCCTCTTGGGTTCACCACCCAGCAACCCCGGTTTGGCCGACAGGATAGAGCCCATCAGGACATAGGGGACGCCAAAGAAATAGTCAGGCTTGATCTCCAGAAGTCTTTTTAGGTAGGCCTCAGCCGTTCCGAGCTGGGCCAAGGCCGTGGGCCTGTCCAGATTCAGGTTGATCCAGGCGTTCCAGGACATGGATGACCAAAAGAGGATTTTCGCGTCCTCCGGCCCCGCATCCCGGAGGCGTTCGAGCCGCGCCTTTTTCTCCGTCAGCCCGCCTCTATTCAAGGGAGAGCCCAGGCCCAGGGCGCTGAATCCATATCCCATGGCCCGCTCATAGAGCCGGGATGCCCTTTGGGGATCCTCCTGTTCAACAAAAAGCAGGGCATAACCGGTGAACCCCATGCACAGCGCCGTCAGGACCTGTTTGTTCCCTGGATCATTCTTGAGCAGCCCTTCGAGAAGCTTAAGTTCGGCGGGCAGTGAGTTGCGGGCCAGGTCCGGATCGCACTCCTCAAAGAAGGCCTGGGTCAAACCGGGGATAAAAGAAGGGAAGGCGTCTAAGGCCAATCTCACACACCCGGGCAAAGAAAGGGTTGAGAGCAAAACACAGACCACAAACGCAGCCCCACGCAAGGAACCGCCCCGTTTAATAGCCGAGAAAGGGGTCTTTTTCCCTGGGGGGCTTTTTAAGATACTTCTTGGCGAGAAATTGCGCACCAGCTCCATTCTTCATCTCCAGCACTTGACGATAAAACGCCTTGGCTTTTGCTCTTTCCCCTTCGAGATCGATACTCATGCCCACCTTTAAAAGGGGCCACGCGATCATAGAAGGGTCAATGTCTGGATCGGCCACCCTGAGGATCCCTTGCAGTTTCCGCCTCGCTTCAGGATAACGCCCATGGAAGAGATCATACACCGCTTCGAGGTACCACGAGCGCCATTTCCACACACAGGCCATGGGAAGGGAGGAGGCATTCCTGCTCTTTTCCTGAAACTGTTCGACGATCTTTCGGAATCGGGAATCCATGCCCAGCCTTATGGCACATACTCCTTCAAAGAATTTGTAGCGCGGATTCTGATCATAGCGCTCAGTAAGGTCCTCGGCCAAGCGGAGGGCCTTTTCAAATTCCTCTTCGAGGAACAGATAAATATGAAGAAGCATGCTTTTTGCTTCTGTTGCCGAATACACGGCTTCCCTTGCCGCAACTTGGAGTTTCCGAAGGCCTTCATCCTTTGCCCCTGGATGGAAAAGCAGGTACGACAAAAATTTGAGTACCCCCGAGAGACGGCCTGTATAATAATCAAAGGTCCCAAGACCCAAAAGCACGTCTTTGTTTCGGGGGTCCATATTTAGACAGGCTTCCAGGGCATCAAGCGCCTCAGTGGCTATCAGAAAAGATGAAAACCACTCTCCCTTCATGAGTTCGAAACGGCCCTTGAATCCAAGGGCACCCCCCAAATAGAGGTGGTCGTAGCTGTCCGCTTCATTGCCCTCAACGCGTTTTCTGGCTATTTCGATGGTGCGGTCAATGCGTTCCTTGAATTCATGAACGGTCTCAGGGGACCAGTATCCTGAAGCCAGCCTGGACCAAGTGACCATGGCCGAGTAGAAATATCCGCAGGGTCTTTGGGGGTAGGCCCTGATAATATCTTGGAAAATTCTCTCCGCCTTCTTAAATTCCCAGTTGTATAGAAGGTCTATGCCCTCTAAGAGTTCCTCCTTTACGGCCTTTTCATGGGTGTGCGCATCTTCTTGACCGGCCGCCGGGGTCACGTGATAACATGCCGCCACAACAGCGGAAAGCACCATGGAACAAAGAGATATGAAGAGGAAAGTTTTAAGGGGGACGCATCCTTTCAACTTTTAGCCCCTTGCCAAGAAGTGAGCATGAGAAAGTCCTAAAGCAGATCTGAAGCGTCCGTTGGATGTTAGAGGTGAATACCGGTAGCTAAACTACATGAAACCCCTGGATTAGGCAAGAAGATATGGAACGGCGCTGCTCAAAGGGAAAAAATTTGGGCTAAGCTAAAGATTTTGTGGACTTTTTTGGCTTTTTGGGGGTATACTCTGAAAGAAAGACTTGGAATTAACGGATTTGGGGGGCACCGGCAAATGAAGATACTCCTTTTGGGCGGTAGTGGAATGCTTGGCACCGATTGCAAAAACGTCCTTATGGAAGAGCACGAAGTCATAGCGCCTGCCAGAAAAGAACTGGATATCATCAGTTGGGACGGGGTCATAGAACACCTTCAGGAGCTTTTGCCGGATGTTGTCATTAATTGTGCAGGTGTCACCGACTTGGAGGCCTGCGAGGGTGAAGATTTTGCGATTAGAAAGGTAAACGTGGAAGGCCCCAGAAACCTGGCCCAAGGTGCCGCAAGATTTCAATGCAGATTTATCCACGTCTCTTGCGATTATATTTTTGACGGCCAAAAGGTGATCCCCCAGCCCTATTTCGAAGACGATACTACCAATCCTCTCTCAGGATTCGGAAGGACAAAACGAGATAGTGAGACGGCCGTACGGGAGAACTCCCCCAATTACGTGATTGTCCGCACCGGCTGGCTTTATGGACTTCCTGGGGAGAATTTCCTCAAGGACGTCCTACGAAGGGGGCTGGCAAAAAAAAAGGAAACCCTTCGAGTTCCCAATGACGAGTTCGGATCCCCCACCTGGACCTATCGTTTGGCCTTGCAGATCAGGGAACTCTTGCGCCATAATGGAAGGGGAACCTATCACGCAACAGCAGAAGGCTGTTGCAGTCGATTTGAAGCGGTCAAACATGTGCTGGACAAACTGGGCCTGAAGGCCAGAGTTAAACCTTTCCCCATGAAAGATTGTGGTATCGCCATCAAGAGGCCGGCCAACGCCGTTTTGGAGAACAGGAACCTTAAGAAACAGGATGTCAATGTCATGCAGCCCTGGGGAGAGGACCTGGATCTCTTTCTTGACAAACACGGGCAGGAACTTATTAAAGGATTATGAAGCGTTTCCTCATATTACTTTCCGTGGCCTATGTCCTTTGCCCCTACGACCTGCTCCCAGACTTTCTGGTGGGGCTGGGATGGAGCGACGACCTTGTCCTTTTAGGACTCCTTTTGTACTTTTTCGTCTATAAAAAGAGAAAGCTGGGCTATGAGGGAGCCTACCGGCAGGGCGGACGCTCCGCCGGTACGGGAGGAAGGCAAGGCTCATCACAGGGGGGAGCGCACAGAACAGCCCATGGAATGGGAGACAGGGCAGGGGGGTGCAATCCCTACAAGGTGCTGGGAATAGGGCAAAACGCCTCTCCGGAAGAAATAAAGGCCGCTTACAGGCGTCTGGCAAGCAAGTATCATCCAGACAAAGTCAGCCATTTGGGTGACGAATTCAAGGATCTGGCGGAAAAACGTTTTAAAGAAATCCAAGAGGCCTACCAACAGCTCGTGCCTAGATAGAGCGCATCCATAAATCAATTCTGGGCACAAGTGCGTTTCCAATCCAGAAATGAG
>CAZNLL010000165.1:0-7132 GCA_964573885.1 uncultured Desulfobacteraceae bacterium | reverse complement strand
CACTTTATGATCGCATAAACTCTCTTATGGGTCGGGTGGCGGCGCCTACTTGGCGTGCCCTTGCTCACAAGCCCGAATATCTCAAGATAGTGGTTGATAAATTCTCCTTCATATTAGGCGACACCAAATTAGATCTGCAATCCAAACTCATGGTCTACCTCACTGTTGCCATCATGAATAATTGCCCGACCTGCATTTACGCTTTCACGGGCCGATTAAAAGCCTTAGGCCTTACAGAGGAAGAGTTCATTGAGCTTTACAGCGTCATCGATGCGGCCTCATCAAATACGGCACTTGTTAACGCTGTCGGTATCACCCCCGAGCATCTGGATCAAATCATCCAAAAGGCGGAAGAACAGAAATGAAATGCCGTGCCCCTTTTTGCAGCAACTGTCTGAATCCCTTTCTTTTACTCCCATGGCTCGCCGCTCTTTCCATTTTATTCACGGCAGGTGCCGCTGCGGCCACGGGAAACTCCGGTCCGGAGGCTTCTCAGTCTCCCATGGAGCCGGCCGTGTATTCCAGTAACCATTTCGCCGTAGACCTCTACCACCGGCTCGGCAAGGAAAAGGCCGGGGAGAATCTCTTTTTCTCCCCTTACTCCATGACCACCGCCCTGGCGATGACCGCCGAGGGGGCCCGCGCCGAGACCGCGCTTCAAATGGGTCGGGCGCTCTGTTTCCCGGAATCCCTCCGGCAAAAGAAGTGCCACCTCCCCTGGGACCTTGCCCCCCTTCACACTGCCATGGCCCAACTCCACCGGCTTTTCAATGGGCCTGAAAAGGCGGACCAGGCCGAGATCCGCGCCCGAATCAAGGGACTCCGGAACCGTCTTGAGGCCGCTCAAAAGGCGTCGGCGGAAGCCAAAAAGGCTCACAACTGGCAGGCCTATCGGGCAGCCGCCCAAGAAGAGCAAGAGATCGCCTCCCGGCTCAACGACCTGCTGGCCCGGGTGGATCAGTATGAGCTTCGCGTGGCCAATGCCCTTTGGGCCGAAAAGACCTATCCCTTTAAGGAGTCCTACCTGAAAACCATCGCCGAATATTATGGGACCGGATCCGCCTTCCCGGCGGACTTCCGCAAAAACTTCCAGGCCGAGCGGGTGAGGATCAACCGCTGGGTGGAGGAGGAAACCAGCGACCGCATCAGGGATCTCATCCCGGCAGGTGCCCTGGACCCGTATACCCGGCTGGTGCTCACCAATGCCATCTTCTTCAAGGGAGAATGGTCCCGGCCCTTCCAGGAAAAGGCCACCCGGACCGAGCCTTTTACCCTCTCGGAGGGCACCACCATCCAGGTACCCATGATGAACGCCAGAGCCCTGGACGTGGCCCGCTATGCCGCCTTCCAGGCGGACGGATCCTTTTTCAACACCCCTGCCACCATCGAACGGGGACAAAAAGCAGGCCTCTACCCGGGGGAAGACGGATTCAGCATGGTGGAACTCCCCTATAAAGGCGGCGACCTGGCCATGGTCATCATCGCCCCCAACCGCCCTGGAGGCATGGGCGCATTGGAAAAGGGCTTCACCACCGAGGACCTGGACGACTGGATTGACAAGCTCCAGGAGCGGAAGGTTCATGTTTCCCTGCCCAATTTCAAGCAGGAAACCTCCTACGAGATGAAGCCCACCCTTCAGGCCTTGGGCATGGACCGGGCCTTCGTGGATCCCTTCAAACCCAACGGTGCCCAGTTCGGCGGCATGACCACGAGCACGGACCCCCTGAAACAGCTCTACATCACCCAGGTGATGCACAAGGCCTTTGTGGAGGTCAATGAAAAGGGCACTGAGGCCGCGGCGGCCACCGCGGTGATCATGGCCCGGGCTACGGCTGCCCTCACCACACCTTTTATCCCCGCCTTCAAGGCCGACCGCCCCTTTATCTACCTCATCCGTGACCGGCGCACGGGTACCATCCTCTTCCTGGGCCGGATGATGAATCCCCAAGACTGACAGACCCCGCGGTCCGGGTCTTGATTTTTGTTGCCTGCCCCTTTATTTTCAGCCTGGGGTCGGTGACGACCCCTTGAAGGCCATTTTGATCCAATGCCGAGCCGGCCCATGCGAAAGACTCCGTGGCATATTAAAGATCTCATCGATCTGGAATACCTCCTGGAAAAAGACCACATGGAGGAGGAACAATCCGGGTACCAGGGGATGGCCAAGAGGGACAGGGAGATCTATCTCAAATATATTCGACCCTTGAAAAAAAAGTCACGCACCCTGCCTCCTTCGGACGTGATCCACGCCTGGCTGGAGCGACGAAGGACCTGGAAGGCATCGGATTCGGCTGCGGGGCGGGTATTGCCCGGCGAGGCCTTTGAGGAAATCCGCCGTTTGTCGTCCTACGGCCTAACAGCCGCCGGCCTCGTGACGGGTGCCGGGCTCGCCTTTTCCCTGCTAAGTTACAGGGGAGCGGCCCCTGTAAATGTCTCCACCTATCTCGGGACCTTTGTGTTTCTCCAGCTCTTGTTGCTTCTTCTCCTCCTGGGCCTGTCTCTCCTTCGCAGGTTCAAGCGTCTCCCTTTGCGTTCTTCTCTCGTGTTTATCCTGGTGACCGGGCTCATGACCGCATTGATGGAAAAGATCCGGCAACAGGCCTTCAAGAAGACCGGTGGAACGGAAAAAAACGCCCTTGAAGGGATCAAGGGTCTGGTGAAGGGGAAGAGACAGATCTATGGTTCCTTGTTCTACTGGCCTGTCTTTATCCTGGCCCAGGTCTTTGGGATTGCCTTTAATGTGGGGGTCCTTGGGGCCACCCTGGTAAAGGTCCTGGGTGCGGATATCGCCTTTGGTTGGCAGTCCACGGTGCAGTTCAGTGTCCAGGCGATATTTCATGGGGTCAAAATCCTGGCCTTGCCGTGGTCCTGGTTTCTGCCTGCACCCATCGCCCACCCCACCCTCGACCACATTCAGGGGAGCCACATGATATTGAAAGAGGGGGTCTATCATCTTTCCACGGCGGATCTTGTCTCCTGGTGGCCCTTTCTCTGCCTCTCCGTGTTTTTTTACGGTCTCGTGCCGAGGCTCATCCTCTTGCTGATCGGTTTTTTCGCCCAGCAAAGGGCCCTAAAAAGGATTGACTTCAGTCATACCTCTTGTGAGAGGCTCCTTCGCCGGATGAGGACGCCGCACCTGAGTGTTGAGGGGAAGCCTGAACACTCCATTCCTTCCCGGGTGAAGCATCCGGGGGATGAAGGCAAGGAAATTTCGACCGGCTCCATGGAACCAACCCCATCTTCATTGGATAGGCGCCTCATTGTACTGGTCCCCGACGAGATCTTCCATGCATGTCCTGAAGGGGAACTTGAAAAGATTCTCACCTCAATGGGTTACTCCCTTCTGCGTAAAATGAGGTTTGGCGAGGATGAAAAAACAAACCAAGAGGTCATCAACCACATCCTGCGCATGCACCAGGAGATCGGCCCCACGGCGGTCATGATACTCAGGGAGGCTTGGTTGCCGCTTATTCGGGAAGACATGGATTTTCTGAAACACCTGAGAAAGGCCCTGGGAAAAACCTCCTCCTTGAAGATCGGCCTTATCGGTCGACCAGCCCCGGAGAGTATTTTTACCCCTGTGAAAGAAGAGGACTGGAAGGCCTGGCAACAAAAGATCCGGGTCCTGGGAGACCCCTACCTTGGCCTGGAGAGGATGGTCACGCACCATGACTGATGGCGTCCCTGAATTCGCCGTGGTGGGGCACCCCAACGAGGGGAAATCCGCTGTGGTTTCCACCTTGGCCGAGGATGACAGTGTGCGGGTCACGCCCTTCCCTGGAGAGACCCTGGTCTGTAAGACCTATCCCGTGGTCATCGACGGCAAAGAGGTCATTCGCTTTACGGATACCCCGGGCTTCCAGAGCCCGAAAAAGACGCTGGCCTGGATTAGGGCCCATGAACGTGAGGGGGCGAACATCCTTGAAGCGTTCTTGAAAACCCACCAGGGGGATCCCGCCTTCAAGGACGACTGCGAGCTCCTCAGGCCCATTGCCGCAGGGGCGGGGATCATTATGTGGTGGACGGGTCCAGGCCGGTCCGCAGGGTGGATGCCTCGGAGATGGAGATCCTGCGTTTGACCGGTCGCCCCCGCATGGCCGTCATCAACTGCAAAGAGGATAAGACGGAACACCTGGAGCAGTGGAAGGAGGCCTTTCGGAAACATTTTAACGCCACCCGTGTCTTCAATGCCAACAGGGCCACCTATGCCGAGCGGATCCAGCTGTTGGAAAACCTTGGGGGTATTGACCAGGATTGGGCCCCCGCCCTGGAAAAGGTGATCTCCGCCTTTCAGGAAGATTGGAGACAGCGAAACGCCGTCACCGCCGATATCATCTGCCAAATGCTGGAATCCTGTTTGACCTATTCCGTTCAGCGCAATTTCACGGAGGCGGCCTCCGAGGCCGAACTCAAAAAGGACATGCAACAGGACTTTAACCGGGCCATCCATAAAATCGAGCACAAGGCCCATGAGCAAATTAGGAGGCTCTTCAAGCACAACATCTTTAACTGTGAGCTTCCGGCCCACTCCATTTTAAAGGAAGACCTCTTCAGTAAAAAGACCTGGCAGTTCCTGGGGATCACCCCCAAACAGCTGATCACGGCATCCGGTATAACAGGCGGGGCCATTGGCGCGGCCTTTGATGTGGCTGCGGCGGGTCTCACCTTCGGCATCTTTACCGCCATCGGCGGGACCCTCGGGGCCGGTTGGGCGGCCCTGGGAGGGGGGAAAAGGCTTTCCAAGGCCAAGGTAAAGGGCTTGAGCCTGGGCGGGGAGCAGATCCGTGTGGGCCCCATCAGGAATATCCAGTTCCTTTTTATCCTCCTGGATCGGGCCCTGATCTTTTATTCCCACATCATCAACTGGGCCCATGGACGCCGGGATTACCCCGATCCGGCCCTCCAGGGAAAGGAAAAGGTGGGATGGACGGCCCGGTGGGATCAGCGCTCCAGGAACCTCTGCCAGTCTTTCTACGCCGCCCTTCAAAACCAGGACGAGGCCAAAAAGGCAAAGGCCCGGGAGGCCCTCAAACAAAGGCTGGAGCAAGAATTGTTGAAAACGTCCCAAGGTGAAGAAAAATGAGGAACCAGGGCCGGGAGGCCGATACCACCACTGTAAAAGAAAGCCGAATCATACACTGGCACCAGCTTGATCCGGAAGAGGCCCGGGACAAACTGCAATCCTCCTCTAAGGGGCTGACTTCCGATGAGGTTCTGCGGCGCCTGGAGCATTACGGCCTCAACGCACTGATCGAGAAAAGGCGCAAACCGTTGTGGATGATGTTTCTGGATCAGTTCAGGGATTTTATGATCCTGGTCCTGATGGCCGCAGCGGTTGTGGCCGGCGTGATCGGCGAGCTTTCCGATACCATCGCCATTGCCGTAATCGTCCTGCTGAACGCCATACTCGGGTTTGTTCAGGAGTACCGCGCCGAAAAGGCCATGGCTGCGCTCAAAAAGCTGGCAGCCCCTTCGGCCACCGTCATCCGGGACGGGCGACCCGGATCAATCCCTGCGGAACAGCTTGTTCCCGGGGACATCATCCTCCTGGAGGCCGGAAATGTCATCCCGGCTGACATCCGGCTCACGGAGACGGTCCAGTTGCGAATCGATGAAGCGGCCCTGACCGGGGAGTCCATGCCGGTGGAAAAAGACAGGGCCCCACTCAGGGAGGCAGACCTGTCCATGGGGGACCGCAGGAACATGGCCTATAAAGGCACCGTGGTCACTTACGGGCGCGGCCGGGGCCTGGTGGTGGCCACCGGGATGCAGACCGAACTGGGGCGGATCGCCGCTCTGATCCAGGACCAGGAAGAAGGGCGGACCCCGCTACAGAAACGGCTCGCCTCTTTCGGCCGGAAGCTTGCCTATACTGTCCTGGCCATCTGTGTCATTGTTTTCCTGGCCGGGCTCCTCCGGGGGGAACCCCCGCTTTTGATGCTGCTCACGGCCATCTCCCTGGCGGTGGCGGCCATTCCCGAGGCCCTCCCTGCCGTGATAACCATTTCACTGGCCCTGGGCGCCAAGAAACTGGTCAAGCAACAGGCATTAATTCGAAAACTCCCGGCGGTGGAAACCCTGGGTTCGGTGACCTACATCTGCTCTGACAAAACCGGGACTTTGACCTTGAACTGCATGACCGTGGAAAAGGTCTATGGAGACGGGAGGCAGTACCGGGTAGAAGAACTGCCGGCCTCAGAGGAAGAGGACGACGGAGAGAGCCCTCCCCCAGGCGTGAATTCCCTGGACCTGTTGATGAAGGCCCTGGCCCTTTGCAATGACGCGCGCCTGGATGTTTCGGGCGTCCTTATCGGAGATCCTACTGAGACCGCCCTGTTCAACCTGGCGCGGGGAAAAAACGTCCTTCGAGACAAGCTTGACGCCAAATATCCCAGGCTGGCTGAAATCCCCTTTGACTCTGAGAGAAAACTGATGACCACTTTTCATCCCTGGGAAAAAGACCGGATTATTTCTTTCACCAAGGGCGCGGTCGAGGAAATCGTGGAACGCTGCGAGAAGATATTAACCCATCAAGGTCTGGAAGGAATCGACCGATCAAAAGTGGAGGAGACGGCCGAAGCGTTTGCCGGCCAGGGCCTGAGGACCCTGGGGTTCGCCATGCGGGTTCGGGGCGCTCTTCCTGATCCCCTGACTTCCGAAGAGGCGGAAACGGGTCTGGTCATGCTCGGGGTGGTGGGCATGATGGATCCACCCCGGCCCGAGGCCGCCGAGTCGGTTGGCCTCTGTCGATCCGCGGGCATCCAGCCGGTGATGATTACCGGAGACCACCCCCTGACGGCAAAGGTGATCGCCCGAAGGGTGGGGATCATCCATGGGGAGGGAGAAACCGTCATGACCGGCCGGGAACTGGCCCGGCTTTCCCTGGAGGAATTCGAAGACAAGGTGGAAAAACTGCGGGTCTATGCCCGGGTCGCCCCGGAGCAGAAGCTTAAAATCGTCAAGGCCCTGCAGGATAAGGGGCAGTTTGTGGCCATGACCGGAGACGGGGTCAACGACGCCCCGGCCTTGAGGCGGGCGGATATCGGTGTGGCCATGGGCATTACCGGTACCGATGTATCCAAGGAAGCCTCCCACATGATCTTGCTGGACGACAACTTCGCCACCATCGTCA
>CAZNLL010000164.1:0-7239 GCA_964573885.1 uncultured Desulfobacteraceae bacterium | reverse complement strand
CTGCGGCACAAGGATATTGGATACAGGATATTATCAGTCCTTTTGATACCCGCAAGTATCTTGTTGAGGTATTGAACATCGTTCGTGATTCAGCGGGTCGGGGGATGGGCAGACACCTTTTGGCAAATTGGCCAAAGAAATTTTGAGACCGCCCTCTCCAGGACCTTTCTTTTGACATCAGGAGGTAAAACAATGGTGATAGATACCCATTCTCAGCTGTGGACACAAGAAGCCTTGGCGAATTTTCCTTCGGCCATGCTTCGGAGCTATGAGGAAAAATTTAAAGAAATTAAGACCTTTGGACTTGAAGAAATTATTGCTGATATGGATCAGGCAGGGGTGGACAAGGCAGTGATCGTTGCCATTGATGCGGAGACCGTCTACCGGTACAAGGTCTCGAACGAACTTGTTTCCGAAGCTGTAAAACGTTTCCCGGACAGATTTATCGGTTTTGCAGGCGTTGACCCCCATAAGGGGGCCCTGGCGGTAGACGAACTGGTCAGGGGTGTTAAGGAACTGGGTCTGGTGGGGGCAAAATTCATCCCTCATCTCCTTGAAATGTCGCCAAACGACCCCCGCATGTACCCTGTCCTAGAAAAGGCACAGGAACTCAATATCCCTGTCTTGTTTCATACAGGCACCCATTTCCATACCGGGGCCCGGCTTAAATATTGCCATCCTGAACCGCTGGATGACATCGCCATTGATTTTCCCGAACTCAAAATTATCGCGGCCCATTTTGGTTTTCCGTGGTTTTATGAAGCCCTGGCAGTGGTTCAAAAAAACGAAAATGTCTATTTCAATATTGCTGGATGGGCCCCCAGACATATCCCGGAATACGTCATCAAAATGATGAACGGCCCCCTGGCGGATAAGGCGCTCCTCGGAAGTGATTTCCCCCTCATACCAAGGGCCCGAATCATCAAAGAACTAAAGGAATTACCCATAAAAGAAAAGACTTTGGAGAAAGTGACCTCGAAAAATCCTGCCAGAATTCTGAATTTGAATTAGCCTGCTGACATCCCGGCCCCCATGGTATAAAACAAAGAGGACAAACAAAAAACCATAAAGGAGGAGAGTGTGCATGGAACCCATTAAGGAAGGGACTTTACTGTGGGAGCCTTCTGAAAAATTGAAAAGCGAGGCAAACATCACCCATTACATAAAATGGCTTAAGGATCAACGGGGGCTGACTTTTAAGGACTATACGGCCCTGTGGCAGTGGTCCGTGCACAATATTGCGGAGTTCTGGGCATCCCTCTGGGATTATTTCGATATCGAGGCCTCAAAGCCCTACACCACGGTTATTGAGGGAAAAATGCCCACCACCAAATGGTTTTTGGGCTCAGAACTCAATTATGTTCAACATGTGTTCCGGCGGATGACCGCAGATTATCCCGCTCTCTTGTTTCAATCAGAGATCTATCCCCTCACAGAGGTCTCCTGGGGGGAGTTGCATGAAAAGGTCTCCTCGGTTGCGGCCTGCCTCCGTAACCTCGGGGTCAAGAAGGGAGACAGGGTGGCCTCCTTTCTTCCCAATATTCCCGAGACCGTGGTAGCCTTTCTGGCTACAGCCAGCATTGGGGCCATCTGGTCGAGCTGCTCTCCCGATTTCGGGACAAGGAGCGTCATTGACCGGTTTAGACAAATTGAGCCCAAGATCCTCTTTGCCGTGGACGGCTACCAATACGGCGGCAAGGCCTTTGAGCGCCGGAGCGCTGTCGGGCAGTTGCAGGAGGTGTTGAACTCCCTTGAAAAGACCATTATGGTCCCCTACCTGGAAAAGGATGCACGGAGCCAGGCCCTTGAAGGCCTGAAGAATGTTATGCTCTGGGACGATCTCTTGGGCAAATCAGGGGACCTTACCTACGAGCAGGTACCCTTTGATCACCCCATTTGGGTGGTTTATTCCTCGGGGACTACAGGGCTTCCCAAGGGCCTTGTCCACGGACACGGCGGTGTTCTCATGGAATTTTTGAAATTCCAGGGCCTTCATATGGATGTGCATCCGGGAGACAGGTTCTTCTGGTTCAGCACAACCGGATGGGTCATGTGGAACATTGTCCAAAGTTCCCTGCTCATGGGCGGAACCCCGGTTCTCTTTGACGGGAGCCCGGGCTTCCCCAGCATGGACCTGCTCTGGGAGGTCGCGGAAAAGGCCCGTTTTGCCGTGTTCGGCACAAGCGCCGCCTATATAACCACCTGCATGAGCCAGGGCATGGCACCGGGCAAGGACCATGACCTCGCCCCCTTGAAGGCGGTGGGTTCCACGGGTTCCCCCTTATCGCCCGAGGGATTCCGGTGGGTCTATGAAAAGGTGAAAAGGGATGTATGGCTTGCCTCGGTGAGCGGAGGGACGGATATCGTGAGCGGTTTCCTGGCCTCCTCTCCGACGCTCCCCGTGCACGCGGGAGAGCTCCAGTGCCGGGGTCTTGGAATCAAGGCCGCCGCCTTTGACGATGAAGGCAACGGGCTGGTGGACCAAGTGGGAGAGCTGGTAATCACCGAGCCCATGCCCTCCATGCCCTTGTATCTCTGGAACGATAAGGACAACCAGCGTTATCTGGAAAGCTATTTCGATCTCTACCCGGGTGTCTGGAGACACGGGGACTGGATTCGGTTTACATCGAGGGGAAGTGCCGTCATATTGGGTCGATCTGATTCCACCCTTAATCGACAGGGTGTGCGCATGGGAAGCAGCGAAATCTACAGTGTCCTGGAGGAGCTGCCGGAGGTTGCAGACAGCCTGATCGTGGGTTTTGAAGACGGCAAAGGTGTGTATCATATGCCCCTTTTTGTGGTCCTTGACAAAGGGGCGAAACTGGATGATGACCTAAAGAAAAGGATCAACAAGAGCATACGCAGTGCCCTGTCCCCCCGTCACGTACCCGATGAAATCTACGCCGTACCGGAGATCCCCATTACTTTGAACGGGAAAAAACTGGAGGTTCCCGTCAAGAAAATCTTTATGGGAATCCCCCTGGAAAAGGCGGTAAACGTGGATTCCATGAGCAATCCCCGTTCCCTCGACGTTTTCCTGGACTTGCGGAATAGGATAGGGGGCCCTGAATCGGGTTAAGACCGGGGTGTTCGGCGTGCAGGGGAAAAAGGCCGGTCCTATCGAAACACCGCAATCCGCAAGCAAGACCGTCCGTGTAAGCGGCCTCCGTTTACACTATCTGGAATGGCCCGGCAAAATGCCCAGGACCATGATGCTCCTCCACGGAACCGGAGACAACGCCCACATGTGGGACGATTTCTCCTCTTCGGTGGCAGGGCGTTTCAAGGTGATCGCCCTGGATCAAAGGGGGCACGGGGAGAGCGACTGGGTACGGCCTCCTGCCTACAGGTGTGAGGATTACGTCAATGACCTGGACCAGGTGATAAAGGCCCTCGAGTTGCCCCATCCCATCCTCATGGGTCACTCCATGGGGGCCCTTCACGCCACCCGATACGCCGCGGTGAAGGGGGCCTCAATTGCGGCCCTGATCCATGTGGATATTGAACCCCGTCCCCCCTCTTGGAACAGGGCGTACCTCCGAGACCTTTACCACTCCTTGCCTGCCTCTTACGGCTCGGTTCAAGAGGTGGTCAGGGGGATGGAAAAGGCCAGCCCTTATGCCACCGAGGAAACCCTCCACCGTCTTGCCTCTTTCGCCCTTAGAGAAGGGCCCGGTGGGAAGCTCTATAACAAGTACGACCGGGAGGTCTTGGATTGTTTTGATCATTATGATTTGAGGAAAGATCTGCCCCGAATTACCTGTCCCTCCCTGATTATTCGAGGAGCGCAAAGCCGGGTTATGAGAAAAGAGGCAGCCCTGGAAATGGAAAAGGCCATTCCCAAAAGCCGGTATGTGGAAATACCTCGATCCACCCACCAGGTCCCCTCGGACAATCCCGGCGCCTTCAGAGAGGCCGTGGTGAATTTCCTTAAGCGCTCCGGCCTCGTCGATTAAGCCGCCTCACCCGCGTCTATTGATGTGTCACGGTCTGGAAAAGGGGACCATCATACCGAGCCGCTACCAGCCAAAGATCCCTCAAGGGCTTTCAAAAGAGTCCATGGCCATTCTTGACGAGAATTGGTGGATTAAAAAAGGACGCTTGGCGTATAGGACAGGGGGCCGAGGTCTTTTGAGACGCCAAAATATCATTTGCATTATGCCCCAACCTTGATAAATAGAGGGGCGATTGGAGGTAAAACAGAGAATAAGGGAGGAACCTTATGTTAACCGGCAGACAATTGGAGCGATATGCGGATATACTCTTGTGGGCCTTGAACACGGCGAGGGGCCGCAAGTTTAAAAGGGGTGAGATTGTGCTCCTGCGATTTGATCTGGAGGCGGTCAGTCTGGCAGAGAACCTTCAGGCGAAGCTCTTGGATCAAGGACTGAACCCCATCTTGCGACTCGGGCTGACCCCGGGGATGGAGCATCATTTCTTAGAGAAATCCAATAACAGACAACTCACCTTTATTGGGCCCGGGGAGCGGGAACTCCACGAGAATCTCAATGGGGGAATTTATCTCCATGCACCCGCCTCCCTCACCCACCTGAAAGATATTGATCCCAAGCGGATCGGAAAGGCCGCCGTGGCAAGAAAGGCCCTTCGGGATATCCTTAGAAAGAGGGAAGACCAAAAGGCCTATGGTTGGACCTTGTGCACCCTGCCAACCGAAGCGCTCGCCAAGCAGGCCAAGCTCACCCTGAGACAATACACCAATCAGATTGTGAGGGCCTGCTTCCTGGACAAGACGGACCCGGCAGGGGCATGGCGGGAGATACACGGCAATGCGATGACGGTCAAGAAATGGCTTAACAGCATGAAGGTCCGCTATTATCATGTAGAATCAAAAACCATTGACCTCAAGGTAAGCCCCGGGGAGCATAGGAGATGGGTGGGTGTGTCGGGGCACAATATCCCCAGTTTTGAGGTCTTTCTCTCACCGGACTGGCGAGGCACGGAGGGCGTCTATTATGCAAATCAGCCGTCCTTTCGCAGCGGGAATTACGTGGAAGGGGTCCACCTCGTCTTCAGGAGAGGCAAGGCCGTGGACATAGAGGCCAAAAAGGGGATGGAGTTTGTGCGCAAACAACTCTCCATGGACAAGGGCGCTTCCAGGGTGGGGGAGTTTTCCCTGACGGACAGACGCTTTTCCAGGATTAACAGATTCATGGCCAACACCCTTTATGATGAAAACTACGGCGGGAAATACGGCAATTGCCACCTTGCCGTGGGTGCCTCCTATTCTGACGCCTTTCACGGCGATCCCTCAAAACTGACTGAGGAGAAGAAAAGGAAGCTGGGTTTTAATGATTCCGCCCTCCACTGGGACTTGGTGAATACCGAGAAAAAGACGGTTACGGCCCATCTGAAGACGGGCAAGAGGGTTGTGATTTATGAAAACGGCCTGTTTAGGTATTGAGACTGTGGAAAAAAGGAGGAAACCTATCCATGATCCGGAATGACACGACGAGTTCACAAGACAGTGCCCGCTTTTTTGAACCCCGAAGTATCGCTGTGATTGGATCTCTTAGGGAGGCCTTGTTCGGAGGATATGTGGTGGTCAAATCCTTGGTGAATTCGGGCTATAAAGGCAGGATTTATCCCGTCAACCCTGGTTGCAAGGACATTCTGGGGATCAGGGCCTATCCTTCCATCAAAGAGGTGGATGGAGAAATCGATGCGGCCCTGATTATGATAAACGCCCGGGGCGTGGCCCGGGTACTCAAGGAATGTGGTGAAAAGGGGATCAAAGCGGTGACCGTGGTATCGGATGGTTTCGCAGAACGGAACGGGGAGGGGGCCCGGTTACAACAGGAAATCCTGCAGATCGCCAGACAAACCGGAATTCGCATTATAGGACCTAATACCGCCGGGGTGGTCAATACCGCCAACGGCTACAATCCCTGTCCCTATGAGGCCGGGTATTATGCCCTGAAGCCGGGGCCGGTGGCCATTTCCTCCCAGACGGGCATGACCAACCCCCAGGCCTTTCCGTATCCGGATTTTAATATAGGCGTCAGTAAGATCTGCGATTTCGGCAACAAGTGCGACCTGGACGAATGCGACCTCCTCCTGTACCTGGAAAAGGACCCGGCCACCAAGGTGGCCAGCATGTACGTGGAGAGCGTCCGGGACGGCAAAAGATTTCTGGAGACCGCCAGGAAGGTCACCAAGCACAAGCCGGTCTGTATCTTGAAGTCGGGCAGGACCCGGGAGGGGGCCAGGGCCTCTGCCTCCCACACGGGATCCATGGCCGTGGACGACCGGATCTTTGATTCCCTCTGTCGCCAGGCGGGAATCTTGCGCCTCCACAAATGGCATGAGCTCTTTGATGTGCCCAAGATTTTTGCCCATCAACCCCTCCCCAGGGGAAACCGGGTCGGCATCGTCAGTTACACCGGCGGAGTGGGGGTCCTGGCCACGGATGAAGGGGCCAAGTATGGACTGGAAGTAGCCACTTTGACCTCCGGGACCGGTGCCCTCTTGGAAGAGATGTTCCCGGGCCTTGGGAAGACCCCGGTGGATATCGGCCCCATGGCCCCTGCTGTGCCGGATTTTCTCACGGCCTTCCCTGGCATCCTTGAGGCGGTGATTGGAGATGACCAGGTGGACGCCCTCCTTATGGTGATATGGGCGGATCCCACGGGCAACAACACAGAGGCCTATTTGGAGGCCTACGACCGTCTGAGCAGAGCCCATCAAAAGCCCGTGGCCACATGGATCTACGGACCCGAATTGTCCATGGCCCGTGACCTGGCCAACCGACTGGAGGCCATGGGTTACCCTGTATTCAGCGATCCGGAGACCGCCGTTAAGGCCCTGGGACTGGCCTTTCGTTACTCTCAGGTCAAGGTATCATGAGAAAAATAGGATCTGGGACATGAAGGACAAGGGAATCCACCTGGGGGGGACGGCCCGCAGCCCCGATGATGTGATCACCCTCCACCGTCTGGGACTGGCTTTTGCGGAGATTGGGGTCCCTGATCCGGAAAGGTTTGCCCCTCTCGTCCCCCGTTACCGGGAAGTGAACAGGGAACTGGGGCTCTATTTTCTTGCACACGGCCCCCGGGAGGGAAATCCAAACGACATCCCAGGCTTGGAGAACCGCTATCTTCCCAAGATCCTGCACCTCCTCGAGCTGGTACAGGCACTGAATATTCCCCTTTTGACCATCCATCTGTGGATGGATCCCCGTTTTGTCCGTCCTAAAACCATCGCGTATAAGATGGATTTCCT
>CAZNLL010000163.1:1466-7377 GCA_964573885.1 uncultured Desulfobacteraceae bacterium | reverse complement strand
TAATGGCCACAGGCGGTGTAATGACGCCTGCGGTAGAGCCTGGAAGTGAGCAGCTCACCGAAGAGGAGCTTCGAGCAGGAATTCAGGAAGCCCACAAAGCAGGGAAAAAAACGGCAACACATGCCATGGGGACACAGGGGATACTGAATGCCCTTCGCGCTGGAATCGACAGCATTGAACATGGCGTCTATCTGAACGAAGAGGCTATTTCTCTAATGGTAAAGGCAAATATCCCTTTTGTCCCGACCCTCTCAGCGCTTTACCACATATTGGCTAAAGGCGTAGCAGCAGGAATCCCGCGTTTTGCAGTGGAAAAAACCCTTGCAGTAGAACCCTTTCATATCGAGAGTGTGCAAATGGCACGGGAAGCCGGCATCCCCATCGCCATGGGGACAGACGCCGGAACGCCTTTTAATACCCATGGGAATAATCTCGGAGAGTTGGAGCGCCTGGTTGAAAGAGGGTTTACCCCCATGGAAGCCCTCGAGGCGGGCACCCGGATCGCATCTGAAGTGCTTGGGCTGGAGAGGCAGATCGGCACAATCGAGGTGGGCAAATTAGCCGACCTGGTTGTGGTACAAGGAAATCCTATGGATGACGTGAGGGGGCTGCTTTCAGAGGAAGCTGTCCACCTGGTCATGCAGGGAGGAAAATTGGTTAAGGAAAAGTCGTGTTGACAAACCCCAAAAAAGGAGGAGAAACATGAAAGCATTCAGATTGATATGGGTAATGATTTTTGCAGTGACTTTTTTATTTGTGGGTGTCGAATTCAGTCTCAATCCGACTGATGCCTGCGCCGATATTAAGGAACTTAAAATCGGCATCGGTGTGGATGCGGATAGCTTGAATCCCCAGGAGCAGACCACAACTCTGATTCAAAACATGTGCGACCTGATTTACGGGAATCTTTTCTTCCAGGATCCGGAAGGAAAGCTCCATCCCCGTTTGGCCACCAAGTATGAGGTGTCTGAGGATGGGTTGACCTACACCCTTCACCTTCGTAAGGGAGCGAAGTTTTCAGATGGCAGTGATTTCAACGCCGACGCTGTCAAGCTGACCTGGGACCGCATCCTTGACACCAAAATGAGGGTGCCGCTGCGCTTCGCGGTGGGTATGGTGAAGGAATGCATCAAGGTCGACGACTATACCGTGGCCCTCAAACTCAAATATCCCTTTGCGCCACTGGCTCCATCCCTTTCAATGACCCTGGTGTCCCCCATTAGCCCGGCAGCCATAGAAAAATACGGAGACGATGTCCGTCAGCACCCTGTAGGCGCAGGCCCATATGTTCTTAAGGAATGGGTAAAAGGGGATCGTATCGTTATGGTTCGAAACGAAAACTATTGGGGTGAAAAACCCACGGTCGCTCAAATCACGTGGAAAATTGTACCTGAGGCGGCGACCCGGGAGGCCATGCTGAGAACCGGCCAGGTCCACGTCTGCTACAAGCCGTTACCCTCCAATGTAGCGGCACTCAAGGCGGACACCAATATCACTTTGGAGATGCCCCTGGACACCCGAACCATCTTCATGGGACTTAACTATCAGAAGGGTGTTACCACCAACAAAAAAGTCCGGCAGGCATTCAATTATGCAGTAGACAAAAAGGCCATCGTGAAAAAGATCCTTTTCGGTACCGCCCAACCCATGGATGGACCGGTGTCACCCAAAGTGTTCGGCTACATGAAAATGGACAAGCAGTATAATTATGATCCCGATAAGGCCAAGGCCCTCCTGAAGGAGGCCCAATTTGACTTTTCTAAAACCGTCAACATGCGGACGCCCAACGGGCGATACCTCTTTGACAAACAGGTTTCTGAAGCCGTACAGGCCTATCTCCAGGCCATCGGAGTGAAGGTTGAACTCCGTACCTATGACTGGCCGACGTATGTGGCAGGTCTGCTGAAGCCACTGGACCAGACAGAGCTGGAGGTTTTCCTCCTGGGCTGGGGCCCGCTCATTATGGACGCAGATATGGGTCTCTATGGTCAGTTTACCTGTGAAGTCAACCCGCCGAAAGGATTAGGCGCGGCCTTTTATTGTAATCCCGAATATGACAAGATTATGAAGGCCTCCCGAAAAGAACAGGACCCGAAAAAACGGCTGGCATTGTTGAAACAGGCCTCTGAGATGGTCTGGGATGACTGCCCATGGATGTGGCTTCATGTGGAGAAGTTTGTGATCGCCTATTCGAGCAAAATCCGAGGCATGATCGTCACGCCGACTGAAAAGTTCTATCCACAGTACATCACCATGAAGTAGATTGAACATCATCCCGGGGGGTGAGGTCGCCGACACAAGCCTCAGCCCCCGGTATTTTAAGCAGGCCGCATTCAATGTTCCAGTATGTGATCAAACGTTTGCTCTCTATCATCCCGGTTCTGTTTGGAATATCGCTCCTGCTTTTTTTCATGCTCCGGGCCTTACCCGGCGACCCGGCCCAGGTACTGGCCGGCCAGATGGCCACCCCGGAGGATATCGAGCACATACGCCACCAACTGGGGCTTGACAAGCCGGTTTACATTCAATATGCCGTCTTCCTCGGCCAATTGGCCAAATTTGATTTAGGCCGTTCGGCAAGAACCCAGAACCCGGTAATCCAGGAAATTTGGGCCCGATTACCAAACACCATTTTGCTGGCCGTGGTGGCCATCACCCTGGCGTGTTTATTTGGGATACCGGCAGGCATCATCTCGGCCACAAGGCCCTACACTTTTTTAGACTATCTGGTGACCGCCGCAGCCCTTTTTGGTATCTCCATGCCGGTCTTTTGGCTGGGCCTGATGTTGGTGATCGTCTTTTCGGTCATACTCCCCTGGCTGCCTGCCGGGGGCACCGGCTCCTGGAAACACGTCATCCTGCCTTCAATTACCCTGACCGCCTTTGTCGTTGCCTTCATTGCCCGCATGACCCGTTCAAGCATGTTGGAGGTCCTATCCCAGGACTATACGACCACGGCCCGTTCCAAGGGTCTGAAGGAAAAGGTGGTCGTCATCAAGCATGCGCTTAAAAATGCCCTCATCCCGATCATCACAGTGGTGGGGCTCCAATTTGGTATGCTTTTAGGGGGGGCGGTTTTGACCGAGACGGTATTCGCCTGGCCGGGTGTTGGCCGTCTGATCGTAGACTCGATTCTGGCCCGGGATTATCCTGTAATTCAAGGAACCATTCTCATCTTCGGACTCATTTACACCCTGGTTAACCTGATGGTTGATGTGATCTATGCCTTTGTGGACCCGAGGATTCGCTATGACTGACACAATCCGGAACACAGCCGATGGAGACCGGGATCATTCACCCATCAGCCCGTTCAGACGCAGTTGGTTCAAGCTCAAGCGTAACAAAGTGGCGCTGTTCGGCGGTTTTCTGATCCTGCTCTACATCCTCACCGCCCTGCTGGCGCCGGTCCTCTTCCCTGGCAACCCCTCGGCCCCAAACCTCATCATGGCCCTGGAGACCCCATCCCTGAAGCACCCGCTGGGTACCGATGAACTGGGACGTTCCATTCTGGGTCGGATCATCTATGGTTCACGTGTCTCACTTTCGATCGCCATAGGGGTCGTTTCGGTGGGGTTGTTTATTGGTGTCCCCCTCGGACTCATCTCAGGCTACTACGGCGGAAAAACCGATTTTATCCTCCAGCGCATAACCGACACCCTGTTAGCATTCCCGGGTTTTCTCTTGGCCCTCGGACTGGTGGCGGTCCTGGGGGTCGGACTCAAGAACGCCATGGTCTCCATTGGCATTGCCATGATCCCCCTTTACATCCGTCTGGTCAGGGGTTGTACCCTGGCCGTAAGGGAGGAGATCTATGTTGAGGCAGCCAAGGCCGTGGGTACGAGAGACACGGTCATTCTGCTAAGACACATCCTGCCCAATGTCATGGTCCCCATCACCGTCCAAACGAGTCTGTCCATGGGTATGGGTATTCTCTTCGCGGCAGGTTTGGGATTTTTGGGCATCGGCGTGCAGCCCCCCACACCGGAATGGGGGACCATGCTGGGTTCAGGCCGATCCTATCTTTTCCACGCACCTCATGTCGCCACCTTCCCCGGCATCGCCATTTTCTTGGCCGTTTTGGGTTTCAATCTTTTAGGCGACGGCCTGCGTGATGCCCTCGATCCCAGGTTCAAGCTATGAACGACACAAAAAAACCCCTTTTGGCGATCGAGGCCCTCCACACCCGCTTCCACACGCAGGATGGGGTAGTCAACGCGGTGGATGGGGTGGACTTCAACGTCTATCAGGGTGAAACCCTGGGGCTGGTCGGCGAGAGCGGTTGCGGTAAGAGCGTCACCGCCCTTTCAATCCTTCAACTCCTGCGTTGCCCACCGGCGGAAATCCAGGGAAACATCCGCTTCGAGGGCGTCAACCTCCTGAACTTAGACCAGGAGGCAATCAGAAAGGTCAGGGGCAGCGCCATCTCAATGATTTTCCAGGAGCCCATGACCTCCCTGAACCCGGTGCTGACCATCGGAGAGCAGATTTCAGAGGCTGTGAGACTTCACGAGGGCATGAGATACCAGGAGGCCTGGAAATGGGCGGTGAACATGCTTCAGATGGTGCAGATATCGGGTCCCAGGGCCAGGGCCAGAGAGTACCCCCACAAACTTTCAGGCGGCATGCGTCAGCGGGCCATGATCGCCATGGCGTTATCCTGCAACCCACAGCTCCTGCTGGCCGATGAACCGACCACCGCACTGGACGTCACCATCCAGGCGCAGATCATGGACATTATGGTACGTCTCAAGGAGGAATTTAAAACGGCCATTGTGCTCATTACCCATGATCTGGGGGTCATCGCCGAGATGGCCAGTCGGGTGGTCGTTATGTACGCCGGTAAGGTCGTTGAGGAGGCGCCCGTGAAGGACCTATTTAAGGACCCCCGCCATCCATACACCCGGGGGCTTCTGGGATCTATTCCGGTTATCGGCCGCAAGGCCCAAACCGGTCGCCGTCTTCAGGAGATTCCGGGAATTGTCCCCAGACCCTTGGAAACACCGCTTGGGTGCCGGTTCCATCCCCGTTGTTCCAGTGTCATGGACATATGCCGCAAGCAGGAGCCGCCCATGATTCACCTCACCGAATATCGGCGGGTCAACTGCTGGCTGGAGGCAAGCTGAATCGAATTAAAGGACCCGGCTAACATGGCCCTCTTAGACGTTAAAAATCTGAAGAAACACTTCCCTGTCAAGAAGGGGGTACTGTCTCGCACAGTAGGCAATGTGCGGGCAGTGGACGGGATCACCTTCACCCTGAAGCGGGGCGAGACCCTGGGACTGGTCGGTGAAAGCGGCTGTGGCAAGACCACGGTGGGCCGCTCAATCCTGCGTCTCATCGAGCCAACTTCCGGCCAGATAACATTTAATGGCCAGGATCTCTTAGGGTTGGAGCGGGAAGCGCTCAGGCGGGTGCGGGCTTCTCTTCAGATTATCTTCCAGGATCCTTTTTCCTCCCTTAATCCCCGCATGAATGTCGGCCAGATCATTGCCGAGCCAATAAAAAACCATCTTAAAGAACCTAGGGCTGAAATCAAAAACCGGGTGGCTTATCTGATGGAGAAGGTCGGCCTCCATACAGAGCAGATAAGCCGCTATCCCCATGAATTTTCGGGAGGTCAACGCCAACGCATTGGTATTGCCCGTGCTTTGGCCTTGAATCCCAAGGTCATCATATGTGACGAACCGGTCTCAGCCCTGGATGTCTCCATCCAGGCCCAAGTTATCAACCTGCTCGCCCAGCTCCAGGAGCAGATGAACCTCTCCTATCTTTTTATTGCGCACGATTTGAGCGTCGTGGAGCACATCAGCGACCGTATAGCCGTTATGTATCTGGGACGTTTTGTAGAACTGGCCACGGATAAGGAACTCTATCAAAACCCCCAGCATCCATACAGTCAGGCACTGCTTTC
>CAZNLL010000163.1:0-1366 GCA_964573885.1 uncultured Desulfobacteraceae bacterium | reverse complement strand
TCTGAGGCATTCCCTCGAACGACACGGATGGTGAGTTCGTTCATGAGTCGTTTTGCGGATTCAGTACGCAGTGTTGTGGCCCCTGAACCCACAGGGTCCAGGATAATGGGCACATTGAGTTCGTTAGCACGTTTCCCCGCCTTCAACATGGAATCAATCCAGTAGGGTGTCAGTGTCCCGATATTAAGCACCAGGGCACCGGCAAAGGACACCATTTCCACCACTTCTTCTTGCGCATGGGCCATGACGGGAGATGCCCCACATGCCAGTAATGCATTCGCCGTAGTATTCATGACCACATAATTGGTGATGTTATGAATCAGGGGCTTTTTCTCCCTAAGCTTTTTCAGGTTTTGTGCTGCTTTTTTTGCCAATGGTTGATCAATCATGTCCTCCTCCTGAGTCTGCAAAATGATCCCACCCGGCAGGTGTCATTTCAGACCATGTCCCATCTGGAAGGTTCAACTTGATTTGCCGGGCCACGCCCGTAATCCTGCCAACCTCGTTAATAGGCACATCACTTAACGAAGACAGTGTGCTGCAGATTTTCCCCACGTGATCAGGAGCGCAGGTGATGATCAGTTCATAATCATCGCTGTCTTTTAAGATCAGGTCATAGGGATCCTGTCCCAAATCCTGGGCCGCTTGACGCAGGGCCCCACTTATGGGCAACTTCTCCTGGATCAGTTCAGCGCCAACAGCGCTTTCCTTGCAGATGTGTCCCAGATCCCCGAGAAACCCGTCACTGGTGTCAATCATCGCTGTGACACACCCTGACTGGGCAATGGCCCAACCCTCCCGTGCTCTGTGAGAAGGTGTGTTGTAGGCACGTACCAGTGGGTGGTCGCGTAAACCCTCCATCCGTTGCGCTTGCAACAGGAGTTGCAGCCCGGCGGCCGATTGACCCGGGTATCCCGTAACCAAAATTGCGTCTCCCACCTTTGCGGTGGAACGGCGGACGGCTTTATCATGCGCCACCTCCCCAATTAAAGTGATGTCGATAAACGGGCCGTCCCCTGATTTTGTAAGATTCCCACCGATAACCGAGGCGTCTAACGGATTGAGTTCCGCAACAAAACCGCGATACATGGCCTCCACGTCTGAAACACGGGTGTCCGATCTTAGGCCCAGGGATACTAATGCATAAAGGGGTTTACCCCCCACGGCACCGATATCGCTGATATTGAGCACCATGGCGCGTCGCCCCAACTCCTGGTGGGTAATATACTGGGGCATGTAATGCCTGCCTTCTACCATGCAGTCACAGGTCACCAATACGTCGTATCCGGCGTGCGGCAGGAAAGATGCCGTGTCATCCCCGATCCCGAGCGTTAATCCTGGGGTTTGAACGCCTTCCTTCTGAAGG
>CAZNLL010000162.1:0-7518 GCA_964573885.1 uncultured Desulfobacteraceae bacterium | reverse complement strand
TGACTTACCTGCAAAAAGAAATCAAATGCGAAGGTAAAGTAAAGAAACTTTCCCCGGCCATTGAGGTGGTCCCCACCTATCTTATTTTTAGTAAAAAGAAGCCGGCCCTGGCCCCGTTGAAGGACAGATTTTCTGAAGTGATCGAGGAGATGATCTATGACGGGACATACAAACGGTTTTATTATAAAAAAGATCAATAAATGCCGGAACCAGAACCCAGCCCACGCAGGGTACGGACCAATAAGGTTGAAATAATACATGAAGGTCAAGCTTCGCCAACGTCTCGCCTATCGCCAGGCAAGGAACACCGCCCTCATCGCTCTATTTCTGGGCATGGCCTTGAGTGCCGTGCAGATCGGTTATGACTTCTTCAATGAAAAAAAACAGTTTGAAGCGACCATTTCCCAGGTGACCGGGCTGCTTGAGGAGGCGGCCACCGAGGCGGTTTACAACGTTGACGAACGTCTGGCGGAGAAGGTCCTCAATGGGCTTTTTGTATACGGCCCGATCCGCGATGCTCAAATTGTAGATGATCTCCTCGGGATCCAACTTGCCTCCAAAAGTCGCCCCCCCATGACAGACCGCCCAGGGTGGCTGCCGCGGTTCTTATTCGGTCAAGATATAAAAAAGGTTATCCCCTTGTACTCGGGTGCCAAAAGAAAGCAGGTCGGCCAGCTCAAGATGGCCATTGATACCTATATGGTCGCCAAAAACTTCATAAACCGTTCTATATTAACCCTTATCGCCTTTATTGTCTTCGCCTTTACCCTTGCGGGTATCCTCGCCCTGATCTTTTATTCCACCCTCACCAGGCCCTTGCTCAGAATGTCCAGGCATGTCTCCGAGGTGAATCCGGCACGGCCCGACCAGTCCCTGCTTGAAGTTCCAAAGGGACATAAAGGGGACGAGATGGGCATTCTGGTGGAAACCCTGAACGGGCTCTTGCAGGGATTCGCCCGGAGCCTGGAAAACCAGCGCATCGCCGAGGAGGAGGCCAGGAGAAATCAGGAGGAGCTTTTTCAGGCGGCGAAGCTGGTTTCCGTAGGAACCCTTGTTTCCGGCGTGGCCCACGAGGTGAATAACCCCAACACCTTTATTCTTTCCAATACCTATAATATGCAAAAGGTGTGGGAGTCCCTTTACCCGGTTCTGGATAAATACCATGAAAAAAACGGTGACTTTCCTGTGGGAAATCTCTCCTACAGCGACATTCGGGATATGGTCCCCATGTTGCTTGGCGGTATCCAGGACGGGGCCGATCGCATTAAACATATTGTGGCAAGCCTGAAGGATTTTTCCAGGAAGGAGAAGGATTCGGGGGACTACGAACCGTTCCAGATAGACGACGTGGTCAAAGAGGCCATGAACCTTGTGGGTCAACAGATCAAAAAGTCCACCCATCACTTTACCGTGGAATATGGCGATGGTCTTCCCGGGGTCAAGGGGAATTTTCACCAGCTCGAACAGGTGATCATCAACCTGATCATAAACGCCTGCCAGGCCCTTTCGGGTCCATCCAAGGCCGTGCGCGTGGCCACCTCCTCTGATCCCTCGTCCAAACAGATCATTGTGACCGTGCAGGATGAGGGTGTGGGCATGGACCCGGCGACACAGTCGCGGATCTTTGATCCCTTTTTCACCACCAAGAGCGACACCAAAGGCATGGGACTGGGCCTTTCCATCTCGGAAAGGATTATAACCGCCCATGGGGGTAAGATGGACTTTCAATCCAGTCCCGGCCGGGGTACCACGGTCAGGCTCCTTCTCCCGGCATGCTTTGGAGAGACCGTAACCAACGAATCAGAAGGGAAAACAGAAGATGGTTAAAGGCGGTTACCCCCTCCGTCCGGTAATGCTGGTGGACGACGAGCCCCAGGTGCTTATGGCCTTTTCAACGGAACTCCGTCTGGGGGGCATCACCAACGTGGTCACCTGCCAGGACCCCAGGGAGGCCCTTTCCCTGCTCGAAGAGCACGATCCCGAGGTCCTGCTCCTGGACCTTATCATGCCCCATGTGCACGGAAAGGACCTCCTGCCGGAAGTGCTCGGGGTCAGCCCCCAACTGCCGGTCATTATTGTCACGGCCGTCAGTGATATAAGTACGGCCGTGGAGTGCATAAAAAGCGGCGCCTATGACTACCTGCCCAAACCCATGGAAGACGGGCGCCTTGTGACCAGCGTGAGACGCGCCATCGCCCACCGGGAGATGCAGCGCGAGCTCTCTTCCCTGAAAGAACGGGTCATGACGGGCAGGCTCGACCACCCTGAGGCCTTTTCGGAAATCATCACCCGCAACAAGACCATGTTTTCCATTTTTCAATATATCGAGGCCATTGCCGGGAGCACCCAGCCGCTGCTGGTCACCGGCGAAACAGGGGTTGGCAAGGAACTCATCGCCAGGGCTGCACACCGGGTGAGCGGCTGCAGCGGAGACTTTGTAAAGGTGAACGTGGCGGGCCTGGACGACACCATGTTTTCAGACACCCTGTTCGGACATGCCAGAGGCGCTTACACCGGCGCGGAGGAGGCCCGTTCCGGTCTGGTGGTCAAGGCCGCGGGCGGGACCCTCTTCCTGGATGAGATCGGTGACCTCAGCCAGGCCTCCCAGGTAAAACTCCTCAACCTGCTCCAGGACAGGGAATTCTTCCCCCTTGGTCAGGATATCCCGGAAAAGACGGATGCCCGCGTGATCGTGGCCACCCATCATGCCCTCCTTGAGGACTGCAAAAAGGACCGATTCCGACGCGACCTGTTTTATCGTCTCCAGACCCATCATGTACGCCTGCCCCCGCTCAGGGAACGGATGGATGACCTGCCCTCCCTGATTGATCATTTTCTCAAAGAGGCTTCCCTTTCCCTGGACAAGAAGACACCCACCGCGCCCAAAGAACTGTCCCAGCTTCTCGCAGCCTATCACTTCCCGGGCAATATCCGCGAACTCCAGGCCATGGTCTTCGATGCGGTGAGCACCCATGAGTCCGGGGTCCTATCCCTGGCCTCCTTCAGGTCAAAGATCACGGAAATCGCCTCTTTTTCTCCCGCCATTCCCGGGCAGGACCAGCCTGGAAACCCCCTTTTTTCGGATTTTGAAATACTGCCGTCCCTGCTTCAGGCAACAGAAGCCCTGGTGGAGGAAGCCCTCAGGCGCTCCGAGGGAAATCTTTCCGTGGCCGCCGATCTCCTGGGCATATCCCGCCAGGCCCTCAGTAAGCGCCTGAAACGCCACATTCACTAGCGCCCAAAACCCCTGCAACTTTTGTCTATTCCGCAACCTTTGTCCATTCCACCTAACCAACCGTGATAAATTAGAATATTAGAAATCGACAGAAAACCGGCGCAGCCTGGGTTGCACCCCTCTGAATATCTTATCATCCGCCCTATAAAGCCATAACTATTTGATATTTTGTTTTATTTCAGGATTTCTTTCCCAACGGCACAGGAATTGCCTTATAGGACCGTCAAGTGATTCATATCCACGGCTATAACACACATCGTTCATGGTTTTTGGGTTCAAACCTTTTATCCCTCAAAGGAGGTGCTCCATGAAGAAACCGGTAATCCTTTTTATGGCCTTTTTCTTTTTAGTGGTTTTTTCAACCGGCCTGGTCCAGGCAAAACCCCTGTTGGAGAGACCGGGCAAAGTCACTTCGGGTCAGGATGAATGCGACCTTGATAAACCGGTCAAGATCACCCATGCCGTGGTGGATCTGGAAAACCATTACCTATACATCTACGGCAAAAACTTTGGGGAATCGCCCCAGGTCAAACTGGATGACATTGATTTAGAAATCACCTATTCCACAAGCAGCATGGTTGTGGCAAGCCTGTGGGAGGATATCGAAGAAGGGACATTTCTTCTCGAGTTATCCACTAATGGTTTCGTTAGAGTATTTTTCTGGAAAAACGCGGCCATGGGCTTGACCATCGGGGCGGTCGGCCCCCAGGGACCCCAAGGTGAGAAGGGAGACAAGGGGGATCCAGGACCTCAAGGGATCGCCGGGTTGCCCGGTCCCCAGGGACCAGAAGGCCCACAAGGGCCTCAAGGTGAAACCGGGCCTCAGGGCCTCCAGGGCCCGGAAGGAGCAACCGGACCCCAGGGTCCTCAGGGTCCGCAAGGGGAGCAAGGGCCCCAGGGACCTCCAGGGGAGGACGGGTCCCCGGATACCCCGGAGCAGGTGCTTGCAAAGCTGATCCAAGTGGACGGGACGGGATCCCAGCTTGACGCAGACCGTCTGGACGGCATGGAGGCGAACGAGATCATAGACGCCGCAGGCGATGAACCACGAATCCCTATTTCTGAAGTACCCTTTGAGATCACCCAAACAGGGTCATATTACCTGACCGGTAATTTAGCGTCACCAGGCGACGGCATCACTGTCTTTGCGCCCAATGTCACCATCGACCTCATGGGGTTTACCCTTAGTGGCATTGGTGGAAGTGGTACCGGCAATGGCATTTACATTACTACTCGAGGTGTTGAGATTCTTAACGGTGTAGTTCAGGGCTTCGGCAACGGTATCGCAACCAGTGACACTATGAACGACCTGCGCTGTATGCAGGTAAGAGTAATCAGTAATACCTCTTATGGAATTAAGGCCGGCGAAAACAGTCTCATCAAGGGATGCACGGCAATCGGAAATGGAGGGTACGGCATCTGGACGCCAAGTGGTGCTACAGTGTTAAACAACACGTCCGTCGGCAACGGAGACACAGGCATCCAGGTGGGAGATGGCTCTACGGTGATAAACAACGCCGTCCGGCAAAATGGTTCATATGGCATTCGAACCAGCCACGGCTGTACGGTGGCAAACAACTCGGTGTCCCTTAACACAGAGAGCGGCATCCGTGTATCTGAAGGCTGCACAGTGACAAATAACACGTCGCAAGGTAACCAACAACACGGCATCTATGCCGACCTGGGCTCCGTCGTGAGAAATAACGCGGTCTACAGCAACCAATTCTGCGGCATCGAGGCATTGAGTGGCTGTAAGGTGATAGGCAACATATTGAGCAAAAATAACTATTCTGGAGAAAACTGGCCTGCCGGGATAAGGGTAAGTGCCGTATGCCTTGTAAAGAATAATACACTCACCTATAACCAGGTAAACGGTATAGTCATACTTCATTCCAGGAATGCCCTTGAAGAGAACCTGGTAACCTATTCCCAGTTTGGCTTTAATTTCGCAGAGCCCGGCAACTTTATTGCCAACAACCGCGCCCTCACCTGTGACGCCGGTTTCTACGGTGAAGTGCCGCCCGGAAATAGTGTCTATAATGGCGGCGGAAATGTGAGCTATTAACCCATGAAGACCTGTTTGTATATATTCTGCCTCCTGCTGGTGCTTCAGGTTGAGGCTGGTGCCGAAAACAGGGTCTTTAAGGTGGGCGGCACCTCCATGCTGCCCACTTTAAGACCCGGGCAGAGGGTCGCGGTGGATACATCCTACTACCAGGCCCACCCCTTTGAATGCGGCCACCTGGTGGCCATCAAATTTTCAACCCGGAAAAGACCCATGGTCAAACGCATCATCGCCCTTTCAGCCGATAGGGTGGAGATCAATAACAACAGGATCGTCATTTCCGGAACATCGCCGGACGGCTCCGGTTACAAGGATACCAGGGATATTGCCCCCGGATCCGGTAAAAACCTCGCCATACAACTCAAACGCTATGGACACCGGGTCCCCCCTGGAACCCTGATCGTTTCAGGCGATAACCCGGAAAACACCTTTGACAGCCTGGATTACGGGATCATATCCAAAAACCAAATCATGGGGAGGGTTTTCCCCGATGAATAACACAGCCCATCAAGAGCGGCCAGTCATGCTGGTGGATGACGAAGCCCGGGTCCTCGCCGCTTTTTCCACCGAGCTTCGTTTGGGAGGCATCGCCAATGTGCTCACCTGCCAGGACCCGCGCGAAGTCCTGCCCATGCTTGCCAAAGAGGAACCAGAGGTCCTTCTGCTCGACCTCTGTATGCCCCATATAAACGGCAGGGTATTGCTAAGCCGGGTGGTTGAAACCTACCCTCAAATACCCGTGATCATTGTTACGGCTGTGAGCGATACCCGGGTGGCCGTTGAATGCATCAAGGAAGGGGCCTATGACTTCCTGACCAAACCCCTGGACCAGGGCCTCCTGGTCTCAAGCGTCAGACGCGCCATAGCCCACCGCAGGGGAGATAAAGCCGAAACCTGAGAGCATGCCATTCCGCCCCTTATCCACAGAACGCCGTCAATGATACCGCCACTTGAGGAAACTTGCGAAGCAATTCCTTGTGAACTGTAATCAAGGGGTCTTTCAGTCACCAGGCCGTGCTTTTCGAGCGGTCTCAAAATACCCCTCCCGGGTTTTCAGGAGCTAAAATTCCTAAAGGAGGTCATGATCCGGTTTCTTTGCCTTCGCTTCGCTCGGCGCAGGTCCACCCCTTCGGGGCGGATCCCAGTTTCATAGAGCCAAAATGATACCCCTATTTTTGTTTTCTTTCTGCATCATGAAGAAAGTCCCGAACCACCCGCAGATACTCTTGGGGCTTTTCAAGATGATGCTCGTGTGAAGCATTTTCAAAAATATGGATATCAGATCCGGGAAGGTTTTGCTGGTAATATTTGGTCGTTGCAGGGGATGCCTCATCATAAGATCCGCAGGTAAATAAAACAGGAACTGTAATTTCTTTGAGCCGGTCTGCACGTTCATAGTCTTTGAGGGATCCGGCTACCGTGAATTCACTGGGGCCCCACATATATTCATACATGGAAAAATTCAATGTGTTAAAAGACCTGTTCAGACACTCCGGCCACAGGTCGAGACGACAAACATGGATTTTGTAATAGGCCATCATGGCATCTTGATACTGTGGTGAGCTGAACTCTCCAGCCTCCTCGCTTTCCCGGATGGTATTACGGAGGTTTTTCGGAAGTTCATCGATATAGGCTTTCTGGTCCTCAATCCAGCGTGAAGTGCTGAGCAAAGGGCCGGAAAGGACCAGGCTCACGATTCCTTCTGGGTTTTTCCTAAGAACATAATCAACCGCCAGTGAGGTCCCCCACGATTGTCCTAAGAGATGGACCTTTTTCAACCCGAGCGTCTTCAGGACCTGGTGGAGTTCATCAACAAAGCGATCTATGGTCCAAAGGGAGGTATCCTCAGGCTTATCAGAGTTGCCGCACCCAAGTTGATCATAAAAAACAACCGGCCGTTCATCGGCAAATTCCGCGATGGGTTCAAGGTAATCGTGTGTTGCTCCCGGCCCCCCATGTACCACCAGGAGGGGAGTGCCCTGTTTGTGCTTCCCCACCACTTTATACCATATTTTGCCACCAATCACTGAGATATAGCCTTCTTGAACTTCACCGATCTTTATCTTATTTGTCCCGGCGTCCAAATTTTTTGTCATAAAGAACCCCCCGAGAATAACGGCGAAAAAAAATGTCCTTTTCCTTTCTTCTCCCTAAACCTCGCGGGTTCACTCAGCCCCTGACGTATAAAATACTCATTAGAATAACCCTACAGTTATCA
>CAZNLL010000161.1:0-7531 GCA_964573885.1 uncultured Desulfobacteraceae bacterium | reverse complement strand
CCCGCCTAACAACCGTCTTGAAGTATGCCCGACCTGCTAAAGATTGAAGATGTAGGGATGTCACCCCGGATGCTGAAAAGGTTTAGGGAGGAAGCCCTGGATTGCCCCAGCGGCGTTATTCTGATCACCGGCCCAACAGGTTCCGGAAAGACGACAACGGTTTATAGTTGCATAAACTACCTGAATAATCCCGAAACATGCATCATTACTGCTGAAGAACCTGTGGAGTATGTTGTTGACGGGATTGCTCAGTGTCCATAGACCCCGACATCAACCTGACGTTCCAAGAGACCCTCCGTCACATCGTCCGCCAGGATCCAGACGTGGTGGTCATCGGCATGGGGTGTGATCCTTCTCTCTTGTTGGCGGCCACGGCCGAGGCCTATGCGCTGGGTTTATCCGAAGTTACCCTCGCAGAACTGGAAATCAAGCTGGAAGATTTCATGAAGCGTCTCTGCCCGTAGGGCGCTTTCACCTTCTCTGTGATGGAGAATCGAACCACCCTGTTCATTTCTCAAATGCCACTGAGCAGTATGACGAAGGCGATCCCCAGTATCAGAGAAAAGATGGTCTGGTGGTTGGACCCCACGCAGGCGTTGGGGATGAGTTCGTCCGCGGTGATGTAGATCATCAGGCCGGCGGTTGCGCTGCTCAGGAGGGCGATCGCCACGGGGGATAACTGTTGGAAGACATACCGCGCCGTGATGTATCCTGCCAGAATGGGTGCGGCCGTGGAGGCGGAAAGCAGGAACGCCTGGATTCTTTTGCCTGTGGAATGGTAATAGGGCGCGGAGGTACAAATCCCCTCGGGGATATTGTGGATGGCTATGGCAATGGCTATGGTAAAAGAGACCCTGATATCGGTTACGGACCCGATGGCGATGGCCATGCCTTCCGGGAAATTGTGGAGAAACATCCCCAGAATCAAATACACGGATGTGCGCTCCAGATTGCACCCCTGCTCCTGGGCACATAGCCTGGGATGGATATGGGGAATGACCCTGTCCAGGCCATACATGGCCAGGGATCCCATGGCCACGCCCAGGACCGCTGTCAAGGGAGTAGAAATGGCCAGGCTCTCCGGGATGAGCTCTACAAAGGAGATGGTCAGCATAACCCCCGCTGCAAAGCAAAGCATGTTGCAGATATAGCCGAAAGAAGGCCGCTTCAAGACCCCTATCACCGAACCGATGACAGGCCCTAAAACGGCGATCACCACAATCCAGAAAAAAGGATCCCTCCCGTCACCGCCCATTCTCACCTCCGCTTTTTTCGCCCTTTGTTGTGATTTCAACAACCGCACCGAGGCCCCCGTCCAGGAAATCGGCGCCCCACGCCGCCTCAAAAAGGGTCTGTGCGCGCTCTCCTGTACAGTGGCTGGGAGCCACCCTCTCGACACCGAGGGATTTCATTTCCTCGATAACCCCTTGAATCGTGCTCTCGCTTCGGCCCTGAAGATGAAACCCGCCTATAACACAATAAAGGGGTTCTTCATAAACCTCATTTGCCCGCCTCGCCATATTGACCACCCCCGGGTGGGCACACCCGGTCATGACCACAAGCCCTTTTCGGGTCTTGAGAACCAGGGCCTGTTCCTTGATGGAAAGGCCCATTTCACCCGTGGTGAAAACAGCCGGGGCGATTTGCATCGGCCCTTTCACCTCCACCAATCTGGCCCCGTGTCGTCGAATGCCCTCTTTTAAAGAAGAGGGAAATGATGCGGGGACATACACGGTAATGGAAGGGTTTACTGTCAAAAGGGCTTCAAGTCCACCCACGTGATCGTGATGAATATGAGAAAGGACCACCACATCTATATCTCCCGGCTTCTTCCCCAGTTGCCGAATATTAAAAAGGAGCTGTTGGCCTTCGGCCCCTGTATCAAAGAGTACTGTTTTTCCCAGGCCTTCAATGAGACACGCATACCCCCATCCGGGCTTCAGACCCTCGCAGGAGGCAATATTGTTAAAAACGGAGGTCAGCCTTACCCCACCCCACACAGTCCCCGTAAGAAGGATAAAAGAGAATACCACCGCAAGCGTTATCACCCACAAATGCCTCATTGGTGATGATACAGATTTTTGAGACATCCCAGCGATTACCCGCCTGGGCCCTGAGGAAAGTGGTACTCCTTTATGAAATGAACTCCTCATAGTATTTTTTAATAATCCTGGTTGATCTAAATTTCAAGGCCGGCTCAAAAATGCTTGACGTGGCGAAAGGAAAAATTGATCGCCAGCTAATTACGGGTTTGCTAAATGTACGCTCAGTGATTAATGTTTTTTTCATGAGAGTATACCCAACGAGTGGAAATATTGACTGAAAACACAAAAAACGACAACTGTCCCGCGCCGGAACCCTTCCGCATGCACCTGGGAAGAATTTCCTTCCTCACCCTGCCTTTTTTAAAACTTTTCTGTCCCGATTCATTCTTGCCCCCTACTTCCCCAAATCGAAGGGGACCACAGCACCTGGGCTTCCTTCGTCCTTGACACCCGAAGAGGAATCGCCCTATACTTTAAATCTTAAAAGGTCATAGCACCCTCACAGGATATTTGGCTGAACGACCAAAAACCCTCAAAAGACCATCGGGGACGGCTAAAAGGATCAACTGGTCTAAATGAATCCAACCCATAAGGGAGAGGAAAAGCCGTGGAAATCAAAAAGCTTCTATGGGCTACGGATTTCTCGGAAAACGCCGGGCTGGCGTTGCCCTATGTGAATTCTCTTTCCGAGAAATACGGCAGCGAGGTGCACGTCATTTACGTCCTTGAGGCATGGGGCGATTTCGGTGCCTGGTACGGGGACTACGATCAGGATGAAATTGAAAAAATCCAGGTATGGGCAAGAGAAAAGGCCGAAGCGAGGCTCAGCCGGGTTTGTGAGGAACACCTTAAGGGCTGCCGTCTCTATATTCGCCATATTGCGGTAGGCGACCCGGCCGAGGAAATCCTCAAGACGGCGGGCCAGGAAAAGGTGGATCTTTTGGTCTTGACCACCCACGGTGAAAAGGGCCGATTCCATTTCGGCAGCGTGGCCGACCAGGTGGTCAAGCACTCCTCGGTCCCTGTCATAACCATCCCCATCAAAAAATAGGAGGCCGACATGGCCCGCCAGGGGAAAAGCGAGGGGGGTATCAGGACGATTTCATGGGCAGGGGCCCCTTCAAGAGCCTTTTGATTCACCCGAAGGGACCCTGCCAGGGAACCGGTTCAAACGCCCCATACACTTCCGGGTCGGATTTCCCCTCCCTTTTCCTGCTATGAGCATCTCGGTCCTGAGGTCTTACCCACAAGCGCCTCACCCATGACATGCCCCATTCAAACAGGAAAGAGCGTAAGCGGGCGTAGACCTCTACTCGGCGCTGGGACTTTCACGGTGGGACCACGTGGAATTCCCGGATAAGCTCCGGGGGATTTATTGTTTTTTTCTACATTCCATTGGACATCAAGGAGGGAACGAATGCCTTTTAAAACAGAGCAAGAATATCTGGCTTTCAAACGATCTGTCTCTGATTTTCTCTGGAAAGAGGTGGATCCCCTGGTCCCCCAGATGGAAGAATCCAACCATATCCCCAAAGGGATCCTGTTCCCTAAGTTCCGGGAAAAGGGCCTTTTTGGGCTCATTGTCCCGGAAGAATACGGTGGGATGGGATTGAATACCTCTCAATATTTGCCCATTCTGGCGGAAATATCCAAAGTGAGCGGGGCGGTGAGGGCCTTGATCCATGTCCATCTCACATCGGCCCGGGCCATTGTGGTCTATGGAAGGCCGGAACAGAAAGAGGAACTCCTCCCTAAAATAGCCCGGGGAGACCTGTCCGTGGCCTTTGCCATTACAGAGGCGAACGCCGGCACAGGGTTAGACAATAAGACCACGGCAGTCAGAAAAGGCGACCACTTTGTCCTGAACGGTGAAAAGCATCTCATCACCAATGCCGACTTTACCCAGATGTTCATGGTCTGCTGTTATACCCAAGCGAGGGCGTTGGGACGGGATGCCATGAGCGCCCTTTTGGTGGATCTTGACACCCCGGGATTCACCAACGAACCCATGCCCCACCTCATGGGGTGCAAAGGCCTGGGGCATGGGATTTTGACCTTCAAGGATTGTATCGTCCCCGGAAAAAACATCCTGGGTCAGGAAGGACAAGGGCTTGAAATCTTCCTGGGGGAACTTGAAGCCAGCCGGGTTTTTGTGGCCGCCAGTTCCCTGGGAACAGCGGAGAGGGCCTTAGAGCTCTCCCTGGATTATGCGAAACAGCGGGTCACTTTTGGTAAGCCCATTGCCAAAAGAGAATCCATAAGAATGCTGTTGGCCGACATGGCCATGGACATTTACGGGCTCAGGCTGATGCTGGAGGACGTGGCCCGGAAAATAGACCAAGGCACGGCCTGCCCCTTGGAGGCTTCTTTGACCAAGACCCACGGACTCGAGACTGTGTCCCGGGTGACGGAGAAGGCCATGTTGGTCTTTGGTGGAAGATCTTACCTCCAGAGCTATCCCATCGAGAGGTTGGTCAGAGAAGGCTGGCTCAATGTCCTTGAAGAGGGCACCCCTTCCATTCAAAGGTTGGTCTCCGCGCGCAGTCTTCTCTCGGGAGAACTTCCCTGGGAAGAACCTTGGTAACAGGGAAAAGAAACCCATGAAGGTATGGCACACGGATGCTCGATAAGGAATAGACATGTCCTTTGACCCCATCGTACTCCAATCGGCCGGGTCACTGTCCGTGGCCGTCATGGCCCTGTTCATGTTGATCGTACAGGCCGCCTTCTTTTTAAAAAGGCCTCAGTTTGTTTGGTATGCCTGGGGTGCGGCCATGTCATTTTCTGCCCTGCTTTACGCCATGGGCATCTTCTTTGAATACAATACCCCGCCAGGATCCCTCAACCGATTTGCCGGCCTGCTGGAATGGATGGCCATCATTTTTCTGATCCACTCCCTTTACGGATTCACCTTTTCCTATCTTGGTATTAAAAGCAAGGGCTATCACATCATTGCAGGCGCTTGGCACACGCTGATCCTGATCCTTTTATGGTCCACGGATTATATCGTGGCCCGCACATTCATCTCCCGCCACTTTGTGGGGTTGAGCACGCCCTTTGTGGAGCCGGCGCTGGGACCTCTGGGGCCTTTGTTTGTGCTCTATGCGGTCCTGGCCAGTGTGGGGGGGATCATCCTGTGGTTCAGGCGTAAAGGCCCCGACCCGAGAGAGAGGACCGCCTACCTGGCGGGCATGATCTTCTGGTTCCTGCTGGCCGTCCATGACGCCTTGGCTTCCCTGGGAATGCCGAGCCTTCAATACCTCATGGAGTATGGATTTCTAGGCTTTTCCATCGCCGTCCTGTGGGTGGTCTTCAGCAGTTTCTTAGAAAAAACGGCCCAGGAAAAGTACCGGGTGATCACCCAATTGGCCAACGACTGTATCATGGTGGTTCAAGATGAAAGGATGGTCTTTGCCAACCCGGCCTGTACCGCTCTGATTGATCGGCCCGCCGAAGACTCTGAGGCCGGAGAATTCCTTGCCGCTGTTTTAGAGGAGGACAAAAAGGCGGTCCTTGATCACTACAACAGGCTTCTCAACGGGGACAATGTCCCCCAGCCCCTCACGGTGCGCATGGCGGGGTCAAATGGTGAAGAGAGATCCGTTGAAATAGGGGCAAGTGTTATTCAATTCAGGAACAGGCCCGCCATCCTGGCCATCATTCGGGATGTAACCGAAAAGAAGCGAAGAGAAGAGGCCCTCAGAGAAAATGAAAAGAAACTCGCCAGGTTAAAAAAGATGGAATCTCTGGGTCTTTTGGCAGGCGGTGTGGCCCACGACCTGAATAATGTCCTCTCAGGCATTGTGAGCTATCCGGAGCTCCTCCTGCTGGAACTTCCCGAGGCCAGCACACTGAGAAAACCCATTGAGACCATGCACGAGTCCGGAAAGAGGGCCACCGCTATCGTACAGGACCTCTTGACGGTGGCCAGAGGCGCGGCCATAACCAGGGGGCCTCTCAACCTCAATGAGATCATCAAAGGATATTTGGAATCCCCGGAACATAAGAGGCTGGAGAAGTTTCATCCTACGGTTACCATTCACGCCGCCCTGGCTCCCCGGTTGCTCAACATAAGCGGTTCTCAAGTCCATATCAGAAAAGCCGTGATGAATCTCGTCTCCAATGCCTCGGAGGCGATTGAGACCGCGGGAAATGTGACGGTGCGTACCATGAACCGTTACCTTGACAAACCCCTGAAAGGCTACGATCAAATAAAAGTGGGAGAATACGCGGTCCTGGCGGTATCGGACGAGGGTTCGGGGATATCATCAGAGGACCTCGACCGGATTTTTGAGCCCTTTTATTCAAAAAAAGTCATGGGAAGGAGCGGTACAGGTCTAGGCCTGAGTCTTGTATGGAATGTGGTCCAGGACCACGAAGGATACATTGACGTCTCAAGTGACCAAAAGGGAACCACCTTTGAACTGTACTTCCCAATAACCAGAGAGGCCACATCCGAGAAGGAACTCACCCTCCCCCTTGAGGAATTATATGGAAATGGAGAGTCTATCCTGGTGGTGGATGACGTAGCAAGCCAGAGGGAGATAGCCTGCAAGATGTTGGAAAAGTTGGGTTATAAGCCTGAGGCCGTTTCCAGCGGTGAAGGGGCCCTGGCCTATTTAAAGGAACATCCCGTAAATCTGGTATTGCTTGATATGATCATGGACCCAGGCATGAACGGTCTTGAGACCTACCGGAGCATCGTCGAGATCTATCCCGGCCAAAAAGCCGTCATTGTGAGTGGATATGCTGAAACGGATGACGTCAAGGAGGCCCAAAACCTGGGGGCCGGGGAATACATTAAGAAACCTGTCAGCCTGGAAACACTCGGCCTCGCCCTTAAGAAAGAATTGATCAAATCCTGAGCGAAAAATCGAGCGCCCCCGAGGAAAATCACCGTTGATTTTTGGTGTTTTTTGAGATAAACTTTATTATAAGAATTCAGCGAATAACGCTTCTCAATTCTTTCGGCACATCCAATCATGAACCTCTATCACGGAGGTCAGCCATGAAAAGAAACCTTAAAATGTGCCTGGCAGACCCTAATAGGACGTGATGGTCCTGTTAGGGCGTTCCCATCTCATTTCACTTCCTTCTTCCTGAACGGATTTTCCTCTGGCCTTTATCTGGAAGGCTTTGGTCTGAGAACACGGCGCCACACTTCTTTTTCGTGGGCTCCATCCCAAAACGCTGAAGAAGCAAGTGTCTCCATATACAGTCTACCCCGTTATTGCATAAAAGGCGCTTAAGCATTCTTCATTCGGCCTTTTATGGCTTAAAAGGCCACTTTTAACACTTTAAATTTGGAATGCACCAATAGTGATATCCAAACCCTGGATGTAAAATAGAAGTAACACTTTAGGTGTTTCCAGTGCTTTTGAGGATCATGACCTCCTTTCTGGTGTGACTGACGGGAAGGGTTCCCGGTTTCTTTGCCTTCGCTTCGCTCGGCGCAGGCCCACCCCTTCGGGGCGGATCCCAGTTTC
>CAZNLL010000160.1:0-7702 GCA_964573885.1 uncultured Desulfobacteraceae bacterium | reverse complement strand
GGTCCCCTCTTTGGGTTCTCCCATGTATACCGTCGTGTGGGGAAAGGGGATCTCAATGCCCTCGGCATCAAAGCGCTTCTTGAGGCGTCGATTGAACTCCCGCCTGATCCCCCATTGTTTGAGGGGGGTGGTCTTAAAGCGGGTCCTGATGACCACCGCCGAATCCTCGAACCGATCCAGGCCGAATATCTCCAAGGGCTCCAGGATATGGAGGCCGTATTCGGGGTCGCTCTGCAGGTCCTCCCCCACCTCTTTGAGTATCTTCATGACCTCGTCCACGTCTTCACGGTAGGCCACACCCACGTCCATGACCGCCCGGGAGTATTCCTTGCTCAGATTGGTGACGGCGTCAATGGAGCTGTTGGGAACCACATGCACATTTCCGTTAAGGTCCCTCAACTTGACGGTGCGCAACCCGATGGCCTCCACATTACCCCCCTTATTGCCCACGCTGGCCCAGTCTCCCACGCGGATGCTCTCTTCAAAGAGGATGAAGAGACCGGTGATGAGGTCTTTGACGAGGGTCTGGGCCCCGAAGCCGACGGCCAGGCCGATAATCCCGGCGCCGGCCAGGATGGGGGTGGTGTTGATCCCCAGGCTCTCCAGAATGATAATCCCCCCCACAAACCCGGCGGCGATCCTCACGGCGGTCTTTACCACGGGCACCAGGGTCTTCATCTTCTGGGTGACTTCCTTTTTCTTCCCGCCCCTCTGTTCTTTGAGGAGAAAATCGCCCACAAACTGGGTCACCCCGATCACGGAGACGACCACACCCAGGGTAATAAGGATGGTGATGGCCCTGACAATGACCAGGGTGCCGGCCTTCGAGGCCACAAAGGTGGAGACCGGAACGCCCCAGACCTGGGCGATGACCCCCAGGCCGATGATCACCACCACCCCGTCCAGGATCTTCCTGAAGATCCGGATATACCGGTTGGTCTTTTCCTCCAGCCCCGGAAAACGCGCCTTGACCCGTATGTTAATGGCAAAGAGCCTGTTGAATACGCGGTCCAAAATGCGGAGGATCAGGAAGAGGGCCAGTACGGCAATGCCGGTTTCAAGGGTGGCCACCAGCAGGTAATGGAAGCCACGGTCATACTGGAAGATCAAAAACAGGGAGATGGCCCAGGCATAGGCCACGGCCAGGGCAGGCCAGTATCGGATGACAAAGCCCTTCACCCGCCGGGGGTCCCGCTCCGGGCACGTTTCTGAGGAGGGAGTGTAACTGGTGCGCACCTCTCTGGCCACCTGGAGGATAAAGATGCTGATCATCAGGGGAAAGACCACCAGGAGAATTCCCCGGATAAAGGCGAAGGAAGGCGGGGCCAGGTTGGAGGCCCCCAGGGTGCTTATTACCAGGAAGTAAAATCCCCCGTAGTTTGCAAAACGCCGAAACCAGATCCAGTAATAGTTGGCGTTTTCATCCGTAAGGGGGATGAGCCGCAAGGTCCCGTCTTCGGGCGCCAGGATCACCCTGAAGACTTCAAAGGCGATCCGGTAGCACAGGAGGATCACAAAGAGGAGAAAGACCAGGGCCTGACCCAGAGGGAAAGAGGGTAGGATTCCAAACATGATGGAGAGGGCGACCAGGATGGCCCCGTAAGGGATAAGCCTCAAGAGGACGCGCACCAGACCAAAGGCCAGCCTGGAGGGAAAGGCGGGTTGGGCCTGCCTGGGCCGGGGTGTGTACCTCCGGAGGGCCAGCCCGAGGATCAGGGCCACGGCCACGGCCCCCGCCATATCCACCAGGAGCCGTATGAGCCTGGAGCGGTTTTCCGGCAGGGACAGAAAGCCCCAGGCGTCCCTCAAACCATCCGGGGTCCCGGCCGCCAGGGATGCGGTGCTGGCTGCGGCCTCTATGAACCTCTGGGACAGGGCATCAAAGGCGGAAAAGAATTTTTCAATGACAAGAATTTCCTTTTCCTTTTGTCTTGGACCCTCGGCCCCTGCCTCTCCTGGGGCGGCTTCCTTGGCGGCCATCAGGTTCTTGAGGTTTTTGACAAAGGCCTCCCTTTTTTGGGGATCCTCCAAGAGGTCCACCATCTCCCCCAGGTCTTTTTGGGAAAGCGCTTGCGGGCCGGGCTCCGCCTTTTCCCGCCCGTAAGCGGGCACGGCGATGCATACAAGCAAGGTCATCAGGGCAAGCGCCTTTAGCGGCGTGTTCCACTTCATGGTCATTCCCTCCCCCAGGCCGGACTACCAGTGATAGCCCACAGAGAAGACGTACATCTCATCCCCTTTTTCATCTCCCGGAGCGGGCTGGTTGTCCCAGTCGTAATTGAATTGGGCCGTGGCCTTGAACTGCTTGTACAGGGGAAATCGCAATCCCGTCCTGGCGCGGATAAACAGGTCATCGGCGTCTTCAAGGCTGACGAATCCTTCATGAAAGTGAAAGAACTCGATCTTTTTGTGGAAAAAGTATTTGTCATAATTGAGTGCCCACCGGCCGGCGGGGTACCGGTCGTCGTCGCCCACGTCAAAATCCTCGTTCACGTATGTAAGACCGCCTTCAAGGGAGAGGTTTGTCTCCGGTGACTCCCAGAACTGATGGCCTCCACCCACACCCAGGGCACTTCGCAACTTGATGTCCCTGAACTCGTCCTTTTCAAAGAGGGCGTTGCTGTAAAGAAACCATTTCTCTCGGACAAAGTAGTCATATTTCAGGGAGGCGAGGGCGTTATTGACGGTTTTCTCGCCCTGGTCTTCGGTGCGGTTGAATTCACCCCCTATGGTGAAGCGGTTCTTGCGGGTACGGGCCACGGCCTCCCCGTCAAAATGATAGGTCCCTGTATCCGTGTTCCCCTTGGTCACCGTGGCCCCCACATTGACCTGTCCCTTGAGCTTGAGGGCGGGTTCCGGTTCCTTGGGCTTGGGATTAATGGCTTTGACCCGGGCCAGGTCAAAGGAGACCTCTTCCTGGATTTGGGGGAGCTCCAGGGCCATCCCCCCTGTTACAGCGGGTCGGGTCACCCCCTTTAGGAGGGCGTCGTCTTCAAGGACGACCTTGATGGTCCCCTCCGCCTTGATGGTGGAAACGGCCGACCATTTGATCTTTACCTCCCCCGCATAGGCTGTGTTGACCACCAACTGGCCTCCTTCCATGGTGACCACCTTGCCCGTTATACGGTCGCCGTTTTTGAGCTGGACCTCGTCGGCCAGGACCGGGGAAACAGAAATGAGGGTGATGAAAAGGATGAGCCCTTTGGCTACAAGACGCCTGGCATGTGTCATTTTTCTCCTTCCCCTGACGAGCCGCCCCTTTCCTCCATCTCCAAGGCAAGGACCGCCCCTCCATCAGAGCCTCTCATAGGCGGCGGCCCTCAGGTCTGCCCGGCCCCCTCGCAACAGGGCCGGATTTTGTGAGATAAAGGCTGAAATAGTACCCCCTTCATACCGGTTCTGTCAACCGATGAAAAATAAATAAAAACCAATTTTAATAAATTAAAATTAACAAAAGCTATTTTTTTAAGTTCATGTTGACAGCCAGTAGGGGCGGGGAAGGGTGGGGCAGGCGGGCTTTTTTCATCCCCTGAAATACCCCTTGGGGACCACCACAATACCCCGGGGGGTGATGGTAAAGTGTCTTGAATCTTCACGGGGATTGTACCCGATCTCGGTATGGGGGGGGAGAATATTGTTTTTGTCAATAATGGCCTTTTTGACCTTGCAGTGGCGTCCGATGACCGCCTCGTCCAGAATAACAGATTCCTCCACATTGGACCAACTCCGCACCACCACATTATAGGAGAGGACAGAACTGCGCACAATACCGCTCACGATGCATCCGGGGGCCACCAGGGAATCCAGGGCCTTGCCCACGCGAAGGTGGTCGGGCTTCTCATTGGAGAAGATGAATTTGGCAGGGGGCACGGCCTGCTGGTAGGTGTGGATGGGCCACTGCTGCCCATAGAGGTTGAAGTAGGGGTCAACGCCGGTAAGGTCCATGTTGGCATTCCAGTAGGAATCCAGGTCTCCCACATCCCGCCAGTACGAGGAATCCCGGGTCCGGGATTCAAGCTGTAACCGGCGTTCACCGTTTTCCAAGGTGACGGTGACATAATCGCTGATTCGATTACGGGAGTTGTAAGGGTAGGCGTAAATCCGGTAGCGGTCCAGAAAGCGGGGAATAATATCCTTGCCGAAATCATCCTCTTTGGTAGAGGCCAGGATTTCCATGAGGGCCTCAGTGCGGAACAGGTAGATCCCCATGGAAGCCAGGATATGGTCCGGCCTTCCCGGCATGGTCTTGGCCCCTTTCTCCGGCTTTTCCTGAAAACCCTGGATCCGGAAGTCGCTGTCCACCGCGGCCACGCCTACATGGCGGGCCAGGGCCTTGTCCACTTCCAGGAGGGAAATGGAGATATGGGCCTCCTTGTCTTCATGGGACTGGAGGAAGAGGCTGTAGTCCATCTTGTAGATGTGATCCCCGGAAAGGATGAGGATGTTCTTGGGCTGGTACCGCTCCAGGAGGTAGAGGTTCTGCCTGATGGAATCGGCCGTCCCCCGGTACCAGTCCAGACCGGTGCGCTGCTGGGGGGGGACCACCTTGAGAAAGTGGCCCATCTTATGGCTGAAGATATCCCACCCCGCATCCAGGTGTTCATTAAGGGACTGGGACTTGTACTGGGGGAGCACAATGATTTTATAGATCTGGGAATTGACGCAGTTGCTGAGGGTGAAATCAATGAGGCGGTATATGCCGCCGAAGGGAACGGCCGGTTTGGCCCGGTCAAGGGTGAGGGGCATGAGCCTCTCGCCCCTGCCGCCGGCCATGATAAAGGCAAGGGTGTCTTTCATTCGTCTATCCTGTTATCCCCCTTTCCAGGGGACCATGGCGTGCCAACCCGCTTCCTCCATCAACCCACTACCCAGCTTGACCACGGCCGGTGGTACGACTCATAGAGCTCCCGGGTCTTCTCGCGATAATCCGCCGCATAGAGCAGCCTGGCTGTGGTCTTCAACTCCTCCTTGAGCTGGGGCACCTTGTCCCGGTCACAATCCCGGGCCCGGATGTAGACATGTCGGTACCCTTCCTCTTCCTTCCCCTCAAAGGTACTCATAATGCTGACAATACGGCACCCGTAATTGCGGATGACATCGGTCACCTCCTTGATGGAGCCGGGCCGGTCTTCCAGGAGGAAGGCGAATTGAATCCCTTTCTGCCTGACCCCTGTAAGGGAGATGAGAACCCGGAAGATGTCGGCCTGGGTGATCATGCCCTTCACCTGTCCCGTGTGGGCCACCACAGGGACCCGGGAGAGGTCCTTTTCCAGGAGAATTTGGGCCGCCTCCTCCACGGTATAGTCCACAGGGACGGTCACGGGGTCCTTGGTCATCACATCTTCGACCTTGAGCTTGGCGATCAGGTACAGGAGCTCATGGGCCTCCAGGGAGGTGGCATCGGAGGCGGATGCCTTTTTGATATCCCTGTCCGTGATAATGCCAACGAGCTTTCCCTGGTCCAGGACCGGGAGTCCCCGGATGTTGTGCCTTCTCAGAAGAAGGGCCGCATCCTGGACCGAGTCCTGGGCATCGACGGTGACCACGTCCTTACTCATCCAATTTTTTACTAACATGTCACACTCCTGCTTGGTGGATCTTAAGGGAACCCGCGGATCACTTTTTTGCTTTGACCGGGGGTCTCTTTACCTTTTTTCTCCCCCGGGTCCTGGCCACGATATAGCCCAAGAGGAAACCCACCACCAGCACCAGTGGGATCAAGATCACCTGTGAGAGGGAGAACTTCCAGAAGTAGAGTCGCAAGGTGACCTCCTGGGTGTTTTGAAGCAGGAAGATCACCGCCAGGGCGATCACCACAAGAATACCGATGATTCTATATTTCATGGGCGCTCCTAACTCCGCGCCTCTTCGCCCGGTGCCGGGGTGTTTTCCCCCTCCCTTTGCTCCTCTTTCACCCTTTCCTGGAGTCTCATGTTCTCTTTTTTGAGGGCCTTGAGGGTCCGCTGCAGGGCCATGCGCTTATAAAGCCCCACGATCATGCCGATGGCAATACCGATGACCATGCAGATGTACACCAGCCCGTAGATGGGAAGGGTCCAATTAAGGAAATTTCCGTAGTAATGCAATTGTACGAAATGGCTGTTTTTAACCCCAAAGGTGACCAAGAACAAAAGTACGACAATTAGAATTATGGCCTTTAAATAGGTCCCCATGTTTCAGCTCCTTTCCTCCCCTGACGGCTCAAGTATGTCTGCCCCGTCCCGTGCTTCTTGACCCAGCGCCGCGGCCGTTTTCACGGCGGGGCGGGTTTGCGGCAATGGTAGGCGTGAAAAGTCAACCCTGGTCAAACGCTGTGTGGCTACATGTGAAGGAACGGCTCCGGGCGACAGGGCCGTGGTAATATAACATGATACTTTGCCGGGTTCCTGTTTGTCAAACCGAGAATTTTGACGGTGGATTTTGGACTCTGCGAAGGACGGGCTCCTACGCCCGGAGGAGCCTTTTTCTCTTCTTACGCCGCACCAGGTACCGCCGTAAGAGTACAATGAGCAAAGGGACCCCCAAAAAAAGCATGTCGTCGGCCTTGCCGCCCAGGAAATCGGGCATGAAATAATAGGTGATGCCGGCCAGGACCAGGCTCCCCCGCAAGGCCCGGGTATATCCCATAAGGGTAAAGAGCCTGAGGAAGGTCATGTAGCAGAGAAACCAGAAGGTAAAGAGGGCCAGGGCGGCTATGGAGCGGTATTTTAAGGGGATCGCCTGGGAGAGTGCTTGAAAGGCCTTATGGTAGAGGCCTTTCTCCTTTTTGAAGCGCAGGCGGATGACCTCCCCGATGGTCATGTGTTCATCTATGTGGGTGCCGGCGGGAATCAAAAAGTCCAGGGTAAGGGGGCCCCCCTCCCGGTGCAGGGCGTCATTGGTGGCCCGGAAGGGCAGGTGAAGGACGCTCCGGACCAGAAAAAATCCCCCCGCAAGCACGGCGGCCAGGAGGAGAAGCAGGATGGATTGTGAGATGACCCTTTGCATGGTCAAGGAGCCCTTCCAGGTCCTCCCGGGTGGAGCCGGGGCGGGCTTGCCGCCCCGTGTAGGAGAGTCATGATCTCGGGCCTTAAGGGCGGCCGATTACTTGGGCCTGATGCAGCAAAGAGACCAGGTGTTTCCGATGCCGCCCAGGGTCTGCACCCACCCACAGAAACGGTCTGTTCTAACCGCCTCCACCAATTTGGGATTGTAAAGGGGGCAGCAGGGTATGTCCTCCATAATAATACACTGCATCTCGTGGATCAATGCCCGGCGTTTTTCCAGATCAAGGGTGCCGGCAGAGGCGTCGGCCACCCGGTCGAACCGAGGGTTATGATAGCCCGTCATGTTCTGGCCCCTGGGGGTGTCGTTACGTGAATGGAAGAAGTGCCTCAGGTAGTCCGGGTCCAGGGAAAGGCTGCCGTATCCAAGGACAAAGAGATCAAAATCGTGGCGGGTCTTCACATAGTGGATCAGTGCCCCGAAGCCCATGGGCCTGGAGGAGGCGGGGAGACCGATCATTTTGAGCCATTCTTGGACCATGATGCCGATCATGGCCCGGTGAGGGTCGTAGTCCGCCGGGGGTGTCAGGATGGTGAACGCTTCCATGGGCCGGCCATCGGGCAGCCTGATCCCTTCTCCCTTCACCACCTTTCCCTCTTGGGTCACCGGCGGGTCTTCCCATGTGTATCCGGCCCGGGAAAGGATATCATAGGCCTTT
>CAZNLL010000159.1:0-7726 GCA_964573885.1 uncultured Desulfobacteraceae bacterium | reverse complement strand
CCGTCTCCAGGTCGGGCCGCATCTTTTCCACCTCACCGGCAAACTGTGCCCCGAATACAAGGGCCTCGGCCGCGGCGTGATTGAGGATCCAGGCGATTTCCCGGCGGGAGAGACGGAAATTGATGGGTACGGGAATGGCCCCGGCCCGGTTGGCAGCCATATAGTTTTCCAGGATTTCCGGGCAGTTCGCCAGATAGGAACCGATCCGCCCTCCCCGTGGCATCCCCATCTCCACAAAGGCATTGGCCAGTGCGTTGACCCGCTCGTTCACCTCCTTGTAACTGCGGCGGATCTCCTCGCAGATGAGAAACTCATGGTCAGGCTGTTTTCGGGCGGCGAGTTCCAGAAAGTAGGGAATGGTTACATCCGGGTGCAGTTCAGTCATGATCCTCCTCCAGTTCGGGTTTGGGATGGGACAGGAAAGATCAGTTGACATACCAGCCAATATTGCATACTGTTTTGTAAACATTGCTTTTACCATGCTCGGTCCGCACGGTCAAGGAATTTACTCGCCTCCAAGACCCAATAAAGAGAGGACCGATCCATTAACACGAAACCACCTATCCAAAAAGGAGGGCATCATGCTTGAGGTGTTCCAGACAGAGGCGCAGAAAAAACTCAAAGAGGAGGTGCGGGATTTCGTCAGGAGTATTCCCAAACAACTCCTCATCGATATGGATGATGAAAAGGTTCAGTTCCCCCGGGAATTCCTGGAAGAGGCGGGAAAGAGGAACCTGCTGGGCCTTCGGTGCCCCCCTGAATATGGAGGCCGGGGCCTCAAATGGGTGGACGAGATTGCGGCCCTGGAAGAGATCGGCGTGCTCGGCATGTCCCTCAGTTGCCTCTACACGGTCTGTTCCATTGTATCAGACATGGTGGCCCAGTTCGGCACAAAGGAACAGAAGGAGAAATACCTCAGGCCCACCCTCCAGGGGAAGCTCTGCTGCGCAGAGGCCCTCACCGAACCCAGGGGCGGCTCGGATTTCTTTGGGGCCACCACACGGGCCGAAAAGGATGGCGACAACTATATCCTGAACGGTCAAAAGCGGTTCATTGTAGGTGCGGAAGGGGCCGACTACTTCGTTACCTACGCGGTGACCAACCCCGGCGGTGGTCGAGACGCCCTGAGCGTTTTCCTGGTGGACAGGGACATGGGGGTGGAAACCAAGTATATCTACGGCCTCATGGGTACCCGGGGTGGAGGAGCGGGCAGGATCGTGTTCCGTAACGCCCGCGTGCCCAGGGAAAACATGCTCTGGGAGAAAAACCGGGGATGGGAGGTCTTCTACAAAATGATGATTCCCGAAAGGCTCCCCGCCGGGGCCTTGGGAGGGGCCAAGGCCATACTGCAAATCGCCGCCCGTTACGCCGACAGACGAAAGGCCTTTGGGCAAACCATACGCAATTACGAGGGGGTCAATTTCAGGGTGGCCGAAAGTATCGCCAAAATAGACGCCGTGACGGCCCTCACCTATGCCACGGCAAAGACCATTGATGAGGGCGTGGGGACACCCGGGTATCAGAGGCGACTGGTATCAGAGGTCAAGAAACTGGCCACCGAGACCAATTGGGAGGTGGTCAATCACGCCATGCAGATCCTCGGAGGGATCGGTTATACCAGGGTCTTCCCCGTGGAGCGGGCCTTGAGAGACGCCAGGCTTTCCATGATCTGGACAGGGACCAACGAGATGATGAACCTCATTATCCAGCACGAATACTACAAGGAGCTGCTGAGCAAAGGGATTGAGGGCCGGGATCTGGAGTCCGACGTCGCTGTATCTGAACAAGAGGCCTTGGAAGAAAAGGTTTACGAATAAAGACGGGGATCTTCCCGTGTTTTACAAAACCCTCTTCGGCCGGGAGGGTGTCGAGGTGGTCGCCATGTGCGACCACCTCGGACCTGCATTCCCCGCAATAATATGTCTTCCCGAGTGCGTGCCCCCTCCCCCATGGGACGCCCCAGGGTTCCTTTTAATCTATCCTCACTTGAAATTCTTTCCTGGTTTCCCCGCATTCGGGCGCCACGACTAAGGGCCCTTTTATAGCGGTCCAGGAGTCCGCGAAGAAACAGGCCTCAGTCCCCAAACCTACTCCGCTGAACACGGCGCAGGCCGCCAAGATAAAGCCGGTAATCGTATCCGGGCTATCGAACCGTCCCAGAATAATTGTCATGAAGCTTTCTCCAGCCTGGATACCGTCTTCAAGCGTAAAGCCCCACGAAAACACAAATGAAGCTTTCTGAATGGGAGTCTCTTTGCCCAATCCATATGACCATTGGGGATGTGCACCCGATGGACAAGTATATGGAGACTCATATTGTAGATAGGTGATCATGTCATCTTGGACATCAAATTCAATCTTTGCCCCTGCGGTAATCGTAGTCCCCTCCCAGGTGCCATCGTACGTTCCTTGCGAAAAACCCGCGGAAACGAAAATACAAAGGGGCAAAAAAACGATGATCAACGACATGGATTTTTTCATCATTCATACCTCCTGCTGAACGCTCTATGAACGGAAACAAGCTAAGAATACACGGTTCGGGTGATTCCCCAATAAGTTTTAGTGTATACCCCGTTGGTATATAAAAGGCGGTTAGCAATTGGGTATTTTGCCTTCTATCGCTTGAAATGCCGCTTTTAGCATTTTAAATCCAGGATTCACCAATAGTGAGATCCAGAATCTGCGTGTAAAAAGGCATAAGCACCTATTTTAACTGTATTTATGTCTCAAGGAAATCAATATGTTTACAACAACGGTGTATACCCTTTTATGCAGACTTTGTCACGGCAGAAATGCGGATGGAGATCCACTATCCAACGCTATGGCTGAATTCAGCAGGAGGCATCCTCCCTCATGGGGGATTCGTTCGTCTGCTTCCAGGCGAATGCGCTTTACCACCTGGAACCCAAGGCGTTCGTAAAGGCGAAGGGCGCGAATGTTGTCGGCAAAGGCGATCAGGCTCACAGACTCGAGTCCCTTCTCCATGGCCCTTTCCTTGACCAGGGCGATGAGTTGCCGGCCCACCCCATGGCTCCGAGAGGCCGCATCCACGGCGATGGTATCGAGATAAAGGCTCTCTTCCACCCGGGAGGCATAGAAGTCCTCCAGGACCTTGAGTCTGTCCGCGGGGAAAAAGCCCCTCATGCCGTCGGTGACGCCGTGGTACCGGGAAGCATAGGAGAGGGCCATGCCCAGGATGCTCCCGTCCCTTTCCGCCACCAGGGCGTTTCGAAACGTGTAAGGCTGCTTGTCGCGCCTCAGATTCCGGGCCACCGCCTGGACGGGGGTCAGGCCGGGAGTGAGGTCCTGAAACAGGAACTCCAGAACACCCCCCGACGCGATATTCATCAGCTCGGCCAGGCGTTGGCAATCGTCCTCCCTGCCTTCCCTGTATTGGATCTCCATCCCCTTCCCTCCCAACGCCGGCGTCCGGCTCTTTTGATCTTTCGCCCGCAAGGCCATCCAGGGCCTGCCTGTCATGAGGTCATCGAGCCTTCAGCAAAGCCAATAGGCTCCCATTTTTAGTCAACCCGGGCGCTTGACTTATCATGAATGCCATGAAAAACTGTGATTTTTCAAAAAGACATGTTTTTCATCCGGAAATTCTTTTGACGAATCCCCAAGACTATAGGTTAAACTCACAACCCAGGAGATCCGCCCATGAATTCCTTTCGGGAACATATCCTCTCGTCCAGGCGCACAGGGCACATCGAATTCTTTATTGAAGATCGAAGCGACGACCGGGTCGTGAGCCGAATGCCCATTACGGACGGCATGCGCAACCCCTTTGGTACGGTCCAGGCGGGGGCCATGCTCTGGCTGGCCGATGTGACAGCCACGGTGCTTGCCATCGGCAAGACGGAGATCGGAGAGGACGGTAAAGGCTTTCCCCTTGCCGTGGACCTTCATACCACGCTCCTTGGCAATCAGCGCCAGGGAGAGTTGAAGGCCGAGGCCATGCTGGTACGCCGCGGACGCCGGGTGATCGTGGTCCGGACCCGGGTCACGGGAAAAGAGGGCCGGCTCCTCGCCGAAGTGACCACCACCCATGTCCCCGCTTAGTGGGGGACGTTGTTGACTTCGATGACTTGTTCCCCGGCAACCTCAGCTCGGTTGGGTCAGGTCAATTCCCGACAGGGTCCGGGGGTAAGAAGTCAACAATGTCTCCCAAACTTTTTACTTCTTCACAATAGTCCCGCCCGCCCGGTCCACGGCCCGCTGTTCGAATGCGGCCTGAAACCCCGGGGTATAATTCATATATTGCGGTATAGGGTATCGCAGCCCTGCCGCATGGGTCTTCTCAAGTCCTTCCATCAGGATATCAAGCCTTTCTCTCGGGCAGGAGAACATGACTTCATAATCCTGGGCCCCGCCCCAGACGCGGTCTCCATTGCCCAGGGTGACGTATTGGGGCTTCTGGGTCTTTATGGTTTTCGTCACCCCCTCATGGCAGGAACCCACTCTCCCGGCCGCACTGAATTCCAATACGCCCCCTTCTATGAACAGATAGCCCTGCACAAACCGCAGTGCCTGGGCCGGTAAACAGTATACCAGTATACTGTCCGGCACGACCTTGGTCCTTGCCAAGGGACAAATAATGAGCCCTGCGAATTCACGATCCAGTGAATAAAGACTGTTTTCGAAGGCGCCGGCGGTAGCCCTGTCCCTTGAATAAAGCCCGACATGGAATGCCTCAGCCCACGCTTTATCCTCCGCCGTGGGTGTATCCCATCCGTAAATGGCACGTACAAGTTTACAGTTTATATCCGCCTCGGTAAGGGCCATGGTCCAACCGTAAGAGCGGGCCATTTTAAAATCCTGGCAGACGAAATTCTGCAAGCCCAGGTCGCGGGAAGGTCTTTTATACTCCGGCCTTATTTCACCTTCCGAGGTGATCAGTTTAACGGCCAAAGGAAAGGTTGCAGGCCGAATGAGTGCCTCTATGCGTTCGCCGTACTTTCTGTATTTGTCCAGTTCTTCGGTCATATTATGGAGACCTCCTAGGGGACGTTGTTGACTTCGATGACTTGTTTCCTGCCCTCCTTCCAGCACCTTCTGCCCGGACGCCACGCCTGCTCCCCGTATGATCGCCTCTGGACTGCATATGCGCTTTCATAATGGGCTGTCACACGCGAAAATCTTGAGCACCGTGTCCGTTATCCGGTCTCTCAAAGACGGCACTTGAAAACGCCTCCGCTCCCGGAGGGGCTTGGGGTCAGCTACCCATAAATCCTGCCCATGAGATGGAAAAAATATCGGGCCCATGCTACCCCCATCGGCATTGGGAGGAAAATGGAATCAAATGAATTTAGGACAAACCCGAAAGATCAGCCTTACTCCAGTTCGAATCCCAGAAATGGTTTCTCCCGCCTCTTATTTTGGAGGAGAGCCCTTTTGACCGCAAGAGCAAGCCATTTTAGAGGTTCAGGAGATTTCCTTGCAAATCGTGTGAGAAAAGATCCAATCTCAGCCGTGTTGGAAATCACCCCTGTCTCACCCCTTATGACCGATGAGACAGCCCCTTTATTCCTTTCAATGAGACCTTTGGCTTCTTCCATCAGATCCGGGTTATCCAGGAGCACCATCAAGGCTTCTTGGGAGTTCCTGTAGAGTAAAACCGTGTAGAATTTGCCGTCAAGCCTCTTGGCAAGAAAGGAGTCGCGGTATTTGCGCAAGACGGTGAGATTTGTGGTGTCTTCTAATAGGTTGGCGTAAGCCTTTTCCCAGTTTGGATGTTTGGTGGCAAGAAAACCATGATAGCGTGAATCTGCATCATAATACCAGCCCACTATCTGGACACTGTTATTGGGGCGCCAGGCAATAGTCGTACATGCACCGGGGTAATCGATGCGGGTGAAGGTAACCCCGTCATACAAAAAACCATGGCCATTCCCCTCAACATCTTCATAACAGCCCACTATTTCACCCGAATCGTTAATGCCAATAACCTCTGTATTATAACCACCCGGGTAATCGAGAGTAACGAAGGTGGTCCCGTCAGAGTAAAAACCATGGAGATCCCCCGCAGCATCCTCATAACAGCCCACTATTTGACCCCAATTGTTGACGCCAACAACCTCTGTATTGTAGCCACCCGGGTAATCGAGGGTAATAAAGGCGGTTCCGTTGTAGAGAAAACCGTGACTGTTTCCCTCAGTATCCTCATACCAGCCGACAACTCCATTCGAATCGTTGACACCAGAAGCGAATGTCATTGCCGCACCGGGATAGTCAAAGCTCGTAAAGGTGGTGCCGTCATAGAAAAGAGCGTGGATATTGCCCTCAGCATCCTCATAATAGCCCACCACTCCATCCGAATTGTTCAGATCAAAAGCGACTGTTCCTGCGGCGCCCGGGTAATCAAGGGCGGTAAAGCTGGTGCCGTCATGGAAAAAAGCGTGGATGTTGCCCTCAGCATCCTTATACTGGCCCACTGTATGACCGGAATCGTTGACACCGAATGCCGCTGTGTTTGTTGCGCCGGGATAATCGATGGAGGTGAATGTAAAAAAGGCATGGACATTAGATAAGGGAATGAAGAACCCTAGAAGTACTATCGCCAAAAAAAATCCTGACACCCTCTTCATTTTTCCCTCCTCCTTAAACCCGCCTTTAATGCTACGGGTGGGCTTCATTGCGATTTCCAACTCCTAAAGTAGCCCTATCACTATTCATAAAAAATTAGGACTCAATAGGCACCTATAGGTTCATTATTAAGGTTTTCTTGACAAAACGGTCCGGGACGTCAGGCCGGTCATGAGGCCTCACGTCCCGGCTGCAGTTCATACTTTCCAGGTCTTACTTGGAGGCGGGTCTCTCTTTGGAACCCCAGACGATGCTCGGCTGCCGCCAGTCGGTCATCGGGACAAAGATCTTCTTTTCCGCATCGCACTGTAAAATCCTATAGTAGTGGGTCCCCTTTCGTGTTGTGGGGCTGTATTCTATCTTGCCCAATCCTCCCGTATCAAAATCCCGGATGCTGTCAATGGCGTCAATCAGTTTTTCCCTTGTCAGATCCCTGCCGCAATCCTGAAGGGCCTGGGTCAGCATCAGCATAGGATTCCAAAGCAAGGGCAGGAGGGGGACATTCAGCATTTTCTCGGCACCCGCGGCCGTGAAAAGGGACTCCAGCCGCTTCCACCCGGGCACGCCTTCACTTCGAAGCCCCAGATTGGAAAAATGGTAGTGCCCGTCTGCCAGATCCCCGGCCATGAATGAGCGGGGATCCACGGTCACGTAATCTCCGAAGAAAACGGGTTTCCACCCGATCTTGTCCGCCTCCTTGAGCAGGGCTGCATAGACCGGCGCATATCCGGCGTAAAAGCAGTGGGTAACCCCTTTGGCCTTCAGCCTCATGGCCTGGGTGTTCAGGTTTTTGCTGCCCCGCTTGTAACCGGCCGCGGCGTATTTGAGCCCGTACTTCTTGCATGCCAGATCGAGCCCTTTCAGGGCCGATTTCCCCCACTCATCGTCCTGGTAGCAGACTCCTACCTTGAATTTTTCCGGTTTCAGGTCATTGACGATATAGTCCACCATCATGATGGCGTTGTCCTCGTCGCTGCAGGCGTACCAATACAGATACCGGTTCATGGGGTCAAACATGGATTGAACCGTGGCCATGGTGGGGAACACAGGAATCTTTTCTCTCTTGATGTCATCTTTGACCGCCGTGCACGGGGTTGAGCCATACACCATGACCAGGGCAAACACCTTGTGCTGATTGACC
>CAZNLL010000158.1:0-7813 GCA_964573885.1 uncultured Desulfobacteraceae bacterium | reverse complement strand
AAGGCCAAATGGGGCCCCTTGATGGCGAGACAGCCTAAAACCCCTGTAATCCCTAATGAGGCGTAAACAGGAACTCCAAAACTCAATAAAAACAGAACAAGAATGATACTCAGGACGACAGCAACGGCGGGATCCAGCATAGAGCCAATCTCCTTTTCACTGGTCACTCAGTTTTTATTCGGCATCCTCGGATACAATGTCGGGTACTTTTAAAGGAAGGCGCCCTATAAGCCGATATATGTCCGTCCATATATCAATAATCAACTGTAAACCCATCATCCAAAGCCCGATGGGCACAAGGGCTTTTGCCCACCAGATGGGCATCTGAACTGAACCCCAGCGGAATTCCAGGATCTGATATGAACGCAAGGCCTCCCGACAGCTTTGAACCCCCAGGGTCATGATAAAGGCGAGGCATAGCGCCCACACGATCAAATCCACTATGACGACCCATTTTGGCGGAAGCCGTCTCAGGACCAGCACGACCCGGATATGACCCCGCTGGATCTGGGTCCAAGCAAGGCCCATAAACACACACACCACAAGGATCACTTCGTTTAGTTCAAAAACACCGGGAATGGGTCGCGAGAAGATATACCTCAAAGTGGTGTCGAGGGTGGTGCTGAATATCATGACAATAAGTGATAATCCCGCCACTATTCCGAAAATGGTGCAGAAACGCCGGTACCAGAGTGTGACCGCGGACAAGGTCGGATTTTTGTATTCTATCACGGCTGATCCTCTTTATTTTTCAGGGATCCTGCTGGTTCTCAAGGCCTTTAAAGCGGGCAAGATACCCACACACCCATCTTGGCGTGATCGGCCTCCTGCCCGCCTTTCGAGATGATTTCCTCAGAGAATTGTCTTAGACGTCCTATCCGTATTTTTTCTTCCAAATCTCATAGGGGGTCGGCAGCTTGCCCTCAGGCTCATACTTGGCTATCAATTCGTCCACCTTGGCCTGGAATTCAACACCGTCGAATCCCTTGGGCTTGGCCACCTTATTGATCCACGCGTTGACCTGACCGGGTTGGACCAAATGGGTTGCCTTCTTTATCTCCGAGTCGGGCCACTTGGAAAACTTGGCATTGATTTTCACCATGTTGTCTACGCTTTCATGGAGCAGTTTGCCGTAGAGCTCCCGATAGCGCCATTCATAAATATCATTTGCCGTCTCATTGAAGACATCCTTCAAGTCCGTCGGCAGCTCCTTCCAAAGGTCCATGTTCATAATAACCGTTGTAGGTGCATGGGCCCCGGCACCGATTTCAATGATATAAGGGGCTTGTTCGCAGAGCTTCATCTTGTCGGCGGTGATGAAGCAAAAGGCGAAGACGCCGTCCAGGATGCCCCTTTCCAGTGAGGGATAGACCTCGGCCGCGATAACCGGCATGCCCCTGGCCCCCAATCTGTCCATGGTGTCTGCGCCCACACCATACCCCCTGATTTTGAGGCCTGCCAAACCATCCACGTTTTTGATGGGTCCCTTCATTAATAATGGGCAATAGTCCCAGTTGGTAAAATAGAGTACCTTCGAGTTGTTATTGATTTCCCACTCGTTCCGAAGGGGCTTGTACATGGCATACATGTCCCTGCATACCTTGAGGAGGGTATCTGAGTGATCGCATCCTTTGAAATACCATTCCAGTCCGCGACTCAGGGGTACCATCGCAGGATAATATCCATAGCTGATCATGGAAATTTCTGAAATGCCATCTCTCACGGCCGGTAGATGTTCCCCGACCTTGTGAAGAGATGATGCCCAATACTTCTCCACTTTGATTCGTCCTTTGCTTCGCTCCACCACCTTGTCAAGGAACCAATCATCCAGTTGAGCTGTCGGGGCGGTTTGGGTAATATAACAGTCGTACTTCATCGTCCATACTTTGTCTGACCCTTTTGAAGCGGCGCTCAGTATTCCTCTCACGCCCCCAAAAGCCGCAACCCCAACACCGGCTGCAACCGTCGACTTTAGAAAACCTCGCCGAGTAATTCTTTTATCCCAGGCCATGGATTTCCCCTCCTTTCAAAAGCTGGCAATTGAATAGCCGATAAAACGCGTGATCCTCCACAATGATCGGGGTACCACCTCCTTTCTAATGGAGTCCGTTGTTGCATAAAAGGCGCTTAGGAATCCGGCATTTTGCCTTCTACGGCTTGACTTAGCGCTTTTAGCGTTCTGAATCTGGAATTCACCGATAGTGATGTCCAGGACCTCCGTGTAAAACGGCACAAGCAACTTCTTTGACTGTATTTATTTATATCTCAAGGAAGTCAGTGCGTTTGCAACAACGGGGTGAACATTGGAAGGCCGAAGAATTCACGCTTGGATTATACTTTGCGCTCCCTGTCTTCCCAATATTTGGCCCTCAACTCCCGCTTGAGTATTTTTCCGTAATTGTTCTTGGGCAATTCGTCTACGAAATCCACTGACCTCGGCTTTTTATAGCTCGCGATGTTTTCTTTGCAGAATGCAATTAATTCTTCCTCAGTGGCGGATTTTCCCGAAACGAGAGAAACAACGGCCTTGATGGCCTCCCCCCATTTCGGATCCGGAACACCGATGACCGCCACTTCCCACACAGAGGGATGCCTGACAAGAACTTCTTCAATCTCTCTGGGGTAGATGTTTTCACCGCCACTGATGATCATATCTTTTGAGCGATCCATTATGAACAGATATCCGCCCTCGTCGATATACCCCATGTCACCGGTATGAAGCCAGCCGTTTCTCAGGGCTTGTGAGGTGGCTTCGGGGTTCCGCCAGTATCCCTTCATGACCAGATCAGAGCGGGTCAGGATCTCTCCTGTCTCCAGCGGGGGCATTTCTCTGTCCTCGGGATCACAAATCTTCACTTCCACGTCGGTTCGGGGGAATCCTGCGGAGGCCAACCGGGCCGTCTGCTCGTCCGTGCCATCAACAACATGGTCTCGGTGGGGGAGATAGGTGATGGTCATGGGCGACTCGGCTTGACCAAAGAGCTGGACCAAACAGGGACCCAACTTTTGGATGGCCTTCTTCAAGTCCTCGACCAGCATGGGGGCGCCCCCGTAATTGAGGGCCTTCATGGTACGGTGATCAAATTTTTCAACGGCGGGGCTGTCCACCATGAGTTTTACCATGGTGGGCGCCGCAAACATGTTTGTAACCCTGTGCTCTTGGATGGTTTTAAAGGCCAGTTCAGGGTCAAAGGATTTGGACTCCAAGAGGATATTCGCCGCCGCTTTGCCGATATTGGGGAGGGCATACAAGCCGCTCCCGTGAGACAAAGGGGCCGCATGAAGAATAACATCTTCAGGTCCAAAACCAGGACAGATATCCGCATAAAAATTCATGGTCATGGCGATCAGGTTCCGGTGGGTTAGCATGGCACCTTTTGGAAGCCCCGTAGTTCCGGAGGTGTAAAACAACCATGCCAGGTCGTCTGGTTCAACATCCGCATCGGCAAACCGGTCCGATGCGGATGACAGGAGGTGTTCGTAGTCCAGCAATTCCTCTTCCGCCCCTGAAAGGGTAATAAGATGTTTTGCCTGGGGAATGCGTTCTCGGATCCCCATGACGGGTTCCTTGAACTCCTGGGACAGGATCACTGCTTTTGCTTTGGAATGGTCAATGATAAAGGCGAATTCATTAGGATGGAGTCTCCAGTTGATGGGCACAGCCCCACAGCCCAGCTTAAAACACCCAAAAATGGACTCCAGTGTCTGGGGATAGTTTTGCTGGAGTATGGCCACGTTATCCCTGCAGCCGATACCTAACCCCCGTAAAGCATTGGCCAGCCGGTTAGCCCTGGAATTGAACTGAGCGTAAGTCATTCGTTCGCTGCCATGGGCGAGGGCAAGATTTTTCGGAAAGGTCCGTGAGGCTTTTGTAAGCAATTGGGAAACGTTCATTCGGGCCTCCTGTTTTCGGCCACCCTCCATGGGTGTCCCATTTACGCGGCGGAAAGGTTTTGGATCCTTTCACTTGGTTGGCAGTTCAAAACCGCAGGGCAGGAGAACTTCATATGCTTTTCGCAGGATCGAACGTTTTCGCCTGGATTAAGGTAAAGACATGGGCCGGAAAGAGGCCATAAATATCGAATATGGGGCTATTCTGTATTGATTAGGCACTTGGCTTTACTGATGGAGGTCACTTAAAAGACATAAAGTTTCGCCGAAAGATTTAAGCTCCAGGGTCAATTTAACTTAAGACATTTATTTATTATATCTTGATAGGAATATCAATTCAAAAAATCAATCCCCTTTAATGAGGATTTTGATATCCCTCATTAAACCCAAAATCGAATCAGGTCCCGGGCGGGAGGCCAGCCTTTAGAAAGGTATTCTATTCGAAATATCCCATAAGCCGCTTGAGCCGCTTCACCACCCGCGGAAGCACTTCCCCCACGCTTTCCCGGAACAAGAGGGGGGCCACCCGGTCAAAGGGGGTCTCCTCCCTGTTTACAATCACCAGCTTGGCCCCCGCCCTCAGGGCCTCCTTGGGCATGTCCGCGGCCGGGGTCACCACCAGGCTGGAGCCCAGGACAATAAAGAGGTCGCTCTTGCGGGAGTGCTCGAAGGAACGCATGAGGTCCCCTTGGGGCAGGGACTCCCCGAAGTCCACCACACTCCTGACCAGGCGGCCTCCGCAGGGGCATCGCTGGCCACCCTCGGACCGGGCCACCGTATTCCCGCACTTCTCGCACCGCAGCATGGCGATGTTGCCGTGGAGTTCGGCCAGGAGCTCCGGGGGAAACCCGGATTTCAGGTGGAGGTTGTCCACGTTTTGAGAGATGAGGAATCGGATTTTTCCCAGTTTTTGAAGGTCCACCAGGGCATCGTGCCCGGCATTGGGGTTGACCTGGTCCCAGGGTACCGTCATGGGTTTCGGGGGCAGGCCTTTGTCCCGCCGGGTCCACACCCCGTCGGGGCCCCGGAAATCGGGCAGGCCTGATTCCGTGCTGATACCCGCCCCGGTGAAGGCCACGGGGTAGGAGGCCTCATACAGCCAAAGGGCCATGGTCTGTATCCTTGCAGCCAGATCGTCACTCATGGTCGTCACCTGCTCCTGTGCTCCGGGGTCTTCTTGCCTTTCAACCCGGGCGCCCCGGATCCTCACGATGTGAGGATGGGGTCTCTTATTGATTTACGTTCCCCTCCCGGTCCTGTCAAGGCCGCCCTCAGGTGTCGGGTCGCCTTGCCCTTATGAAAGGTCAGGAGGCTGACATCCGCCGGGCAATTCAGGCGTACGGGAACCAGAAAGAGTCCCAGGCCGCGGCTCACATAGGTTTGTCTTTCTCCGTCGGCAACCAGACCGGCGCGATATTTTTGTCCAAAGGCCGAGGGCAGGTAGGGAGCGCCCAAAAAAGGCAGAACAATCTGTCCTCCATGGGTGTGGCCCGATAGGACGCAGTCGATGGGTTCCCGCCTCAATTTGATGTCTTCATTGACGTCCGGGTTGTGGGAGAGAAGAATGCGACAGGTCCCCTCCGGGACCCCGCGAAGGGCCCCGCCCAGATCGCAGGACGCCTCCCAGTAATCGTCTACGCCCAGCAAATAGAGGCGCTGTCCGTTTCTCTCCAGGGGGAAGGCCTCATTCCTGAGAACCTGCACCCCCGCACGCCCAAGGCCGGTGACGATTTCCTCGGTCACCGCCTTTCCGCTCCAGAAGTCGTGATTGCCGAGCACGGCAAACACACCCAAGGGCGCCTTTAACCGGCTGATTTCCTCCATGCAGTCATGATAGTGCCGCCTTTTAAATCCCCCGTAAGTGGTCCACAGGATCTTGGTGGCACTGGTCACAAAGTCACCGGTGAGAACCACCACATCGGGCCGTTCCGACATAATGAGGTCTATCCCCTCCCTGATCAATGCCCTGGGAACCAGGGCGCTGGCGTGGATGTCTGTAATGTGTCCCACCTTGAGCCCCTCAAAGGAGGACGGCAGCCGACCCAGGGCGATATTGACCTTCTGAAGCTTCAAGTTTCTGCTGTTCATGAAACCCCTGGCACCGGTGACGGCCAAGGCCCCGAGGACCAACAGGCGGATGAAATTTCTGCGGGATAGAGGGAATTTTGTCCTGGTGTGCACGTGGGTCCGGGCCTAAGGGGATTTTTCCTTGGATCGACATTATGGCGGATGGTATTTCTCTTTAGACAGGCTACGCCCAAACCGGTTTGAAATCAACCCCCAATCCATGGGAAGGGGACATCTCAGCCGGTCTTATTTTTTAATCAAAATGAATCTCATTCAGTCAAGTTTAGTAAAGATAATCCATCAGCACCACCCTGACGTCTCATTGGGCCTCCATGAAGAGGCCCGGGCCGAGGCCGAGGAGGTCCTCAGAATATACCCGGGATTTTCTCTGGACTATTATGCGGAGATCCTCCCCTTGAAAAACCAAGCGGATGTGGATTATGTGATTTCTAGCCTTCGCAAGGCAGGGCTTAAATGAACCGGGGTGTTCGGATTCTGACCTGCACCCTGGTTGGGGCCCCTGCTCGTTATTCTCATCTTCACCTATTATCTCTCCGTGGCCCAGGATAAATCCTTTAAGCGGGGCTACCCGGAAATGGCCGCTGTCTTCATGGGGGTGGCGGCAGCCAGCTTTTTCATCGGGTTATTCCTGCGCCTGGTAGTCGGCGTGGATGTGCAGGCCTCAGGGGGTGGAACCCACCCCCGTTACCTTCGTCAGGTGGATGTGGTACATGTGGCGGCAATGAGCTTGGAGCGCTTTTTCTCATCGGATGCCAGATGACAGTGCTTGTATTTCTTCCCGCTTCCACACCAGCACTTATCATTTCTCCCCAGTTTGGGAATGGGCTCGCCCTTGCCGAATATTTTGTCGAGTAACTTCATGGGGGAGCCTATACCAGAGCCTTGGCCGGTAATCAAGGCTATTTTTTCGGCACAGCCCCTCAATCAGAGAATGGAGGAAGCCCATGGTCAAAAAAATTCTTTGGTCCCTGATTGTCCTCATCGCCCTGATTGTTCTTTACTTTGTCCTCTGGCCGGTGCCCATGAAACCTGTGGCCTGGGAGGCGCCACCAAACCCGGGCCTCACAGGCCCATTCGCGGTGAATGAACGCCTCAAGGGGGTGGAGACCCTTCCCATTGCCGGGGATCATGGTCCGGAAGATATCGCCCTTGACGCCCGGGGACGCATTTACGCGGCCACCCACGAGGGACATATTGTGCGCGTAAACGCCGATGGTTCCGGTGCGAAAATCTGGGTGGACACCCGGGGCCGGCCCCTCGGTATCGACTTTGACCACCAGGGCCGTTTGATCGTGGCCGATGCGTATCGGGGGCTCTTGTCCATTGCACGGGACGGCGCCATTACCGAACTGGCCACGGAGGCGGACGGCATCCCCATCCGTTACGCCGATGATGTGGACGTGGCCGCGGACGGCAAAATTTATTTTTCTGACGCCTCCACCAAATTCGGGGCCAAAGAATGGGGTGGGACTTACGAAGCAAGCCTGCTCGATATCAATGAACACGGCGGCCATGGCAGGGTGCTCGTCTATGACCCGGCCACCGGCAAGACCAGGACCCTCTTGGGAGGCCTCAATTTCGCCAATGGTGTTGCGGTCAGCCACGACCAGAAGGCCTTGCTGGTGAATGAAACAGGGAATTACAGGGTCGTCCGTATTTGGATCCGGGGCCCCAAAAAGGGGATGTCTGAGACCCTGATCGGCGCGCTCCCCGCCTTTCCTGACAATATATCGGCCGGCAAGGACGGGCGCTACTGGGTGGCCTTTGTCTCCCCCCGTAACCCCTTGATTGACAAACTTTCTGCCGGTCCCTTCATGCGCAAGGTCATCCAGCG
>CAZNLL010000157.1:0-7936 GCA_964573885.1 uncultured Desulfobacteraceae bacterium | reverse complement strand
TCCCCCGTATAACGGGGCCGTCCCCCTGTCCTTGAAGGCGAGGTAAAGCATCTCACGGCTGGCAGTGAAGATGCTTTTTTGTTTGATAGAGTAGAATATTACAATAGATCCGATTATCGAGGTAGAAGCATTATGAAAGTAGTCGTCCGGGATAACCAAATAGAAAAAGCCATTAAAGATCTCAAAAGAAAGCTTACCAAGGAAGGGTTCTTTTCAGAGATAAAAGAACGCCGTTTTTATGACAAGCCGAGCGTCCAGAAAAAGAAGAAACAGGCCAAGGCGGCCAAGAGACGCCGTAAAAGAATCAGAAAGTTCTAGCAAAGCTTTGCCTCACAATAGCCAGTAACGAATTAATTGAGATCAATGGTAATGCATTGCTTGAGGTCAAGCCCCGCCACATCCCCCAAAGCACCCCTCAAAATACGGTGCCGGCCCGGGGTTTGCCCCGGCCTCTTGAGGGCCTGTCCTGAGCACCGCCGAAGGGCCTGTCCAGGTCACCTAAACCACTGTTAAAGACACCAGTTATCGGCCTTTTTTCCCTTGACAAAGAAGGGGTGAGTAGGTAAATACGCAAGAGCTGTTGGCCCCTTAGTTAACCAACCTAAAACCGGATATAAGAGGCTAAACGATCATGAAAAAGCCATCAGACCCTGATAAGCCCTGGCAAGGTTTGTTCTCTTCTATTTCCGACCTTATTCCCTGGCTGGACCTAGGCGCAACCATCAAGGGGATCTGTTGTTTTCTTGTCGGCCTGATAGGGGCCTTAATTGTCGGTTGGGTGATTTTTCCCATGGCCCTCTATTCCTCTCAGCCCCAGCCCATCAATTTTGATCATGCCCTTCACCTCTCCGAAGATGTCGGTATCGGCATGGGAGAGGACTCTGATGTGGAAGCCTGTCTGTATTGCCACGCCTTTCGGGAAGACGGCACTTTTGTGGGCATCCCCAAGCTCATGAAATGCAGGGAATGCCACGATGACCCCGAATATCCCCTCGGCGAAACAGAGGCCGAAAAGGAGTTCCTGAAAAGATACGTGGCCACGGACGAAGAAATACCGTGGCTTGTTTACTCCAAGCAGCCTGACTGCGTGTATTTCTCCCATATCGCCCACGTGAAAATGGGGGAACTGGAATGCCGCATCTGCCACGGGGACCACGGGCAGAGCAAGACACTGCCTCCTTACAAGGAAAATCGCCTCACAGGATATAGTATGAATATTTGGGGAAAACATATCTCCGGCATCAAGTTCAATACATGGGACCGCATGAAGATGGATGATTGTGCGGAATGCCATACCGAGAGGGGCCGCGAAGAAAACAACGCATGCTTTGTCTGCCATAAGTAAGGGGAAAACGACTATGGAGCTTAACAGAAGAAATTTCATCCAGTTTCTCGTCGGCGGTGTGGCGGGTATTCAGATAACCCCGCTTCCCTGGAAGATCACCGATGATATCGCCATATGGACGCAGAATTGGCCCTGGGTACCGGTCCCGCCCGAGGGCGAATTCAATCACGAAGAATCCGTTTGCAAACTCTGTCCCGGCGGTTGCGGCATCCAGGTAAGAAAGGTGGACGACAGGGCCGTGAAGATCGAGGGGCGGACAGATTATCCGGTAAACCCGGGCGGCATTTGCCCTGTGGGCATGGGCGGTCTCCAGTTGCTCTACGATGAAAGCATCCGTTTTTCCAGTCCCATGAAGCGGGTGGGGCCCAGGGAGGCGGGTCAATTCGTCAATATCACCTGGGAGGAGGCCCTCTCCACCCTGGCAGGCCTGATTTCGGACCTCCGCAAACAGGGCAGGACAGAGGGCTTGGTGGCTGTGGACGGAAATGCGCCGGGATCCACCATGTCCCTGCTCATTGAGCGCTTCCTTGCCGCCGTGGGAAGTCCCAATTATATGAGGATCCCCACTGGTGAAGACACCTACCGCATGGCAAGCTATCTCATGCAAGGCACCCAGGGCCCCATGGCCTATGACCTGGAAAATGCAGACTACATCTTGAGTTTCGGATGTGGCCTCCTTGAAGGATGGGGGGCTCCCGGCCGGGTCCTTAATGCTTGGGGCTTGTGGCATGAAAACCCCCTGGAAAAAAAGACCCGGGTGGTCCAGGTGGAACCCCGCTCATCCAACACCGCCTCCAAGGCGGACCAATGGGTGGCGCCCAGGCCCGGCACTGATGCAGCCTTGGCCCTGGGCCTGGCTCACGTGATGATTAAAGAAGGGCTCTGTGATGCCCGGTTTGTGGCCCAGTATACCTTTGGCTTTGATGACTGGACCTCGGCTGAGGGGAGCCACCATACGGGTTTCAAGACCATGGTCCTGAACCAGTATTCGCCTCAGAAAGTGGCTCAGATTACAGGGCTGGAACCCAGAGACATCGTATCCCTGGCCAGGAGCTTTGCCAAGGCCAAGGCACCCATTGCCATCTGCGGCAAGGGCAAGGGGGATTTAAACGGAAGCCTCTATGAATCTATGGCGGTGCTCGCCCTTAACGCCCTGGCAGGGCGGATTAACCGTCCCGGCGGGGTTCTCGTCTATGAGCCCCTTCCCCTGAGTCCTTTGCCCGGGGTGACACAGGACGCCGTGACCCGGGAAGGACTCAAAAAGCCCAGACTGGACCGTGCAGAGACGGTGGACTATCCCTTTGCCCACAGCCTGATCAACAACTTCACGGATGCCGTGTTTGAGAGCCGCACGTCCCCTGTAGACGCCCTTCTGGTATTCTCGGCAAACCCGGTCTTTACCGTTCCTGACGGGGGCAAGTTCCTTAAAGCCTTGACAAAAATTCCCTTTATCGTCAGCTTCTCCCCCTTCCGGGACGAGACGGCTTACATGGCCGACCTTATCCTGCCGGACCACACCTACCTGGAAAAGAGGGACGATGTAGTGTGGCCCGCCGGGCTGCAATACCCCCTTTACGGCCTGACCAAACCGGTGGTTCGCCCGGTTTACAAGACCAAGAACACCGGGGACGTGATCATAAAGCTGGCCAAACAAATAGGCGGGCCTGTCAAGGAATCTTTTGCCTGGGGAAGCTATGACGACGTCCTCAAGACCCGGGCCAAGGGGCTCTTTGAGGCCGGAGGGGGGCTGGTCTCCTACGACGGCTCCGAACCCGCCTGGAAAGACCTGGACAAGAATAAGGGAGGAAAGCCCGGTTACAAGTCTTTTGACGATATGTGGAAAAAGATGAGGCGGGGGGGGCTCTGGTTCAAGCCCTCTCACACCTTTAACCAATGGGCGGGCGTGTTTAAGACTCCCACCGGAAAATTTGAATTCTTCAGCACCCAGGTTGAACTGGCCCTTCACCGGCTTAAGCAGAAATCCGGCGGCCAGGTGCCTTTGAAGGCCCTTGGTGTCAAGGCCGGGGGAGATCTTGTGTGCCTGCCCCATTATGAGGCCACGGGCGCGGAGAAGGGCGCCCTTCCTCTGGTCATGGTCCCCTATCAAATGATCAACCTGGCAAGCGGATGGCTGCCCAATCCTCCCTTTTTATATAAGTCCCTTTTTGATAATCAACTTCTCAAGGACGAATCCTTTGCCGAGATCAATCCTGAAACGGCAGACCAATACGGGCTGAAAGAAGGGGACATGGTGAGTGTGGCCTCGCCCGCAGGAAGCGTTCAGGTCAAGGTCCATCTTTTTGAGGGCGCTATGCCCGGGGTGGTCTTTCTGCCCTTGGGCTTCGGGCACACGGCCTACGACGAATTCCTGCAGGGCAAAGGGGTAAACCCCAATAATATCATCCTGGCGGCAAAGGACCCTTTAAGCGGCCATCCGGTGTGGTGGGATACACCTGTCAAACTAACCAAGGTTTAAACGAGGGAGATCATGGAAAAAGGGCATCACAACGGAAACTCCAGATACGGCATGGTCATTGATCTGGACAAATGCACCGGATGTGGGACATGCATGATTGCCTGTGCGGCTGAAAATAACGTATCCGTTCGGAGAGATGAATCGGACAAGCAGCGCAGTATCACCTGGATGCAGCTTTACAAGATCACCAACGGAAAGCCCTTTCCCCACACAGAGGTGAGCTATTTACCCAGGCCCTGCATGCATTGCGAGGAAGACGGCAACGGCGGTCACTATTCCCCTTGCGTGGTCGTTTGTGTCGCCACGGCCACAAAGAACGATCCCAACACGGGCATTGTCAGTCAGATCTATACGCGCTGCATAGGCTGTAGGTACTGTCAGGCCGCATGTCCTTACCACGCAAGGTACTTTAACTGGTGGGACGCCTATTTTCCCAAGGAAAAAGGGCTGGAGCGCTATCTGACGCCGGAGGTCTCCCCCCGCATGAGAGGGGTTGTCGAGAAATGCACCTTCTGCCACCACCGCCTTATGCGTGCAAAGAATCAGGCTTACGCAGAGGACCGGCGCGAGATCGCCGAGGACGAGTATGTCACCGCCTGTACCGAGGCCTGCCCGGCCCAGGCCATTACCTTTGGTGATCTGAACAACCCTGAACACAAAGTCTCTCAACTGATTAAGAGCCCGTATGCCTTCAGGCTCTTGGAGCGCTTGAATACAAAACCCAAGGTGTATTATCTCTCCACCAAGGATTGGGTAAGAAAGATGGCTGACAACTACCTGCCTGGTGAATTCAAACCCGTTGCAAAGATCAAAGCAGGTTAGCCTTTGGCATTTATTCAGGAGGACTAAGGAATGAATTCAGCAGTGGATTCGGCACTATTTCCGGAAGGCACAAGGAGATGCTCTGCAAAGCTTTTTTTCTTGTGGACCTTGCCGTGGCTGGCTCTGTTGGCCTGGGGCGGTTTATCGGCCGCTCTCTGCCTCTGGAAAGGCCTTAATCAGACCAATATGAGCAATATTTTCGCCTTTGCCCTGTGGATCGTCTTTGACCTGGCGGTCATTGCCCTCGGTGCAGGCGCCTTCTTCACGGGTTTTCTCACCTATATCGTGGGCAAAAAGGAATTAAAGAATGTCATCAACGCCGCGGTGATCATCGGGTTTATCTGCTACTCAGGGGCCATTGCCATGCTGGGCATTGATATCGGGCAGCCGATCCGGGGCTGGTTCATCTTCTGGCACGCCAATATTCACTCCATGCTGGTGGAAGTGTCCTTCTGTATCACCTGTTATCTCATGGTTCTGGGTATCGAGTTCATCCCTATTATCCTGGAGAACCGGCAAGCGAAAAAAGTGAATGAGTTGCGGTTCTTCGGGCACAATCTCCACGGGATTATGCCTTTGTTTGCAGCCACGGGGACCTTTCTCTCCTTTTTCCACCAAGGTTCCCTGGGCGGCATGTTCGGCGTCATGTATGCCCGGCCCTTCGCGGCCAGAGACGGTTTTTATGTGTGGCCCTGGACTTTCTTCCTTTTTGTCTTTTCCGCCATTGCAGTGGGCCCCTTATTCACCATTTTGTGTACCAAGCTCGCTGAGTTGATCACCCGAAAAAAGCTGGTCCCTGACAATGTGGTTCAACTCCTGGCAAAGATTTCCGGCTGGCTCCTCTCCATCTACCTGGTCCTCAAGATCTTTGATACCCTGGGATGGATGTACGGCATCGTGCCCAAGGCCGGTCTCACCTTCATGGACTTTTACAAACAAGGTCCTTACGGGGTGTGGATGGTGGTGGTGGAAATCCTGATCTGCGGGGTTATTCCCGCCATTATCCTCATGGCCCCCAAGGCCAGGGAGCAACAGGGATGGCTCATCTTTGCCGGTCTCCTGGCCTGTGCCGGCATTGTCATCAATCGTTTCGTATTTATTATCGTCACCCTGGCCATCCCGGTGATGCCCTTTGACAGGTTCTGGAGCTACCTCCCCACATGGCAGGAATGGGGCATCGCCCTGGCCATTGTGGGCTATGGATTTCTCCTCTTTTCCGCGGCCTATAGGTATCTGCCCGTTTTTCCCAAAGAGAAAGAATTAAACCCCATAGGGGAACAAGGGGAGTAACATTATCCACAAGGAGGGCGTAAATGACGCCGCTTAGCTTTGAATGGCAATGGAGTATAGATTACTTTGTCTTTATGGGCCTCTTATACATAGCCCTGGGTATCGTGGGTTGTGGCCTCGCCTATGTCATCATCAAGACCGGCTTGCAGGTTTTTGGATTCCTGAGGGAAAGGCATTTTGATGAGCACTAGACTGAGACCACCGTATCCCGGCGCCAATGCTTGTTGTCCTGCGAGGGGTAATCCAGGTTGTAATGAAGACCGCGGCTCTCCTTCCTCAGGGAGGCACAGGCGATGATCAGTTCGGCAATGCTGGCAATGTTTCGCAACTCCAAAAGATCTTGTGTGAGCAAAAAATTCCAATAATACTCTTTAATCTCTTCCTGAATAATCCCCACCCTTGATTCGGCCCTGGCCAGTCGTTTATTGGTCCTCACAATACCCACGTAGTTCCACATGAACCGCCTGATTTCATCCCAGTTGTGAGAGACCACCACCGTCTCCTCGCTGTCCGTGGCACTGCCGGGATCCCATTTGGGGGCCCGGGGGAAACCGGCCTTTCTGTTTCTCTCCATGACCGCCACCGCTTTTTGGGCCGCCCTGTTGGCAAACACAAGGGCCTCCAGGAGCGAGTTGCTGGCCAGCCGGTTGGCCCCGTGAAGCCCCGTACAGGCCACCTCGCCGACGGCATAGAGATTATCCAGGTTGGTGAGACCATCTTTATCCGTGAGGAGCCCCCCGCACATGTAATGGGCCGCGGGAACCACCGGTATGGGCTCCTTGGTCATATCAACCTGGTAGTTAAGACAGGTCTCGTAGATATGGGGGAATCGCTTCTTGATAAAATCCGCGGGCCTGTGGCTGATGTCCAGGTAAACACATTCCTCGCCACTCTTTTTGAGTTCCATGTCTATGGATCTGGCCACAATGTCCCTGGTGGCCAGGTCTTTCAGGGGATGATAGTCGTCCATAAACCGTCTTCCCCCTTTATCCAGCAGCACCCCGCCTTCCCCTCTCACCGCTTCGGAGATGAGGAAATTCTTGGCCAGGGGATGATAGAGGCAGGTGGGGTGAAACTGGACAAACTCCATATTGGCCACCTTGACACCGGCCCGGTAGCCTGCGGCCACCCCGTCTCCGGTGGCGATATCAGGATTGCTCGTGTAAAGGTACACCTTCCCGGCCCCTCCGGTGGCCAGGACCGTAACCCGGGACAAAAAGGTCAGCACGTCGCCCTGGTTTACATCCAGGACATAGGCACCCCAGCAGGTTTCCCGGGTCTCACGGCTCATGATGCCCTGCCTGATCAGCTTGGACTTGGTAATCAGGTCCACGGCCATATAATTCTCATAAATCTGAATATTCTCATGCTCCTGGGCCCGCTCCAGGAGAATGCGCTCCACCTCGTGACCGGTCAGGTCCTTGGTGTGGACAATCCTGCGCCTGGAGTGTCCCCCTTCACGACCCAGATCAAGGCGCCCGTCGTCATTGTCGTCCCCGCAAAAATGCACCCCCAGTGCCATGAGTTCCCTGACCCTTCCAGGCCCTTCTTCCACCACCATCCTCACCACATCTTCATGACAAAGCCCGTCTCCGGCCTGGAGGGTATCTTTGATATGAAACTCAAAGCTGTCCTGGGCGTCAAAGACCGAGGCAATGCCCCCCTGGGCATAGTTGGTGGAGCCTTCCATCATCTCCTTTTTGGTCACAATGGCCACGGTGCCCGAGTCGGCGACCTGTAAGGCAAAAGTCAGCCCTGCAATACCGCTTCCGATCACAAGATAATCCGTCACCACTTCCATAGGACAAGGCCTCCTTTTTAAGATTTCCGGGGTATCTTACTCGTTCGCATCCACATTATAAACAAAAATTTGGTTCACTGCTCACGTCCTTTGTTCATCATGGTTGAAGGACCTTAATTTAACCGCCCGTTCGTTTCACTCACTTGACCACCAGGACAAGGGCTTTTTCCGCCGGGCGATATTCCCCGGCGGAAATATGTCC
>CAZNLL010000156.1:0-8138 GCA_964573885.1 uncultured Desulfobacteraceae bacterium | reverse complement strand
AGCGCATCCATTCCTCTTTACCCACCGCCACCACCCCGCCTCTTTTATTGAGCCGCGGCGGGATCCCACCCGCCAGACGGATAAAGGCATTTTGAAAGGAATCGTCTCCCGGGCTCATGACCCGGTCCTGTCCCATGAGCCGGATGACCCGCTTTCTTTTGGATTCAGGAATGCGATCCACCTTTTCTTTAATGACCTGCAATGCATTCTTCATCCCCGCGACGAGTTCTGCGGCTTCATTTTCGACATCAAATATAGCTCCTAATATATTTATATTATTATAGATATCATCTATGTTTCTGGCCTCCAACTCCACCAGTTTCACGGGCCCTCCCTGAAACCGCGCCCGCACCTCTCCATGAAGGGTGGATAAGAAAATGACCTCCGGTCCCAGGGCCTCTATGGCACTCAGGGAGGGGCTGAAAAACCCCCCAACCACCTGCCTGCAGGCCGTCTCCTTCGGGAAGATGGTGTGCCGGGTCAGGCCCTTGACCGCATCGCCGGCCCCGATCCTGAAAAGCATTTCCGTCACCGAAGGGACCAGGGATACCACGCAGGAAGGCCTTTTCTGAATGGTGATGACGTGCCCTCGAGCGTCGGAGAATGACACGGGATAGGAAAAGGCGGATTGCCACCCCCCATAAAAAACGAGGCCTATGAGGAACCAAAAAAACATTCCTCCTTTGAGCCAAGATATCTTTTTCCGCCTCATGGATCTTCCTCCTTGTGAAAACCCTCACCTGCGGTTGAATGCGGGCTGGGAACTGCCTCGGTTGGCGGGAAATTGAAAATCCGGCTCCAGGTTGCGGCGCAGGGCCGACAACCTTCAAGGAGCCGGATTTTTTGCGTCATTAAGGATCCGCCTACAAGGTGATCAAGGAATCTGCAGGAACCCAATATTTGAAATCGCGCCCAGGCCGGACCAGTTCCACGGCTGCACGGCAAACAAGAACCGGGCCCCGCTGAAGAGATTGACCGTGAGACTGGTGCGGTTCCCCATGGGCATTACCCCAAGGCCAGTCGGACCGGAGGCGTAATAAAGGAGGTAGCCGTTTACAGAAGGCACGGGAGTCCAGGCGATGGTGACCTGGGTCCCTTGAGTGCTCACATCCAGCTCCGGTGCGACCGGGGTATCGGCATTTGAGCAAAAAACCACCTTCTGTGGATTCAGGTCCGTGGAGACCTGGTCCTTGATGGAATCGTCCGTCGGATCCAGGATTTCCATCCTGGCATCCGTTTGATTGCATACCCACAGGCAACCGTTCTGGTCCGGGTAAAGCCCGGATTCCATCCCCGAGAGATTCTTGTGCTCCAGAGAGGTCACCGGACCGTCCACCACCCCTGTGGAGGGATTAAAGGAATAGACCGTGTTATCCCCCCACCCGGCATACCCCACCACATACCCCTTGGTGGGGCTCATAAGGGCCATGCCCGAGAAATGGCCGTAAGGGTGGGCGGCGGCATCACCGTCATCCAAGACCATGCTCACCTGGTAGGTGATGGGATTTATCTTAATGATACCGCCGTCATATTCGTCTCCGCAGGATCCATACGTGCCCATGCCGCACACATAGACCATGCCGTCCGCGGAAAAGTAATTGATGACCGTAGGATTGCTCACAGGCAAGGGAATGCCCTTTCTGCCGCCTTCCCCCAGTCCTGTATCGATTTCCTGTCCCGTGGCCAGGTCGAGGACGGCCACATAGGGACTCACCCCCGGAGACGGGCACCAGTATTCCAGGCGCTGCAAGAGGATGAAGAGCTTATTATCGGCGATAACCCCGCTTGTCATCTCGGGAATGCCGTCTGCATCCGCATAGGAACTTAAATCCAGCTCGCCGATCTTGAAGGCATCCTGGTTGGGGGCCGCCAGGTTGACTACCCAGGCGGTTGTGGCGCCGTAACGGATAAGGACCGCCAGGTTGGCATTGAGAAACACCAGGTCATAGGGGTTGCTTGAATCCACGGCCCCGGGATCCATGGTGGAATACTGCCAGATAGGCGTGGTTGGATTGTTGACATCAAATTTGGTGACATTGTCCGCCATGTACCGCTCAATGCGGTAAAAGTATTTTCCATAGGCGGCCACCGTAATATCAGAGATGGTGGGGACCAGGTTGTTCTGAGCCGTGCGAGGAGGCTGCACATTGATAATGGAGTGGGCCCCGCTTGACCAGTCCGGCGATACGGTGGCTACCACCGCCTTTTGCACGGTGCTCGCCTCCAGAGGCCCTCCACCCAGGCACAGGACCGCCACGGCCATAAAAAGCCAGAACACCTTGAGCCCCGGGGATTGTTTTCCGAATAATATCCTTTTTTCTCTCATGGCAATACCCTCCTCCTTAAAGATGATTAATGTAAAGGCCCTCCCCCTTGGAGATCAGGAGGGAGGCTCAAAAGGTGTATTTCACCGTAAAATAAAAGGACCTGCCCGGCATGGGATAGCCGTTAAAGTCCTCGTACTGCTTGTCACCCAGGTTTTTGCCCTCCAGGGTAAAAAGAAAAGGCGCGTTAAGCCAAGAGATGCCCGCATTGGCCTCTTTCTTGTCCGGGGCCTCCCGCAGGTTCGGCGCATCATAATACATGCCTTTTTCCACCAGGTATTCAAAATAGGCCTTCAGGCCCCGGTACCGGCCCTCGATCCTCCGGAGATAGGATTTCTGGTAGATGCCCGGCAGCTTCCTGCCGTTGAAAGCGCTGACCCGGCTCCTGTTCACGGGTTGCTGCAGGGTGGCGTTTGCGACAAAGCGGAAATATTTCAGGAAATCAATGTGAAGCTCCGCCTCAATGCCGTCAATATGGGCCTCGGAGATATTGACGGACTTGCCGATCCCCCGGGCGTCGTAGACCCGGGTGATCATATCGTCCACATCACTTTTGAAATAGACCCCGGTGAGGGCGACCCGCTTGAGCAGAGGGTTTTCGGGGGTGCAGTTGGCCTCGAAGCCGATATCAAAGTTGACCCCCTTCTCGGCCCTCAGGTCCGGATTCCCCAGGAAAAAGCCCCGGTCCCCGAAGAGTTCAAAAAAGGAGGGCTCCCGCACATACCGGGCCACATTCGCCCTCAGGGTCAGCCAGTTTAGGGGCCGGAACTTGGCCCCGATCTGGGGACTCACATGCCCTTCATCTCTTGATCGGCCCGCCAGGGGGTTTCCAAAGATGTCCACGGCGCTTTCGAGCTCGTCGCGCATATGGGTGTATCGCACTGCAGGGGTGATAATGAGCGCTTCTTCCATGAGAAGTACGCTGTCCTGGATAGCCGCTGAAAAAGTCGTTCTGTTGCTGTCACTGGGATTGGTCCTTCCCAGAAGATCTTCGGGGCTGTATTCCTCGTAAGTCGCATCCCCCATTAGGCTCAACGTATTCCAGGCCGTGAGCCACTCCATGAAGAAATTGATGCCCCCCCGGGTGGTGGTATACCGGTTGTGCTCCCGGCCGAGTCCTATGTGACCCTCCAAGTCCTCGTACTCCTCCTGTTTCCAGGAATACCGAAGCCGGGTGCTCGTATTCAGGTGGAGCGGTCCAAGGCCGTTGGCAATGAGGTTAAGGGTGGTCATGTTCCTCTGGGTGTCCAGGGTTGTATTGACCTGATCGCTGTTGTTCCAGCTGGGCAGGTGCTGGTCCTTTGAGAACCACTGGTTCATGAAATCCAGCCGCACCCGGTCCGTGAGGTCGTAACCGACCTTGGCGAGCAGATCTGCCTGATCAAACTGGGCGTTGTTCCGCCTCTCCCACTGGTCATCATTGGGATTCAGCCAGGTGCCCTTATCATTGAGGAACTTGAAGTCATTATCGCTTCCCGTGTAATCGGCGGAGATCAGATAGTCCCACTTTCCCGGCTTATGGTTGATGAAGCCTCCGGCCTTTCGCGTGTTAAAGGAGCCGTATCCGCCGGTCACATGGGCCTTGAGCCCTTTCCTGGAACGAAGGGTCCGGATATTCACCACTCCCCCTATGGAGGCCCGGCCAAAATTGACGGGGGTCACACCCCGATAGATTTCAACAGCCTCTACGTCGGAAAGGGAGATGTTGCTCAGATCCACGCCCCCGCCTGAGGCGTCGTTGAGGAGGACCCCGTCCATGAACACCATGACCTGATCACTGGTGGAGCCACGCAGAGAGACCGAGGAAAAGCTCCCCAAACCCCCTGCCTGCCGCACCTGGACCCCGACTTCCTTTTCAATGACCTCGGCCAGGTTTTCCATCTTCCCTTCAAATTCCTCCCGCTCAATGACCGTAAAGAAGCCCGGAACCTGTTCCGTATCCACGTCCCCGGTCTGGAAGACATCCTCCGGCGTCTCCGCCGTGACCACAATCGACTCCAGGGTCGTCACTTTCTCGGCCCTTGACGGCACCGCATCAGGCACAGTCATGATGGCGACCATCATAATGGACAATAAGAAACGGGTACTTTGTCTCATAGGTACAGAGGCCCGGGTTTATCCCAAAAAAAACCCGGACCGATTTCCATCGATCCGGGGATTTCCCTTTTTATCCTCAAGATCCTAAATGGCCAGCCCATCCCACGAGGCATCACCACTTACTTTCAAGAAGGTCTTCTGGCTCACGGATCATCCTCGGGCTGCGCCTTCCCATTCCGGATACCGGAAAAGTGGCACTGTGCAGCCTCTGTCCCCGCTTACAGCGGCGGGCCCACCCCTGATTTTCACAGGGTTCCCTTTTAAGCCCCGGAGGGCACTTGAAAGCTATGTGTCTTATTTTACAAATTAAGGGGACAAAGTCAACCCCCAAAAACCGCCTACCGGTCCAGGACGGCCAGCTTCCTGGTGATATTGTCCTCAATCCAATGGGGATCCCACCATTCAATGGGTTCCACGGGGACGCCGCCCACCATAATGCCAAAATGCAGGTGGTCGCCTCCCGCCAGCCCGGTCTGGCCCGTAAGGCCGAGCCGGTCCCCCTTCTTGAGCTCCTGCCCCGGCTCCACATCTATTTTACTCAGATGGGAGTAGACGGAGGCCACACCCTGTCCATGGTCCAGGACCACGGTTTGCCCGTATATCCCAAGGCGATCCGTAAAAACCACTCGGCCCTTATTGGCGGCCTGGACCTCGGAATGGGCGAGGGATGCCAGATCCACACCCATGTGGATCTGCTCATCGATCTTCTCTCCCTCATAGTAGTAGTCGCGCCGATCGCCGAACCGTGCCATGGTAGCTGCATTGTGCATCCTTAAAAAGGGTCCTTCCCAGAGCTTTTCAGGGCTTGTTTTCGTCCTCAGCTCCGAAAGGGTCTCATTGTTTTCCTGCCTCAGGTCCCGATTAATCTTCAAGAATTTTTCGATGTCCGTGCTCTGGGCGTCCAGGGGGTAAAAGGAAAAATAGGGCAAGATACGTTTCAGGAATCGCTCCGTGATATTTATCTTCTCTTTTCTGAAATGCTTTCTCCTTACATGGTAATAGAAACCGGCCCTGGACTCATTTCCCGCCCTGTCTTTGGCCCAAAGATACACATCCCTGGGCCCGGTTTTGTTACAGGCAACGGCAAAATAGCAGACATGGAATCCCTGCCCGGAGCCTTCTTTGGCCCGAAAACCTTGAAAAAACATGTCATTTACATATATCCCGCTCTCACGAGTATCCGAAGAGGTCTGATACACAACCAGGCCGGTGCCCCCCACGTTGATATAGTGGAGCCGGCTCACGGCCCTGATGGCAGGGGGAACGGTATCCACCACCATGTTGTGTTCCACCAGGGAGAGGTTCCCGTCTCCCCCGCTCCTCCTGGAATAATCCCTTACAAGGACTTGGAGGTCCACCCGCCCCTGGGCCAGATTGAGCGCTGCCGGGTCAACGTTAAAGGCAGTCTCAAAGGTGTTTACCCCGTCACGGTTAAAAAGCCCCTTGAAGGGGAATTTCTTTTCAAAAACCGTGACTTCCCGCCCTTCCTGGCTCAGCAACACCGTCACGCTTTTGAGACCCCTTCTCTTATCGCTGATTTTGAGCACGAAACTATGGTCCCCTGAAAGGTATTCAGGCAGCGGGCCGATCTGGATATGAGGCTTTTCCCCTTCAAAGATGACCAGCAAAAACCAGCCTAATAGACCCAGGACGACGATCAATACGCCGATGGTGAGAAAAAGACCGATATTTTTTCTTTTGCCCATATATTCAGTCCATTTATTTGTAAATTCAATGCCGACGAAGCCCTTGTCACTTCAGTTCCGACGCGGTATTAGGGTAAAGCAGATTCTGTTTATCGAGTCAAGGCAAATAGCAATTCACAGGGTTGGGAGACACTTTTTCCAGACCGGGAGGAATGACACATGGAACGGCCGCATCATATCGGCGTCATTGGGGCGGGTACCTGTACGAAGGACTGTTACAGTCTCGCCAGAGAGGTTGGCTTTCAAATCGGAAAAAAAGGATGGCTCCTCGTGTGCGGAGGCCTGGGCGGGGTCATGGAAGCCGCAGCCAAGGGCTGTTCAGAGGCCGGGGGCATGACGGTGGCTCTCCTCCCGGGGCTGGATAAGACCTTGGCCAATCCTTACATCCAGGTACCCGTACCTACAGGCCTTGGTGAAGGCCGCAATCTCCTCGTAGTGCGGGCCTCTGAAGTCCTGATCGCCATTTCAGGAGGCTACGGCACCCTCTCGGAAATGGCCCTCGCCCTCAAGGCGGAAAAGCCCGTGGTCGGATTGGATACCTGGGGCCATATCCCCGGGGTCCACTATGTCTCAGACCCCGCGGAGGCCGTTCACAGGGCCGCTCATTTCTTCACATAGCTCCCCCCTTATGTCCACGCCTGGTGGATTTTTCGGCCGAGTACCTTCATTTCCTCCATAATATCGCCCGGATCCAGGGTCGTGAAGGCCCTGTCTCTCATCAGCACCCTTCCATCCACGATGACATCCCGCACATCCGCACCGCTCGCCGCGTAAACCAGAGCTGAAAGGGGATCATACAGGGGACACAAATGGGGGCTGTGTAGATCGATAATAATCATATCCGCCCTCTTTCCCTTTTCCAAGGTGCCGATCTCTTCTCCCAGATCCAGGACCTCGGCCCCCCCAATGGTGGCCATTTCAAGGACCCTTTTCGCATCCAGGGCCACGGGATCCAGGTCGGCCACCTTGCTCAGCTTGGCGGCGGTATCCATCTCCTGGAACAAATCCAAATTGTTATTCGAGGCGCATCCGTCCGTCCCCAGCGCCAGGGGAATTCCCATATCCGCCATGCGGGTAACCCTGGCCATGCCCGCACAAAGTTTCATATTACTCTCGGGCACGTGAACCACCCTGATTCCCTTCTCCTTGAGGAACGCCAACTCCTCATCATCCATGTGTACGGCATGGACCGCAATAAGGCCCTCCTTTAGGACCCCGAGGTCGGAAAGATACCGGGCGGGCCTCTTCCCGGACCTCTTCAGGATCTCTTCCACCTCCCCAGCCGTCTCCGATAGGTGGATCTGCAGGGGGGAACCGTAACGTTGGGACATATCCATGGCCTTTTTCAGAGTCTGGGCGGAACATGTGAGGGGGCTGTGGCAAAAAATGCCCGGTCTCAGGAGGTCTGAAACGCCCTGCCATTTTTCCATAAACTCCCTGGCGTGATTGAGGGCTTCCCCGGGGTCTTTCACCCCGGGTGCGGGCAAGTCCAGGACCCCCTGGGCCACCAGTCCCCGAAGCCCCGCCTCATGCGCCGCCTCCATGGTCTTGTCCTGAAAGAAATAGCCGTCTGAAAAGCACGTGGTGCCGGAGGCGATCATCTCAAGACAGGCAAGGAGGGCCCCGGAATACACGGTTTCAGGGGAAAGGAACCTGGACTCGGCGGGAAAAATCTTTTCATAAAGCCATTGCGTTAAAGGCAGATCATCGGCGAAACCCCTGAAAAGGGTCATGGCCGAGTGGGTGTGGGCGTTGACCAGGCCGGGCATGACCAGGGTCTCTCTTGCATCTATGATCTCCACATCGGGTGCATACTCCCCCTGGCGCCCCTCCCCCTTACGGATATCCGCGATTCGCCCCTTCGCCACAAGAACGTCTCCCTCTTCCAGGGGGGCCTCCCCCTCTACCATGGTCAGGACAAGGCCACCCGAAACAATCAGATCCGGTTGTGCGGTATTGACCTTCCCATAGGGGGAATTGAAAACCATCCAACACCTCTCTTGGAACCCCG
>CAZNLL010000155.1:0-8164 GCA_964573885.1 uncultured Desulfobacteraceae bacterium | reverse complement strand
GGAATAAGCGGAGTAAGTGATTCTGTCAGGAAATGGGGAACTCGAACGTCCCTTTTTATCCAAGACCCGCCCTGTCGGAAAATTCAAAGATCAAGTTCTGATCATCTTCCCAAAGGAAATGACTAGGTGAAAAGGCAAATGTTTGCATCTTTTGCATATTTTAAAAATTCCTCGGCGGTCCAGACCTTTACTCCATCGGCAAGCTTACTTTCATCGATTTCCATCATGTCCACGGTCATCTTGCATGCAATCAGCTCGACGCCCTCCAACTGGGCCATCTCCTGGAGTTCGGCCAGGCTGGGTATGTTCGCCTTGTCAATCTTCTTTTTCATCATTCCGGTGGCGATGTAACTCATTCCAGGGATAGCGCCCATGACACCGGGCGGGAAGAATTTGGCCCTGTCAGCACCTCCTTTCATAACCATATTCAGCCCCATAAATGAATAGAAGATTTTGCTTTCCATGCCTTGGCGGGCGGCGTTAATCCCCAAGACCAAAGAGGGATACGCGCCATCGATGGTATCTTTCACACAGATAAAAGCCGCTTTTCCCCTTTTTTCGTTCATGTTGCCCTCCTTGCAAATTGGTTTTGGTTTTTATGTGAAGGGGTCGGAAAATCATTCTGTTTGGCACTCAAGAGCCCTTATTCAACCCATTAACAGTGGGTTTAAGGAGCACCCGGCTTTTTTACCCCCTCTCGGACAGGTGATTTTCCAACATTGACATTCTTTCCCTTATAAGGCAGAAGAAATTTATACTACAATAATTACTTGGACCTTACACCTCTAAAATGGGATAGCCCTGTGGAGGGAAGCCGCCCTTTTTTTGTTATAAGGAGCTTTGACATGGACTATAGTGCAGAGGCACTCAGGCAAAAGGTGCTGGACATTCATCCGGAAATCGAAAAGGGGGTATTGGATGCGGATTCGTGCATGGCCGGCGGCTTTTGTGTGTGCCTCTGGGGGTTCATCAGTACCTGAAAGACCTGGAATAGGGCTTCGCCTGTGATCAGCTTCTGTGGAAACAGCGGGTCATTACCGGAATGAAACCCGGTGATCGATTGTTTATAGATAAATCCGGGTCCTTTCACAACTTAAGGGGCGGGCTTTAATATGAGGGGATATAGACATGACCGAACCTGTATTGCTTATTGAAAAGGATGACGGGACCGCCCTTGTGACGCTGAACCGCCCGGCCTCCATGAATGCGCTCTCAACCGAATTAAGAAATGCCATTAAAAAGACATTTGAGGATTTAAGGCATGACCATGCCGTTCATGTGGTCATATTGACCGGGGCCGGCCGGGCCTTTTGCGCGGGGCTCGATCTCAAGGAATTGGGGGACGAAAAAGGCGCCATCCACAGCATTGCCGAAGAGCGTAAAAGGGAGGCCAATCTCTGTACGCCCTTGAATCAATTGGGCAAGCCGGTGATCGGGGCCATCAACGGTCCGGCCATTACCGGTGGTTTTGAAATGGCCTTGGCCTGCGATATTCTGGTGGCCTCCACCGAGGCCTATTTTGCCGACACCCATGCCAGGGTGGGCATTATTCCGGGGTCCGGGCTCAGTCAGAAGCTCTCCCGGCTCATCGGTATCTACCGGGCCAAGGAGGTCTCTCTCACGGGGAATTTTGTTTCTGCAACGCAGGCCCTTGAATGGGGGCTGGTAAACCGCCTGGTCCCGCCTGAAGAACTCCTGACCACATGCCGGGCCCTGGCCGCCGACATCCTTTCGTGCCCCCAGGACATGGTTCAAAAATATAAAAAGCTCATAGATGACGGCTTTGAGATGACCCTCGCCCAAGGTCTTGACCTGGAGCGAAAGACCAATTACGAGCATTTTCAGACTGTGAAACCCACGACCATCTCCAAGCGAAGAGAGCAAATCGTGAAGCGGGGGCGAAAACAGAAAGGGTAGGCCCGCTCACGGGGTGGTTTCGCACCACCGGCGGGCATGGCACCAGGGGCTTTCGTCCCCTTCAAAGATTCAGGGTGTATACATCAGGGTAAAGAAACCTATTTCTTTTTACCGTATATGTCGATACGGGCAAAGGCATAATCGCCGTTGTGATTAATGATTGAAATACCGTCAAAGGGGTCTTGAAACGTCCGGTCAAGGGTTTCAATGATCGTCTTTCCATCGATGGCCACAACCATTTTCCCGTCCGAATATCGCAGCCACCGAATGACATGGTCCCGGCCGTCGCTCAACAATGAGCCCGACTTGGAGACATGGATGACCGAAGAACCCCGGTAAGTTTGACGGGCCAATTCGATCGTGGGAGTCGGGCCTCCCACATAGCTCAGAAGATAGCCTTCATTCCTTTGCCTGCCCGTGTAAGGCGTGATATCGAGGCTTGCTCCATTGCCGGCACTCAGCATCTGTAATTCAATATCCATGCAAAATGCATTGCTGATGGTGACCGCCGAGTAGATTTCGGCCATTTCGGGCTGAGGCGCGCTGCCGGGCTCGTCGCCTTTCTCCTTCACGAATTCCTTTAAGATACTCTTGAAGATGCGGGGCCCGGCATCTTCCTGTTCACCGGTGCCCGCGGAGCCCCTTTCTTTTCGGGGTGCACTGAACCGAGTAATCAATACATGGCTGGAATCCACCCAGAAATCCCCGGAGGCAGGGCTCCACATGGGATTTGAGGTGAAATCACCGTCGGTGAAGTCGTCGTGAAAGAGCCGATCGGGCCAGGGCCAGTCGTATTTTCGGATCAAGCCTTTCAGCTCTGCCAGAAACCGTGCATCAGCCCTTCTCTGCTGTTCTCCCTTCTTGACAATTTTCTTGAGCTCGCTGATCACTTCTTGCGTTTGTCCTTCCGGGGCGGCCGCGGACCCTGCGGCATGATCGGTCGCCGGAGTGCCGGATAACTTACCGGCGGATTTAGTCTTTTTAAGCTTTTCATGCTTTGCGGCCTGGAGGTGATTTAAAAGGGCCTGGGAAGGTTCTCCGTTAACAGTCAGGCCGGCCTGCCTCTGATAGTCCCCTATGGCGTTCCGGGTCTTGGCGCCCATCATCCCATCCGCCGGTCCGGGGTCGTAGCCCAGGGCCGCCAGGTTTTCTTGAACCGCCCGAATGAGCTCGTTTTTTGTGAGACCCGTGGTTTCGGAAGTTTCCGCTTCCCTGGGCTTCCATCGGCGAGCAAGGTTCTGGGCGGCAGAGATTTGTTCAGGGGTCATGACCTCCTCGATCTTTTCTCGGGCCTTGGCTGCTCGGTCATTTCCCCGAGCCGCCGAAAGATTGAACCATGCATGGGCCAGGGTGTAATCTTCAGGGACACCTTCTCCGGAAGCATACATATAACCCATCATGAATTGCGCGTCGGCATTTCCCTGGTGGGCCAGGACCTTAAACTCCTTGAAGGCGGTATGATAGTCCTTGTCTTTGTATGCATCCATCCCCGCGTTAAAGTCCGCGTAGGCAGTGGTGGTGAACCCTATGAACATGGCTAAAACGGCGATAAAGCGCATCATTGCTGACCTCCTAATGGCTAAAATTCATAAAAGATGTGAGATTCGGTGAAACAAACCCCGTTCTTGTATGAAAAGCAGGAAGAACAAGCCGTAAAAGAGTTGCGGAATATTGCGGGCACAGGCTATAAGGTATAGATTAGTAAAACACAGGCTCAACCAAAATACCATAAAATTGCAGTGACGCGATTTTTCCTTTTTAATCCGGACGCCTCCATGGGTGGCTTTGTATTGAAAAGGGGGGAAACGGGGGAAGTCCCATGAGCATGGAACAGCTGGATAAGGCACTGATGGCCACCGTGAGCGGCGGTAACCGCCCCGACACAACGGCCCGATTGATGGGAGTGCTGGCAAAACACGGCATTTCTGTGAGGGACATCCGGCAGTCCGCCTTACAAAACCGTTTCTGGCAGGCCTTTGTCTTGGACAAGGGGGAATTGGAGGACGCATCCGACCATGTCATCAAGGACTTGCTGATGGAAGTCAATGATCTGGGCCTGTCCATAGACCTTCAATTGGTTTCCCCCGGCGAGGTGGGAAAGGATCTTCATCCAGGGTGGTATGTGTTTACCCTTTTCGGGGACACCCAAGCCCTGGCCGAACTCTCCCGTGTTCTTGCGGAGGAGGGAGGGAATATCAACAGTATTTCAACGGCCTTTCACCACGGCATCCGTTCCACGGAGATGGTGGTGGACCTGGGGGCGGCCTCCCATATTCACCGGGCGAAAGAGCGGATTATGGCCCGGAGCCGTGATCTTGGTGTGGATATGGGGGTTCAGACCATGACGGCCTACAGGAAAAACAAGCGGCTGGTCTTTTTCGATGTGGACAGCACCCTTGTGGATATGGAGATCATCGACGAGATGGCCAGGGAGGCGGGCACCTTCTCCGAGGTGTCCCGGGTCACGGCAAGGGCCATGCGGGGGGAATTTGATTTTGAAGAGTCCCTCATCCAGCGGGTCGCCCTGGTCAAAGGCCTGACCCTGGACCAACTGGCGGGGATCCGGGACCGTATGCAGCTTTCAGACGGGGTAGAGGAGTTGGTGACCACCTTGAAGTGGCTCGGGTTCAAGCTGGGCCTCATCAGCGGGGGGTTCGACTTTTTTACGGATCACCTCAAAGAGCGGCTCGGCTTTGATGTGGCGGTGGCCAACGGCCTGGAAATCGCCAAAGGCCGTCTCACGGGCAGGCTCCGGGGAGACGTGGTGGATGCGGCCATGAAGGCCAGAATCGTCAATCAGACCGCCTGCGATTTGAACATCCGCCTGGATCAAACGGTGGTCATAGGGGATGGTGCCAACGACGCCCTCATGCTCGGGCAGGCCGGACTGGGGATAGCCTATAACGCCAAGAAGACCCTGGACCGGGTTGCCAATGCGGCCCTGGGAAAGCGTCATATGCTGCACATCCTTCACCTGCTGGGCATTACTGAGGAAGACATTTCCGAGGCCTGTCAATGCAAATCAGAGGATACTGCAACCTAAGGGTTTGAGTACCTGGACAAGGAAATCCGAGGCTGGAGCAGCGTCCATTTGTATGTCGCAACCAAGGTGGAGCGGAACCCCGGCAGGAATCTGGATGGGCGAAAAGGGGGCGCTACAAACGGTTTAGGATGGTAGAAAGGGGAATCCTATGAGGGTGTTGGTGGTTTACTATTCCATGTACGGGCATGTATACAGACTGGCGGAGGCCGCCGCTCAGGGGGCGCGTTCAGTGACGGGGGTGGAAGCCGTGCTCCGTAGGGTCCCCGAGACCCTGCCCCGAGATGTGCTTGAAAAAATGGGTGCCCTGGAAGCTCAAGACCGGCAGGGTCATGTGCCTGCGTGCACCGTGGATGAATTGGGAGAAGGGGATGCAGTTCTTTTTGGAACTCCCACCCGTTTTGGGAATATGTGCGGACAGATGCGGCAATTTCTTGATGCCACAGGACAACTGTGGGCGAAGGGGGCCTTGGTGGGAAAGGTGGGAAGTGTCATCACCAGTTCCAACACCCAGCACGGCGGACAGGAGTCAACCATTTTGAGCTTCCATACAACCCTGCTTCATCATGGGATGATCATTGTGGGGCTCCCTTATTCGTTTCAGGGGCAAACGACTATGGATGAAATCAGTGGGTGCTCGCCATACGGGGCCTCCACCATCGCCGGGGCCGACGGCAGTCGATGGCCCAGCGCCAATGAACTGGACGGCGCCCGGTACCAGGGTGAGCATGTGGCCAGGATTTCGAAGAGACTTCACAGGGAATAAAGGCACGCAGTGCTTCTAAAAGGGAGGGAAAAGGATTTGCTGGGTCAAAGAGTACGGGTTTTATAGTGTGAGATATTAACTACATTGACCAAAGGAGATAAGAATGGCTGATCGATTAAAGGACAGGGTTGCCATTGTGGTGGGAGCCGGTTCTGTGGGACCGGGGTGGGGTAACGGGAAGGCCACGGCCGTCCTCTTCGCCCGTGAGGGGGCAAAGGTCTTTGCCGTGGATCTTCAACTTGCCGCTGTGGAGGAGACCAAAGGCATTATCGATAAGGAAGGAGGTGAGTGCAGCGTATACCAGGCCGATGTTTCCAAAGAAGACCAGGTCAAGGGCCTGGTGGACCAGTGTATCGATACCTATGGCCGGATCGATATCCTCCACAACAACGTGGGCATTGTGGAGGTGGGCGGACCCGTGGATGCCTCCAAGGAAAGCTGGGATCGGGTTGTGGCGGTCAACCTGACAAGCCAGTATCTGACCTGTAAATATGTCCTGCCCCACATGGAAAAGCAAGGCAAGGGAGCCATCGTCAATATCGCCTCCATTGCCGGTATCCGTTATACAGGGGTGCCCTATGTCTCTTACAGCGCCACAAAGGCGGGGAGTTTGGGACTCACCAGAAGCGTGGCCCTGGAGTATGCCAAGAGGGGTATCCGCTGCAATGCCATCCTGCCAGGCCTTTTGAATACGCCCATGATTGTGGAACCCCTCAAAGAGGCCTACGCAGGAGGGGACGTGGACCAGATGCTGCGTATTCGCGATGAACAGTGCCCCATGGGAAAGATGGGGGATGCCTGGGACGTGGCCTACGCGGCCCTCTATTTGGCCTCGGATGAGGCCAAATATGTGACCGGTGCCAATCTGGTGGTGGACGGCGGTATCACGTGTAAGTTTGCTTAGCCCAGGGCATGCTCCTTAAAAAGGCACGGCGACCTATCGCACGGCGTAGGCATGGGGCTCCCCCATGATCCCGTCCATGATAAAGGGCGAACACTGCAGGGTGAAGTCGATCAAGGCCTCAAGCTTGAACCGGGCGCGGCCGGAATCTATGGAATCAGCGGCCCGTTCCATACCCTCCTTAAAATCCGCGTCCAGCCCTGCGGCCACAAAGGCGGCGGCTGCGTTGAGAAGGACCATGTCTCTTCTGGGACCCCGGACCCGCTCCAGTATCTCCCGGATGACTGCGGCGTTGGCGGCCGCGGACCCCCCCCTTATGGCCTCGGGGGCCGCCCTTTGGAGACCGTAATCCTCGGGTTCCATGGAATAGGTGCGGATTTTCCCGGCCTTTAAGTGGGAGATCCTGGTGGGGCCGCAGATACTGATTTCATCAAAGGTCCCTTCTCCGCAGACCACAAAGGCCTCTTTGGTGCCAAGGCGCTTAAAGACATGGGCCATTTTCTCTGTCAGCCCTGGATCATAGACACCCATTACCTGGACCGTGGCCCCGGCCGGGTTGGCCAGAGGCCCCAGGAGGTTGAAGAGGGTGCGGATGCCTATCTCCCGCCTTGGTGCGGCGGCGTGCTTCATGGCTCCGTGGAAGAGAGGGGCGTAGAGGAACCCTATGCCTATCTCCCGGAGGCAGCGTTCCACGTCCGAGGAGGTGATGTCCAGGTTGACCCCGAGGCGTTCCAGCACGTCCGCGCTCCCACAGTGGCTAGAAACGGCCCGTTTCCCGTGTTTGGCCACCTTGACCCCGGCCCCTGCGGCTACAAAGGCGGTGGCCGTGGACACGTTGAAGGTGTTGGTGCCGTCTCCGCCTGTCCCGCAGGTGTCCAGGATGGTTTCTTCTTCCACGTTGATTTCGTCCCGGTCAATGTTGAGGAGATGATTGTTGAGATGAATCCTTGTACCCTTGCGCCGCATGACCTTGGCGGCGCCCACGATCTCGTCTACGGTTTCCCCCTTGATTCTCAGGGCTGTTAGAAATGCGCTGGTTTGGGCTGCCGTGGCCCTGCCCGTCAAGATCTCCTCCATCACCTCCGCTGCTTCTTGCTCTGAGAGATCATGCCCTTTGACCACTTTTGAAATCGCCTCTTTGATCATGATTCAAACCTCCTGCTCGTTGATTTTTGAGTAAGCCTTTCTTTGCCCTGTGCAAAGGCTTTTACCAAACAAAAAAGGCCGCAAGACATGTTGTCCCACGGCCTTCTTATTGAAATAAAAAAGCCGTGGGGTCTAGAGGAGATGACCCCACGGCTTTAAATGAACAGGTCCTTATTCCGGTGGGTCGACCCCCTCAAAAGAGCGGGGCCACCACCAGCGTCGCAACAGACCTGAAATATTTTTAACGAGATAGTTCATCATAAATCCTTTCTAAGGGAGAGTTCCAGGGATGTCAACAAAAAAAGGGCGTCAAAGAAAAAGGGTATCATTTAGCTCTATGAAACTGGGATCCGCCCCGAAGGGGTGGGCCTGCGCCGAGCGAAGCGAAGGCAAA
>CAZNLL010000154.1:0-8203 GCA_964573885.1 uncultured Desulfobacteraceae bacterium | reverse complement strand
TTTGTAGCTCTTTCGTCCGTCAAGCGCCCCCAGACTCTTCTGACCATAAGAGCGGGACCAGTTTCATGGCCCCCGGTGATGTACAGGCCGGTACCAGGCCTTGGGTATGCCCTGGGCCCGCAAAAAAGGGGCATAATACATGAAAGACATGGAATATAGCACTTTATTGATACAAAAAAGAGGCGCCGTAGCGGTGGTTCGCATGAATCGAGGGGAGCGTCGAAATGCCCTTGAAGAGCAGTTACGGGAAGACCTGGTTACCTGTCTCCAAAGGCTTTCCCACGACGATGAAGTCAGGGTGATTATCCTCACCGGTACCTCCAATGCCTTTTGCGCCGGTGGCGACCTCAAGGAACTGAGCGCGGGTTTGACCATAGATCAGGCCAGGAAATACGTCCATCATGCCAACAGGATCGTCCTGGCCATCAGGGCCGTGGAGAAACCGGTCATTGCCGCGGTCAACGGATCGGCCATGGGAGCGGGCTTCAGTATGGCCCTGGCCTGTGATCTGATCGTGGCCTCGGAAGAGGCGAGGTTCGGGCAGGGATTTGTCCACGTGGGGGCCGTACCGGACTTGGGGGGCACCTATTTCAGCCCCCGCCTCTTCGGGCTGCAGAGGGCCAAAGAATTCGCCTTTACGGGAAGGATCCTTACAGGACGGGATCTGTTCCAAATGGGTGTAGTCAATTCCCTGACCTCGCCCGACGATCTGGAGGCGGGCGCCCTTGACCTGGCGGCACGCATCGCCCAAGGTCCTCCTCTGGCCCTGGGATTGGCCAAGAGGCTTCTTAACATGAGCTCGAGCTGCAGTCTTGAGGAAATGCTGGAATTGGAGGCCCAGTCTCAGGCCGCCTGTTTTCAATCCCAAGACCATAAGGAAGGAATTAACGCCTTCTTCGAAAAGCGAAAACCCCGTTTCAAAGGCAGATAAGGGAAATATCATTATGAGTATATCAATTAAGAAGCATGACTCAAAGGGGGGAATCTGACTATGGCCTTTAATACCATTAAATACGAAAGGGAAAATCACACGGCCATCATCACCTTAAACAGGCCGGAGAGTATGAACGCCATCAACAATGAATTCGTACAGGAACTCGATCAGGTTATAGACGAAATTTCACAAGACAATGACATAGGGGTTGTGATTATCACGGGAAGCGAAAAATTCTTTGGGGCCGGGGCGGATATCAAGGAGATCATCGGGATCAAAACCCCGCTCATGGCCCACGAATTCGTAGGCCGGGTCCAAAGGCTCTTCAGAAAGATTGAAAGAATGGAAAAACCCGTGATTGCAGCGGTCAGCGGTCTGGCCCTGGGGGGAGGATGTGAACTTGCCTTGGCCTGTGATCTGAGGATCGTCGCCGAGAATGCCTTGTTCGGGCAACCGGAAATAAAAATAGGGGTCATTCCCGGTGGCGGAGGAACCCAGAGACTGCCCAGGTTGATTGGCGTGGGCCGGGCCAAGGAACTTCTCTATACGGGTGATCCCATCGACGCCCAAGAGGCCTACCGGGTGGGTCTGGCCAACAAGGTGGTGCCTGTGGAATCGCTCATGGAGGAGGCCAAAAACATGGCCGCCAAGATCCTGGAACGACCGGGCTTTGCCCTTCAGATCACCAAAATGGTGGTCAATGAAGGCATGAACATGGACATCCAGTCCGCCTTGGACCACGAGGCAAGGTGTTTCGAGATCCTCTTCTCCACAGAAGATCAGAAAGAGGGCATGAAAGCCTTTGTAGAAAAGAGGAAACCGGAGTTCAAAAACAGGTAAAAAGACATTCAACAGGGGGAAATGATATTATGGTAGGCATTACTTCCTACGGGGCCTATATACCCCGTTACAGATTAAATCGAAAAAGCATCTTCTCAGCCATGGGCTGGTTCAACGCGGCGACCGCCTCTGTGGCCAGGGGAGACAAGGCGGTGGCCAATTACGATGAAGACAGTGTCACCATGGCCGTGGCCGCGGCCCTGGATTGCCTCAAAGGTCGCTCCATTGAAAACATCGGGGGTCTTTCCCTGAGCTCCACCACGGCCCCTTACCTGGAAAGGCAAAACGCGGCCATCTGCGCCGGGGCCCTGGCCTTGCCCCCTGCCGTGCGGACGGCGGACTTTGGGGCCTCCCTCAAATCAGGGACCACGGCCCTCATCTCCGCTTGCGAGGCCGTAGCAGCAGGGAACATCAAGGAGTTTGTGGTTTGTGCCGCTGACGCACGCCAGGGAAAACCGGGAAGCAACCTGGAGCATACCTTTGGTGACGGGGCCGCTACCTTCCTCATCGGTGAGGACAGGGTAATCGCCGAGTTAAAAGGGTCCTATTCCTTGACCAGTGATTTCCCCGACTATCGCCGGACCCAGCAAGACCGGTTTATCCGGGGCTGGGAAGAGAGATGGATCCGGGATGAAGGGTACGGAAGGGTTATTCCTGAAGCCATAGGCGCCTTCATGGATAAGTATGGCCTGAAGGTGCAAGATTTGACCAAGGCGGTCATTGCCTGCCCCGTGCCGGCCGCACTCAAGGGTATCGCCAAAAAAATAGGCCTCGAAGAGGTCCAGGTTCAGGACAACCTGGTCGGCACTGTGGGAGACACGGGTTCCGCCCTCGCCCTCATGATGCTGGCGGCCGCCCTGGAAGAGGCCAAACCCGGAGATAGAATCCTGGTGGCCGGGTATGGGAACGGCTGCGATGTCCTCTGTTTTGAGGCAACGGATCATATCGAGACCGCGAGAGACCGGACCGGGATCAAGGGCCATCTGGATCAGAGGGAGGCTTTAGACAACTATACCAAGTATCTCGTGTACAGGGACCTCATACCGGTGGATATAGGTATTCGGGGTGAAGAAATGCCCCCTGTAAGGCTCTCCGTCATGCACAGGGAAGGGAAGTCTTTGAACGCCCTCTGCGGGTCAAAGTGCAAGGTGTGCGGTACACCCCAGTACCCGAAACAACGGGTCTGCATTAACCCCGAGTGTGGCGCCATTGATCAAATGGGGGATTACTATTTTTATGACAAGATCGGAAAGATCAAATCTTTTACCGGCGACAGCCTGGCCTTCAGCATGGATCCGCCGGCCATATACGGCCTGATCGATTTTGACGAGGGCGGCAGGCTTTACCTGGACATTACGGATTGTCGGCTGGATGCGCTCAAGGTTGGAACGCCTGTGAAGATGACTTTCCGCCGCAGATACGCCGACAGGAGGCGGGGGACCTATGCCTATTTCTGGAAGGCCACGCCGATCCCTGAGAAAACGACCTAATGGGAGGATGAGATATGGCGAGTGGAATCAAGAATAAAGTTGCCATAGTTGGTATGGGATGCACCCAATTCGGGGAACTATGGGATAAGAGTTCAGAGGACCTCATCGTGGAGGCCTACAAGGAAGCCGCGGAGGATGCGGGCATACAAACCAACGACATTGATGCGGCCTGGTACGGCAGTTGCTTCGAAGAAGTCAATGTGGGCAGGGGGGGCATACCTCTTGCCAGGGCCCTTAAGTTGCCCAATGTCCCGGTCACCCGGGTGGAAAACTTCTGCACCACCGGCACTGAGGCCATCCGGGGGGCCTGTTATGCCGTGGCCTCAGGCGCCTGTGACATCGCTCTCGCCCTTGGGTGCGAAAAGTTGAAAGACACGGGATTCGGAGGGCTGCCCGACCTCGGTACCGGTGAAGAGAGCAAATTCTACTACCCCAACATGACTGCACCGGGCATGTTCGCCCAGATCGCCAACGCCTATTTTTCAAAATACGGTTTGAGCCGGGAGGAAGGCAAAAAGGTTCTTGCCAGGATATCCTGGAAAAGCCACCAAAACGGGGCCATGAACCCCAGGGCCCATCTGCGACGGGCACCGGCCCTGGAGGCCATCCTCAACGCCCCCATTGTGGCGGACCCCCTCGGCCTCTTTGACTGCTGCGGTGTCAGTGACGGTGCCGCCGCAGCGATTGTGGTCAGGGCGGATATGGCCAAGAAGTTCAGGCCTGACCCCATTTTTGTCAAGGCCCTCCAGATCTCTCTCACCCCGGCGACGGGAATCGGACATCAAAGCTGGGACGGGATCCACCTCGAGTCCACCCGTATTGCAGGGGAAAAGGCTTATGAAGAGTCAGGCATCAAAGACCCCAGGGCCGAGATCAGCCTTATGGAGGTCCATGACTGCTTTTCCATCAGCGAGCTGATCACATACGAAAGCCTTCAAATATCCCCTGTGGGAAAGGCCGGAGAGGATGTGGAAGCGGGCTTTTATGACTTTAACGGTCAGATACCTTGTCAGAGTGACGGCGGCCTGAAATGCTTCGGCCATCCCATCGGTGCCTCCGGCATACGCATGGCCTATGAGATCTATAAGCAGCTCCAGGGTAAGGCTCAGCCGGAGGAGCGCCAGGTCAAGGGCGACTTGAGCCTTGGCCTCACCCATAACCATGGGGGTATTTGCGGAAGCCTTGTTTGCAGCGTCGCCATCTTTGGGAATGAACTCTAGGGCTCGGGACCTCGTTGAGATGAGATAAGGAGACAATAGGATGGATTTTGACCTCACTGATGAACACAAGATGATCCGGGATATGTCAAGGGATTTCGCCGAGGAAGTCATTGCACCTCGGGGAGAGGAAATGGAGCGTACGGGAGAGTACCCTTATGACATTCTCGACCAAATGGCGGAACTGGGCATGATGGGTATCCCCTTTCCGGAGGAATACGGGGGCAGCGGCGGTGACTGGGTGGGCATGCACGTATGTATCGAAGAGATCTCCCGAGGTGACATCACCCTGGGTGCCTTGCTGGATGTGACCACAAGCGTTGCGGGCCAAGAGATCTATGTGTTTGGCACAGAAGAGCAAAAGCAAAGGTGGCTTATTCCCATCGCCCAGGGCAAAGCGATCGGGGCCTTTGGCCTCACCGAACCCGATTCGGGCTCGGACGCGGGCTCCCTCAGAACGACCGCCGTTCAGGAGGGAGACGAATGGGTGCTTAACGGCACCAAACAGTTTGTGACCAACATTGGACTCAAAAACGCCTCCGTCCTTCTGGTCGCGGCCAAGACCGGCAAAGACAAAAACGGCAATATCATATCCGCCTTTATCGTTCCGAAGGACACGCCCGGCTTCACCCTGGGGAAGAGATACGCCAAAATGGCCTGGAAGGCCTCGGCGACCCATGAAGTCAATCTGGAGGACTGTCGAATCCCTAAAGACTTTGTATTGGGGGATCCCGGGAGGGGATTCGCCCAGCACCTGATCGTGCTGGAGACGGGTCGCATCAGTATGGCCGCCATGAGCGTGGGTATCGCCCAGGCCTGTCTGGATGAGTCGGTGCGTTATTCGAAGGAACGTATTCAATTCAGGAAACCTATTTTCGACTTTCAAGGCGTTCAATTCAAACTCGCCGACATGGCCGTATCCATTGAGCTTGCCAGAAACCAGTACCTTAAGGCGGCCTGGCTCAAGGACCAGGACAGAAAGCATACCTTCGAGGCCACAGTAGCCAAGCTCTATGCCACGGAGATTGCGGAAAAGGTGGCCAGCAACGCCCTCCAGATTCACGGCGGTTATGGTTACATGGATGAATATCCCATATCCCGCTACTTTAAGTCCGTTAAACTGGTGCAGATCGTGGAGGGGACGTCCGAGGTCCAGAGAATGATCCTGGGTCGGATCCTGGGGACCTAGGGCCTCATTTACTCCAAGCAAGACACATAGAGCCTCAATCGAAGGCACACTGTGCCAAGGTAAGTGCCAAATGGGTATACCGGTTTAGAAGGTAAGCCCGTTCTTTTTCAGTATTGAGGGATGTTTCTGCTCCTCATGGGAATGCCCCTTACCCGGTACTTGTCCCGAAGCCCGGCGTGGGGAATGCCAAAAGAATTCCACGAATCACTTTCAGAGAAACAATTAAGCCATCTTAAAGATTTAATGAAAAAGGACCTTCAAAAACTTGAAGCAGTCATTGTCAAAGGGATCGGACCAAGGGATCTTTACCACGGTCGATCCCAAGGTGATTTCTGCAGTGATATGGAACTTGGTTATGGGTATCCTCAAGTTCGAAGGAAATCGCATGCATACGGGAAAGAGGGAGCGTATTAAAGCATCGCTGCATGCTGCCGTGAACCTGATTTTAAACGGCTTGAATACATAAACGATTATCATCATATTTCGTGCTATCAATATCTGCGATATGAGATGCGATTAAAAAGTTAGCACCCCCGAAAGAGGTGAAGCGATGGATTTCGGTTTGACTGAAGAACAGAAAATTTTGATTGATAGTCTTGACAAGTTCTGCCGTAAGAATATTGAACCAATAGTTGAAGAGTATGATAAAAAAAAGGTGCTTCGAGATTCTCCAGTATTGAAAGACTTTTTTAGGCAAATCCAGCCCTTTGGGGCTATTTCAGGCCCCCTTCCCGAGAAGTACGGCGGAATGGGGCTTGATTATGTTTCCACGGGTCTGGTCTTCGAAAAAATCGCCGAGTACTGGGGCTCCCTATGGGGCACTGCCACAATACAACTCGCTATCGGCAGGTTGCTCTCTGAGTTAGAAAATGAGGAGATTAGGGATACATATTTACCACAAGTTTGTGCCGGTGATTTAGTCCCCTGTATTGGCATCACAGAACCCAACGTTGGCTCTAACCCGGCATTCATAGAAACAACTCTTAAGGAAGTTGATGACGGGTATCTGCTCAACGGCACAAAAACGTGGATCTCCAATGGAAGCGTTTCGGATTTCGCCATTGTTCTCGCCTCGGTCGATCGAAGTCACGGGATGGAAGGAATTGGATTTGTTTTGGTTGACCGAAGGGAAAGCCCATATGAAGTCAGAGAGCTTGAAAAAATGGGGCTTAAATCATTTCCTACTTCCGAGCTTTTTTTTGAAGATATCTTCATACCTGAGGAGAGATTCATCATCAAGCCAGGGAGCGGATTGAAGGCGACCTTTCGAACCTTCGAAATAGCTCGGAGCCTGATGGCCTGCGGTTCAGTCGGGTTTAGTAAAGCCGCTATTTCGCTGGCTGTAAAATATGCAAAAGAAAGGGAACAATGGGGTAAAAAGATAGGACAATTTCAATTAATTCAGGAAATGATCGCGGATATGAAGGCCCGGACGGATGCCTCCGCGTTTCTCGCCTACCGATCCCTCTGGATGATGGATCAAGGTATCCGGTGTGAAGTTGAAAGCTCTATCGCGAAGGCTTACGCCACTGAAGAAGGAGTAAAAACGACAAGAGAATGCATACAAATTATGGGAGCCTACGGTCTCAGCGAAGAGTATGCGGCAGAAAGATACTATCGGGACGCAAGTTCCATGACCATTCCCGATGGAACCACACAGATGCAAAAAATGATCGTTGCAAGAAACATGCTTGGGCTTAGCGCCTTTGCATAGGTCAAAACAGGCCGGTAATCAAAATGAGCTTGAAAAGATCACAAGTTGCTTAAATTCAAATCAAGCGGTGAAATAAGGAGGAGCAGACATGGATATCAACGGAATCGTCGCGATTGTATCTGGGGGTGCTTCGGGTCTTGGAGCGGCCACAGTGAGGCTCTTGGCGGAAAAAGGGGCCAAAATAGGGATCTTGGATCTGACACAAGACAAGGGTGAAGATCTGACTTCTGAGTTAGGCGAACATGCTGTTTTCTGCAAAACCGATGTCACCGATATTAACAGTGTTCAAGAAGCAATAAAAAAAACATTGGACAAATTCGGAGCTGTTCATGCAGCAATCAGCTGCGCCGGTGTGCCCAACGCAGCCAAGGTTTTAGGCAAAAAAGGCCCCATAGATATGGAGCTCTTTAATACCGTTTTACAAATCAATCTGGTGGGGACAATGCACGTTATCAGGGCGGCGGCAGAGCAAATGGTAAATAATGCTCCCAATGATAACGGAGAGAAGGGGGTTATCATCAATACTTCCTCAGGTGCCGCCTTCGAGGGGCAAATCGGTCAGGCAGCCTATAGTGCTTCCAAGGCCGGTATTGTTGGGATGACACTTCCCATTGCTCGAGAGTTTGCTCAATATGGCATACGGGTCATGACAATTGCTCCAGGGCTGTTTGAAACGCCCATGATTGCAGGGATGACGGATGCGGTTAAAGCATCTCTGATTGAGAAATTAAATTTTCCGAAAAGAATGGGGAAACCCTCTGAATTCGCGAATTTGTGTGCACAAATCATTGAAAATCCCATGCTCAATGGTGATACCAT
>CAZNLL010000153.1:6429-8272 GCA_964573885.1 uncultured Desulfobacteraceae bacterium | reverse complement strand
TGGTACCTGAAGTGTACATGATCGCCACAGGATCCTCGGGTCTCACCGTTCCCTCAACCTGGGTCAGGGCTGCGGCATCCACCTCCTCTCCCAGGTCCGTGAGATCGGCCCAAGACATCATGTCGGGGTAAGCCTTCTCGGATATGACGAATAACTGCTCCAGCGCGGAGACCCTGTCTTTTAGGTAAAGGGCCGTATCTATGAACTCCTCCCCGTCCATGCCCCTGACCATGATCATACCCTTGCACTCGGATTGGCCCAGCATGAACTCCAGGTCCTCCCTGTCCGCGCCCGGCTCTATGGGAATGATCAGGGCCCCTATCCTGGCCAGCGCCAGAAGGCTCACAATCCATTCCGGAATATTGGGGGCCCAAAGGGCGATCTTGTCCCCCTTGCCTACGCCTGCGTTTAAGAGGCCCCTGGCCACACGGTCCACGTCCCACGAAAGGAGTTGATAGGTGTAACGGATCCCTAATTCAGTATGGATAAGGGCGTCGCCATGGGGGTATTCTTCGGATACTTCCTCGAGCATCTGGCCAATGGTCTTTTTGGTGATCTGCATGGCACCTCTCTCCTTTTCAGTCCCGCCATCTCCCTTCCAAGGGTGAGCTCCAGGGTATCACTAAAGGCATTACAGGGCAACCCATCCCTTGGATACAACGGCTACAGGTGAATGGGGCTTTCATGGGGCCTCTTGAAAAAATCTCCTGAACCGCTATAGTACCCCCAACGCGAGTGAACCGTCATCTTTGGCCTGCCCCCGGGGGCTGAGCCCGATAAGTGAATTTTATGAGCCTTGTAACCGTACTCAACGTCACCCTGACCCTCTCAGGCAGGGAGATTTTCAGCCACATCGGATTCCAGGTAGAGCCCTCGGACCGGATCGGTCTTGTGGGCCCTAACGGTTCCGGAAAGACCACCCTCCTCAGGATGCTCAAGGGCGAAATCTCCCCGGACCAGGGAGAAGTGCGGGTCGTCAAGGGGCTCCGGACCGGCTACCTGCCCCAAGACGTTCAGGAAAGCCAATCCGGCGCCCTTCTGGAATCCGTGCTCTTTTCCGTGCCGGACCGTTTAGAACTCCATAAAGAGCGCCTTCGCGTTGAGACCTTACTGGAGCGGGTCCATGACAAGGCAGACCAGGAAAAACTGGCGGAGACCCTTGCTGAAATCCACCAAAGGCTGGCCACCCTGGAACTCACCTATCCCCGACACGAGGCGGAAAAGATCCTTGAAGGCCTTGGCTTCCAGGAATCCGATTTTGCCAGGCCCGTCCAGACCCTGAGCGGGGGATGGAAGACCCGTGCCGCCCTGGCCGCCCTCCTCTATCAAAAGCCGGACCTGCTGCTTCTGGATGAACCCACCAATCACCTGGATGTCCCCTCTGTAAGATGGCTCGAGTCCTTTCTCAAGGACCGAAAAGGGGCCATCATCATGGTGTCTCACGACAGGGAGTTTCTAAACCGACAGGTGGAGCGTATTATCAGCTTTGAACCGGAGGGCATGCGCTTCTACAACGGCAATTACGATTTTTATGTAAAGGCCCGGGAAGAAGAAAGAAAGATCTTGGCGGCCAGGGCCCGGAACCAGGAGCAGAAGGTCAAGGAAGCGGAGAAGTTCATCGACCGTTTTCGGGCCAAGGCCTCCAAGGCGAGACAGGCCCAGAGCAAGATCAAACTGGTCAGAAAGATGGAACTGGTGGAGACCCACCGCACGGAAAAGACCATCCATTTCTCTTTTCCGCCGGTCCCGCGGAGCGGCCGGGAGGTCCTGGCCATCAGGGGGATGTCCAAGGGTTTTGAGGAAAAGCGGCTTTACACAGACCTCAACCTCACCGTTCTCAGGG
>CAZNLL010000153.1:0-6329 GCA_964573885.1 uncultured Desulfobacteraceae bacterium | reverse complement strand
TTTCTCTTTTCAGGAGAAGACGTGGACAAGGTCGTGGGTGTCCTCTCCGGCGGAGAGAGGGCCCGGGTCTCCCTGGCGAAACTGTTGGTCGACCCGGGTAATTTCCTGGTCATGGACGAGCCGACCAACCACCTGGACATTGCCTCTTCGGAAATCCTCATCGACGCCCTGGAAAAATACGACGGCACCCTCCTCTTTGTGTCCCATAACCAGTCCTTTGTTAACCGCTTGGCCACCCGGATATGGGAGATACGACCAAACGGCGTGGTGCAATACCCCGGCAACCTGGCCGAGTATTACGACCACCTGGCCCGCATCGCTCCTGACCCGGAGGCCCCCGCCTCCGAGGCGCCGGCATCTCCTGTCAAGACCGGGCACGGGACCGGGGCAGGGCGGCGAAACCGAAAGGCGGAAAAGCGGGAAAGGGCGGAAAAGCGCCGGCGTGTTCAGGACACCCTGAAACCCATCCTGGCGGACCTGGAGAAGGTGGAAGCCCGCATTGCCCGCCTGGAGGAGAGACAAAAAGACCTGGAGAAAAGCCTTGCGGACGCTGAAATATTCAGGGATAAAAACAAGAGTGTACCCCTGCTCGGTCAATACGATGAAACCCGGGAGGAGCTGGAGAGGCTCCTTGTCACCTGGGAAAAGAGGCACGGGGACCTTGAAACCGCCAAAAAGAGACTCGGCTTAGAGGCATGAGGGTGCAGCCATGGAAATCAAGGAGGAACACAAAGCCCTGTTGCTGAAGCTCGGCATCCAGGAAAAGGATTTTGAACGGGGGCTCTGGGATAGAAAGAGACAAGGTGAAACTTTCACAATACATTGAGCGGCTCAAAGAGCACCCGGATTTCGCGGACCTTGTTGTCTACCATCACGCCCTGCCTCCCCGACCGGCCGTCTACGGTCCGGACCTGCCCTTTCCGGACCACCTCCTGGAGAGGATGAAGCGTCTCGGCCTTGACCGGCTTTACAGCCACCAGGTGGAGGCCCTCCAGTGCCTGAGGCGGGGCAGTCATGTGTTGGTGTCCACCCCCACGGCCAGCGGCAAGAGCCTGATCTACAACCTCGCCGTCATGGAAGAACTCTCCCAAGACCCTGAGGCCCGGGCCCTGTATATCTTTCCCCTGAAGGCCCTTGAGCAGGACCAGCTCAAAAATCTGAACCCTTGGCTCGGAGGCGTCGGGGACGGCCCCCAGATCTCGGCGGCCATCTATGACGGCGATACCAGTGCCTACAGAAGAAAGAAAATCCGGAGCCACATGCCCCGCATCCTTTTTACCAATCCGGATATGCTCCACCTGAGCATCCTGGCCCACCATCAGAATTGGGAGGACCTTTTCAAGGACCTCCATTTTGTCATCCTGGACGAGGTTCACACCTACAGGGGCATTTTCGGATCTCATCTCAATCAGGTCCTTCGAAGATTAAAACGCCTGTGCCGTCTTTATGGGTCCCGGCCGCGTTTTATTCTCCTTTCGGCCACGGTAAGCAATCCCGGGGAATTTGGAGCCTCCCTGATTGAAGAGAAGCTGGAGGTGGTGGAAACCCTAGGGGCCCCCAAGGCGGGCCAGCATTTCCTGTTCTTGAATCCGGAGGCCAGCCCCAATTTTTCGGCGGCCAGGCTCTTCATAGACTGTGTGCGAAGGGGATTCAGGACCATTGCCTTTACCCAGTCCAGGAAGGTCACGGAACTCATGCATGTGTGGGTGTCCCAGCTCTCGCCGGAACTTCGCAATAAGATCAGTTCTTACCGGGCCGGGTTCATGCCCCAAGAACGGCGTCAGATTGAACAGGCCCTGGCCCGGGGGGACCTGCTGGGGGTCATATCCACCAGCGCCCTGGAAATGGGGATTGATATCGGATATCTGGATATATGCCTCCTGGTGGGCTACCCCGGAACCATCATCACTACCTGGCAGAGGGGGGGCCGCGTGGGTCGCTCGGGCAGGGAATCCCTGGTCATCATTATGGCCAAACCGGATGCCCTGGACCAGTACTTCATGAAACATCCGGAGGACTTCTTTAAAAGGACCTTTGAAGCGGCCGTGCTGGATCCCAACAATCCTTGCGTGGTCGATGCCCACCTTCCCTGCGCCGCCGCGGAGGAACCCCTCACCCTTAAGGACCGGGCCTTTTGGCCCCAAGGCCTTCCCGACCGCCTTGAAGGACTGGAAAAGAAGGGAACCCTTCACAGGAGCGCCGAAGGGGAACCCACCTGGTTTGCATCCCGGCGCAAACCCCAGCGCTTTGTCAACCTCCGTTCCGCCGGCGAGACCTATACCATCTTTGAACAGGAAACGGGCCAGGCCATCGGCACGGTTGATCAGACCAGGGCCTTTAAGGAATGTCACCCGGGTGCGGTCTATCTCCACAGGGCCAGCCATTACCTGGTGGATCACCTGGATCTGGAGAAAAGGGATATTATTGTTCACCCCTCGGAGCTCAGATACTTCACCCGGGTCCGCACGGAAAAAGAGACCGAGATCATGGAGGTCTTCCGGAGCAGACCCAAGGGCCAGTTCCTGGTGCGGGAGGGCCGGCTCAAGGTCACGGAGAGGGTCTCCGGCTTTGAGAAGCGCTCCCTGCCGGGCCAGGAACTCATGGGCGTATTTCCCCTGGAACTCCCCCCCCAGACCTTTGAGACGGTGGGCTTCTGGGTGGAGATAGAACCGGCCCTAAAGCGGTTTGTGGAGTACAAGGGCCTTCATTTTATGGGGGGCATCCATGCCATAGAACATGCTGCCATTGGGCTCTTTCCCCTTTTTGCCCTGTGCGACAGAGACGACATAGGCGGCATTTGCTACCCCCACCACGACCAGGTGGGGAAAAGCGCCATCTTTATCTACGACGGCTATCCAGGAGGGGTGGGCCTGGCCCGGCGCGGATTTGAGGTGGTCCTGGACCTGCTGGAGCGGACCTGGAAACACGTCAGCACCTGTGAATGCGAAGAGGGATGCCCTTCCTGCATTCACTCCCCCAAATGCGGGTCAGGCAACAAGCCCCTGGACAAGGATGCGGCCCTCCTCATCCTCGAGGGATTGCTGGGACGTATTCCCCTGGAGCAGATCTCAGGTCAAGGCCCCGAGGCGGAATCCGCCCCTTCGCCGGGTGCGGTGGAGCCTTTATCCCCGGAACCCGCCAGGCCCCGGGTCCTGTATCTGGATCTGGAGACCCAAAAGACGGCCCAGGACGTGGGAGGATGGCAAAATACGCACCTCATGGGGGTCTCTGTGGCCGTGCTCTTTGACAGCTTTGAAGAGACCTTTCATGTCTTTGAAGAGGACAAGATCGACAATCTCTTCTCCCACCTGGAGAAGGGAGATCTCATTATCGGGTTTAATATAAAAAGATTTGATTACAGGGTCCTTGGGGCCTATTCCCCCCGGGATCTAAGCGAGCGCCCCACTTTTGACATCCTGGAAGATATCTATAAACGCCTTGGCTTCCGGCTTGGCCTGGACCACCTGGCCCAGGAGACCCTGAGGCGGGGCAAGACCGCTGACGGGCTTCAGGCCGTGGAATGGTTTCGCAAGGGTCAGATGGAAGAGCTCATTGCCTACTGCCGGCACGATGTGGCCGTCACCCGGGACCTTTTTCTCTACGGCCTTCAGAAGGGGCACCTTATCTACAAGGACAAACAATCCGCGAGGCGGCTCAGGCTTCTTGTGGACTGGAACTTGAATGCCCTGCTGGCCCAGTGATCGGGAGCAATTTGTGGATGCAAAAAGGTCCATTCTTTTGAGGCATGCCTATGAAGGCCTTTGATTGCCGCAGGTGCGGGCAATGCTGTTACGGAGAGGGGGGCATCGTCCTTGAAGAGGAGGAAATAGAGAAAATCGCCCGTCACCTCCAACTCCCCCTGGAAGATTTTCTCTCTCGGTTCTGCGAAAAAAGGCACGGCCGCCTCTCCATCAAGACCGGACCTGATGGTTTCTGCATCTTCTTTGATCAGGACAAAGGGTGCCTTATACACCCGGTAAAGCCCAAGATATGCACCCTCTGGCCCTTTTTCCCCGCCAATGTAAGGGACAAGGATAACTGGGAACTGGCCAAGGAGGCCTGTCCGGGGATCAATCCGGAATGCCCTTTTGAAGAGTTTGTGAGGCAGGCGCCCCCGTCGGCACACCCGGAGACCCCCAAAAAGAAGGCCGGGAAGTGAACGTATTTACCGCCCTTTTGGACACCATCTATCCCCCCAGATGCCCCCTGTGCGGCAGATTTCTCCATGGCCGCCGGGGCGCCCGGGACGGGAAGACGCCCTTTTTTTGTCCGGACTGCCTGGAGGGGTTTAAAGCGATCGGGTCCCCGCGCTGCTCCCTTTGCGGCAGGCCCTTCCCGCCCCATCCCGGGGAGGACCACTCCTGCGAAGCGTGCCTGCGCAACCCTCCACTTTTTGAGGCCGCAACCGGCCCCTATGTCTACGAGGGGCCTTTGATGGAGGCCATCCACCTCTTTAAGTACGGGAAAAAGGCCTCCCTGGCCCGGCCTCTGGGCCTGCTTCTGGCCCGGTATGGGGAAAGGCAGTTCAAGGGCAAAGGGGATATGGTGATCATGCCCGTGCCCCTTCACCCCCGGCGGTTGAGAGAAAGGGGGTTCAACCAGAGCCTCCTTTTGGCCAGGCATGTGGCCGGCCGGCTTGAAAGCGATCTGGACTTCTTGTCCCTGAGGAGGGTAAGATACACCCTGCCTCAAACAGGGCTTGGAAAGGAGGCCCGCAAAATGAACGTGCGCCGGGCCTTTGAGGTGAGGGGTTGCGGTACAATCCAGGGGCGGGCGGTGCTGCTCGTAGACGATGTGGCCACCACCGGAAACACCTTGAATGAGTGTGCCCGGGTCCTCAAGAAGGCCGGGGCGACCACGGTGCGGTGCCTGGTCCTGGCCCAGACCATGGGGCCTTGAATCTCACCACACCCGAGCATGATTTTATGGGCACCTATCTGGAAAAGATACAGGACCTTGAGCACACCAGGGAAGCGTGCGACCGGCTCAAGGCCTTAGGTAAAAGGATCGTTTTCACCAACGGGTGTTTTGATATCCTTCATCCCGGTCACACCCGATATCTCCGGGCGGCCAGGGAACTGGGAGACCACCTGGTGGTGGCCGTAAACAGCGACCGATCCGTGCGGGCCATCAAGGGGGCCGGAAGGCCTATTCTCCCTGAAAAGGCCAGGGCGGAACTTGTTGCGGCCCTTGGATTCGTGGATGCCGTAATTATCTTTGACCAGGACGATCCCCTGGAAGTCATCACCCGTCTCCTCCCCCACATCCTGGTCAAGGGCGGCGATTGGGCCGAAGGGGAGATCATTGGGGCCGATGTGGTCAAGGGGGCGGGAGGAGAGGTGAAACGCATCGCCTTGGTTCCCGGATACTCCACCAGCCGGATCATTGAGGCCATCCTGAAAAAGGCGCCCTGAAAAAAGGCTGGGCATGGGGAGGCGTCCATTCTATAATGATAAGGAGAAGGGGTTGACAAGACCCGCACCTATGGTCTAAGGATTACGGGCTTTGCAAGCTCAAAAACCCATCGTGCGCCCATAGCTCAGCTGGATAGAGTGACGGACTACGAATCCGTAGGTCGGGTGTTCGAATCACCCTGGGCGCACCAGAAAAATCAAATACTTAGGGCTCTTCTTCGGAAGGGCCTTTTTTATGGAAGGGCCGCCTGTGAAAGGATAGTGAAAGGAATTTCATTTAATGGAAGGCCTCCCGGGGCCTGCCCTGGTGATAAAAACCTTTGTCTGGAGAGAGAGGATATAGATGAACCTGAAAACGTCGATTCTCGGCTCAATCTAGGCGTCTGGTAGCCCAAGCCTAATCCTTGACTTTCTCTGACAAGCTGATATTTTTAGTGCGTTTATTTGAATCTTCCAACCACCCTACCAACAGGGGAATTTTAATGGAGACTCCCCTTAAAATGTGCTCACCTCCCTCTCGACGGAGAGCCATTTTTCCGTCGGGATAAGCCTTCAGGAGTCCTTACACAAGCACTTGTTGTTTATAGTTTTTACAGTTATTGGTGAATCGCCCATGAGACATCTATTTATTGCATTCATTATAATGGGAATATTGGGATGTGCAACCACCATGCAAGAAGTTGAAAATTCTGTCGGTCAAAATCAACCAATAGAATACAAACAGGGGTACATGGCTGGTTGTAACAGTGGTTATGTAGCTGCTGGCCACCCTTATTACAAATTTACAAAAAATGTGCAGAGATATGCTAAGGATCAACTTTATAGGCAAGGATGGGACGACGGATATAGCGTATGCAAAGGCAAATATGAGCATGTACAAAGGCTGACTCGATAATCAAGGTACAAAGGGCATAA
>CAZNLL010000152.1:0-8327 GCA_964573885.1 uncultured Desulfobacteraceae bacterium | reverse complement strand
TGCTCAGCACGTCCTCCACGGTGAGGGGCTCGAAGTAGAGCTTGTCCGAGGTGTCGTAGTCGGTGGACACGGTCTCGGGATTGCAGTTGACCATAATGGATTCAAAGCCCATGTCCCGCAGGGCAAAGGCCGCATGGACACAGCAGTAATCAAACTCGATCCCCTGCCCGATCCGGTTGGGGCCGCCGCCCAGGACCATAATCTTCCGCCGGTCGCTTCTCTCCACCTGGTCCTTGCCGTTGTAGGTGGAGTAATAATAGGCCGCGTTTTCCACCCCGCTCACCGGCACCGGCTCCCAGGCCTCCACCAATTCCAGGCCCGACCGCCTTGACCGGATATCCCCTTCCGGAACCTGCAGGAGCTTGGCCAGATACTTGTCCGAAAAGCCGTCCTTTTTGGCCCGGGTAAAGAGCTCATCCGGCAATTCCTTTCCCTTGTAGCGGAGGATCTCCTCTTCCAGATCCACCAGTTCCTTCATCTGCTCAATGAACCAGGCCTTGATATGGGTCTTTTCATGGAGGGTCTGGACATCCGCGCCCTTTCGCAGGGCCTCGTAGAGGACAAACTGGCGCTCGCTCGTGGGCTCCGCCAGGAGGTCATAGAGGTCTTCCAGGGACCGCTCATGGAAATCCTTGGCAAACCCCAGGCCGTAGCGGCCGGTCTCAAGGGACCTGATGGCCTTTTGAAAGGCCTCCTTGTAAGTCTTGCCGATACTCATGACCTCTCCCACGGCCCGCATCTGGGTCCCCAGCCGGTCCTCAACCCCCTCGAATTTCTCAAACCCCCACCGGGCGAACTTGACCACCACGTATTCGCCCCAGGGCGTGTACTTATCCAGGGTCCCCTCCCGCCAGTACGGGATCTCGTCCAGGGTGAGCCCCCCCGCCAGCATGGCGGATATGAGGGCGATGGGAAAGCCGGTGGCCTTTGAGGCCAGGGCCGAAGACCTGGAGGTCCTGGGATTGATCTCGATCACCACCACCCGGCCCGTCTTGGGATCGTGGGCGAACTGGATATTGGTGCCGCCGATCACCTGGATGGCCTCCACAATATCGTAGGAATATCTCTGGAGCCTTTCCTGAAGCTCCGGCGCGATGGTGAGCATGGGGGCGGTGCAGTAGGAATCACCCGTGTGGACCCCCATGGCGTCCACGTTCTCGATAAAACAGACCGTGATCATCTGGTTTTTGGCATCCCGCACCACCTCGAGCTCCAGCTCTTCCCAGCCCAGCACGGATTCCTCCACCAGGATCTGGCCCACCAGGCTCGCCGCCAGGCCGCGGCTGGCAATGGTCCTGAGCTCTTCAACGTTGTACACATGGCCCCCGCCTGTCCCCCCCATGGTGTAGGCGGGGCGGATCACCACCGGGTAGCCCAGCTCATCGGCGATCCTTTCCGCCTCCTCCACGCTGAAGGCGGGCTCACTTTTGGGCATCTCAATACCCAGGCGGTTCATGGTGTCCTTAAAGGCGATACGGTCCTCCCCGCGCTTGATGGCGTCCACCTCCACCCCGATGATCTTAACGTTGTATTTGTCCAGCACACCGGTACGGGCCAGTTCCGAGGAGAGGTTCAAACCGGACTGACCGCCCAGGTTGGGCAGGAGGGCGTCGGGTCTTTCCTTTTCCACAATCTCGGTCACCGTCTCCAGATTGAGGGGCTCGATATAAGTGACATCGGCCATGCCCGGGTCCGTCATAATGGTGGCCGGATTGGAGTTGACCAGGACGATTTCATAACCCAGCTTTCGCAGGGCCTTGCAGGCCTGGGTTCCTGAATAGTCAAACTCGCAGGCCTGGCCGATGACAATGGGGCCTGAACCGATAATCATCACCTTTTTGATGTCCTCACGTTTGGGCATAAAAAGCTCCTCTCCATTCCGACTTGATGGGTTACGGCTCACCGGAGACACCCTGTCCCGTCCCCGGCTTGCCCGGGTGCACCCCGCTTCATGGTCTCATAGCCAGGAGGGCCTTCCACGGCCTGCGGAACGACACAATGTCAAGGGCGTATTGGGGTGGGAAGAGGTACACACGGGGCCCCACAAAAAGGATCCGCCCAGGGAGGTGGGGTCAAAACTCAGCCGCCAAAAAAAAGCCAAGGCAGGTCCAAAAGGCCCGCTAAATCTTTTGAACGTGGCAACTATAAAAAAGGCGCTGTGTTGTGTCAAGGGGAAACTGGGGCCGGGCAAAATCCTTTTAACCTATTGATTATAGTATTATTTTTAATACATTCCTTGCCCGATCCGGCCCACAGGGGTAAGCCTGGCGGTCCGTCCCTCAAGGCCTGGTTTTGCCGGTGCCTTTCAAGGCCAAGAAAAATTGGCCGCGGAGGCCGTTGGGGCCTCATCCGACGGTTTGAACGCCGTGGACCATTACAATACCCTCTAGAATGGATGAGAGGCCTAATGAAACGGCTCTCTGTCGATACAGCCGGATGGATGTCCATGGCTTCGAAATCCTGCCCTGAAGCATTGATCAAAAGCCCTCCCTTATCGTAAAACCCCGCAACCGCACTTATTCATCGAAGTCACCAACGTCTCGATTTTCACGCTTTGATTTCCAGAATTGCGTGTGATATGAATAAAGAGACGTTCAAATTGGAGAAAGAGAGATGCCGGAACAGGCCTTTAGGGTAGAAAACACAAACCACCCTTTTGTTGTGAAAAATAAGGACATATGCGATGGGAACCCCATCATTGAGGGGACCAGAACCCGTGTTATTGATATAGCAATAGAATATGAGATTCTGGGACGCTCCCCTGATGAAATCATCAGTTCACACCCCCACCTGAATCTATCCCAGGTCCATGACGCCCTTTCCTTTTATTACGAGAACAGGGATGAACTCGATCAAAAGGCACAGCAAGACCAAGAGTTCATCGCCGGCCTAAAAAAGAGAATCCCCTCCAAAATCTCATAGGGTCATGGCCAAGATCAGGATTTATGCGGACGAAAGTGCCGGCGTAGCCATAGCGGAGGGTCTTAAAAGGAGAGGTCTTGAAGCTGTTTCTGCAAGAGATGTGGGGAACCTGGGATTAACCGATGAAGAGCAACTGATTTACTCCGGCAAAGAAAATGCTACCATTTTCACACATGATACAGATTTTCTGCAAATTGCCGCCCGATGGCTCAATGAGGGGAAAACGCATCAGGGGATTATATACTGCCATCAGAAGCGTTACTCGATAGGTGAATGTGTCCGCAAATTAAGGATGCTGACATCCCTGCTTTCCTCCGAGGACATGGTTAATCATATTGAATTCTTATGAAACATGCCCGGTAACAATATCCAAGCCTCAGCCGTATCTGAACGGTCCGATGACACCAAGGAGGATCAAGGGACAGTAGATGGAAACTTCTGACACAGAGATAATCCTGGTCACCTACTTATTCATCAAAGTCAACACCGTCCCGGAGACTAGACGGCATCTTCTCCACAATCCTGCCGTTTTCATAGATGATGATCCCGTGGCCGAAACGCCGGGCCCGTTCCCTGGCCTTTAATGCGGCCCGACGGATGGCTTTTTCGGCGCCCCGCATGTCTGGATCATTTAGTCTCTTCAGCTCGGGTGTTTTTTGAGTTTCAGGCACTTTTCTCTCCTTCATCTATTAAAACGGGCCACTCTCCGGCGTTGTCATAAAGCGCCCATTCATCTACGAGATCCTTATACACTGTCTCAAAATGCTTCCATCCTTTATCAAAGCGGCGCAGGACAACATCTTCCGTTACGTTGTGCCCTGCCGGATAATACTGTGACCGGCTCTATCAAAACAAGACATTATTCATAAGGTTATGAAAATCTTACCCTTTATTCAAGGTTAATAAAATTTGCAGAATGCTCTCGTCTTGGGCACCGGTATCGGCATGAAGCCGATTACTTCTTTTTCGGTTCGTACAGGATCCCGTGATCCCCAGGGTAGGGTTTCCGGTGATCATGCCGTCCCGCAAAAATGTCGAGGGGGATCTGCTTTTCGAAGGCCTCACAGGTCCCGTCCCCGTGGTCGTGCTTGCACGACATGCACTGGATATCGCCGAAGAGATGAAATGCATACTCTTTTTCAAGTCTCTGAAATTCCTTGGTCCCCTTGTTTTTCTCTTTTTCCTTGACCATCACCGAACTCCCCTTCGGTCCATCCCCGCATGTGCGGGGAACATTTCGCCCCTTCCTCACCCAAACTCCCGATTATCACCCACGCAAATCCACGGAGATACCTATCCGGCACCCATCATAAATATACGCCCGGAAGGATCAAGGTCGGTCACAGGGAGCACTTATCTAATTTGAAACCTTATTCATCGAAGTCAAAAACGTCCCGGAGACGCTGAGGTCACCATATGTCACGACAGTAATTCTGGTACTCACAATCCACACACTTGCTTCTTTGAACCGGCGGGTCCGGGAAACGCTCTTCCCTTATCATGGTCCGGATGGCTCTGAGACATTCCATGCACGCCCTTTTTAGTTCTTCATCCAGATCAAAAACCACGGCGTCCTTTTGGGGGATTAAATAGATAAAGCCCTTGCGAACCGGCCGGGCAAATTGGTCCGCAAGAATAAGGGCATATCCCCCTAACTGGAAAAGATGGTTCTTATAGGGCCTGCCTTGTGTGAACTTGAAGTCCACCGGAAAAAGCTCGGATTCTGTTTCAATCAACAGGTCTAGCTTTCCTGAAAGGCCGAATTTCGGGGATCTCACCCATGGATTAAAGGTTCGCTTTCCTTTACCAAGGCCATACTTTTTTAGCTTACGCCGAGATTCCAGTTCTTCAATTTCACTTTGTGCGACCCGGCCTTTTTCCATCTTGTAAGTGGTTTTACGGTCTACCGGCAGGACATATTGAAAATAGACCACCCTCGGGCAGTAGTGATACTGTTTCAAATCACTGACTCTTAATTCGGGTTCACCCCTCTTCATAATGGATGTATTCCCGGTGCTGCCTGAAATCCTTCTCACAAACAGGCTGTATCAGGATCTTGCCATTATTCTTTCCCAGAACATCCCGGAGCTTGATTGCCATTTCCTCACGCCTGTTTGTTGAAAGGTACCCCATAAACCCGCTGAACTGGGTCCTTTCGAGGCCATAATCCTTGCACACCCGGGCGGCCCGGGTACGGATTTTGTCATCTTCAATATCATAAAACACGTAAACCAATACCTCCCCCGGCCGACCCACGAGATCCAGGGCATTAATGCCGGTCTTAACCATCTGATCCTTTTTTACAATCTTACCCATTCAATTTTTCCGCTTTGCAAATCGCGGCCTTCGCCCCCTGGATCGATGACCTACCATTTGAAAGAGAAGGGTTTGTATTCTCGTTCCCCCTTTAGGAATGCGGCCAGGTTTCTCGCCTGAATCTGGATCACCGACCTGATTTGGTATTTTTTCCCCTGGTAGGTTTCTCTGGATTCCATGCGCTCAAGAATTTTCTGGCTCACGGATTTGCGGGTATTTGCATCCAGCAGACCCCCTTCCATGTTAACAGTCTCTCCAAGATTGATGTGGGAAATGACCGTCCTGTCTACTACTGGCTGGCGGAATTCCTCCACAAGATCCAGCACCAGCGAAGGTTTCCCTGGCCTGTCTACATGGAGGAATCCGGCAAAGGGCTCGAGACCGGCCGTGACGACCGCCCCCCACACCTGGCTGTATAAAATGCCGTAACCGTAATTCAACATGGAATTCACCTTGTCCGTCGCGCCCCTTGTGACCCTCCCGAAAAAGGCGGTCTTTCCCCGGATAATCTCCTGAACCCCTTCCCAATAAATCCGGCCCGAAACGCCCTCAAGACCCAAAAGGGCATTGCGGGCTTCGTTGAGGTCTCTGCCCTGTATCTGGGAGACCTTCTTCTCATAGCTTTGCAGAAGATGCGCATTGTTATGGATTATCTTGAACCTTTCCTCGGCCGACTTTTTCAGGTATTTTCCGAAATAGAGAAGCAGTTTTCGCTGATTTTTGAGTTTCCCTGCCACGACAATTTTTGAAAACCTTATTCCCCTCTCGTCATTAAGGGCGCTCATCTGCTCCCTCCTCGCCTGGATAGTCGCTGAAAGCATCGGAGATGAGAGTTTGGCATAAGGCCTGCCCGTTCCCTGCATGAAATTAATCTGGATTCCTCGCTGACAGAGTTCCATAATCAGATCCGAGGAGAGGGTGATTCCCCGGGAGGCAACGGAGACCTCGCTCAGCCGGAAAAAGGGGAATTCATAGAGCAACTCCTTGCCTTTCCTCACGATAAGGCGGTTGCTTTTCTTGCTCAGGAAGAGGCCGAATCCGGAAAGGATCAACTGGGCCGCATCCCCAGTGCGGGCAAGGACAATCTCGTCGCTCACCCGCAATTCCTCTTCCACATCCTGGTCAATGACCACGGGCAGGACCTTGGCCTCCCCTGTAAATAGGTCGTATTGGGCGGGTGGCAGTTTTGTTTCCTTTTCGGGATGAAGCTCAATGACCTTGGCCGATGCCATTTGTTTTTCCGGATTTTTTGCCATGGTAACCTCCTAAAGGTTATTTGAAATCGGCTGGGGCTTTGTTCGGATTACATAATCCTGTACCACCCTTGACCAAAGGCGGTTGCTTTACCCACGTGAAAAAATTCCCCCAGCCGAAGCAGACCTAAAAAGGAGCCTAATTCCCCTTCGAATACTACATCACCGACATACCCTTTGAGCATGTGGTTCAGGTTGCGGTTTTTGGAATACCGCTTCTCCTCCACCCAACGCAAATCATCCTTTACCGACCTGACCCTTTCAGCCCTGTCACCAAATTCTTTGAAATCCATGTCAAGGGTGTCTTGGCAGTAAAAATAGGCCAGGGCATTCACCCGGTCCCGCAGGCGCTTCATGAGCGGGCCGAACTCTGGTTTAACCCACCGCCCCCTTTCCTTCAATAGCACCGGAGTGAGAAATTGGATGTGAAGGCGGTTTTCAAAGGCATTCCCATTTTCTACCAGTCGGCCTGCGTCAAGGCATGCCTCAGGCGGACGCACCATACGGCTCTTGTAATCATAAATCTCTCGCCATGAACCGTCCTGTGTCATGGCTTCCAATTGCTTTAATTGATATTTGCCTCGTCCAACTCCAATGCCCTGGCGCCCCAGCTCTTCAAAGGTGACAATAAAATATGGCAAAAAATCCTGCGCCTTGCCGACTACCACGAGATCAAAGCAAAGGCACTCCCCCGGTTCATATACATCGCCTCCCTCCAGCGGCGGTTTAATCACAAAGGGCCTGGGGATATCCCGGTTCAGCCGCAACCGCTTGGCATCCGAGGGCACCAAAGGGTTGAAGACATGGCAGTAGGGACAATTTTCCGCAAGCCGGCAGGTCGCGCAATCTGCCTTGAGGTCATGACAGACCAGCCGGCGAAACACCGTCCCAAAGGCCCCTCGAAGGGTAATCCCCTTGTTGAACCGCGGAAGTTGAATCCTTTCCTCTGCCAGAAGGGTCAGGCGGTAAACTGAAAAGTTCAAATTCCCAAAAGGCTTATCCATATTGACTTTGCTTTCAACAACATTGCCCTTGCTTGATTGCATACTTAGCTTCGAAATCCAGTCCCCTCTTCATAGGGACTTCCTCTCCAACTTGACATCATCTGCTTGAGGCCCGACTTTTTCATTGTTGCTCTGGTCCGAGAATTCGTTGGGGGTCCTTTTTGGGATGAAGGCCCGGCGCCCCTTCCCAGTCTCAGCACCACGGCTCGATCTCAAAACACCGAGACGACCTTCAATACTTTCTTTCAATGATTGCCTTTCCTTTTACTGTAAGCCTGTAGCGCTGCAAGCGGCTACGGGGCTTATCGGGTACTGTCCACTCGATCAATCCGCCTTTAAGTGCGGGTACTAGGTAGGCTTTGCGGAAATGATCTTCATGCCTCAGTCCCAATTTCTCCATTAATTCCTTCCGGCTTGCCGGTTCGCGGCATAGGGGAAGCAGGCGCATGACTTCCCCGGTGACTTCCCCGGTGACTTCCCCGGTGACTTCCCCGGTGACTTCCCCGCTCTCTACCTTTTTCTCTTGACCATAAACGGTGACTCTGAACCCTTCTGCTATCTCTTCGAATTTTGGATCAGGCAGATCATAATCGCGAAAAGCCTTCAGAATTCGGCGAATACCGGTGCCGTATTTTTCAATCAGCCCTCCTTCCTTAAATATGTCCGCGACCAGCCGATTCCGAATCATTGAAACATAATCGCCGCTCATCAGTTTTTTCACCGTAAGTCCTGCGGGCAAGGTGCCAGGATTGAAAAACTCGATCCGATCATCAAAAATCTTAATAACGGAATCTGATGAACTGGAATAGTCCCTGTATACAATTGCGTTTAT
>CAZNLL010000151.1:0-8415 GCA_964573885.1 uncultured Desulfobacteraceae bacterium | reverse complement strand
GCCTTGCATCTAACACCTTGCTGGTGCCCAGGGAGTGCCCAAAATCATTTATTATCATTGCCTATCGAGAAATTTGATGGTGGATTTTGGTTGCAACAACGGGGTTGACATGGCGAGGTCAATGACTTAAAATTTCGGGACGTTAAAAATTGGATTTGGGTTTTTTATGATGCTGGAAAGGGCCGAGCACAACATTATCATCATTATCAGGGCAACAGGGATATTGATATCCTTGTTGCTTGCCCTGCTCCTTAGGGCCAAACCCCGAGGCCTGATAATGATGGGATGACCCCGATAGACCCCTTAAAATCCGTTATCAGGCCTCCTGATAACGGATTTTTTTTGGCCGGCTCTCTTGAGAAGGCACCACGTGTCAATCACCCGTACCTCGCTGCGAGGTCTTGTATTTTGGAGAAAGGCTATGTCCAGGCAGATCCTATTGTATGACACCACCCTGAGGGATGGAACCCAGGGGGAACAGGTGAATCTCTCCGCCGAAGACAAGTTGCGGATCGTCAAAAAGCTGGATGAATTCGAGGTCCCTTATATCGAAGGAGGCTGGCCGGGTTCCAACCCCAAAGATGCCAGATTCTTCGAGATGGCCCGAGAGCTTCCCTTGAGGAATGCACGGCTCACCGCCTTTGGAAGCACATGCAGGCCCCATTTGAGAGCGGAAGAGGACGGCAACATTATGGCCCTATTGAGGACCGGGGCGGAGGTGATCACCATTTTTGGCAAGAGCTGGGACCTCCACGCCACCGAGATCCTGGGGATCAGCCTGGAAGAAAACGCATCCATGATTGAGCGGACCGTGGCCTACCTCAGGGATGCAGGTCGCGAGGTCATCTATGATGCAGAGCATTTTTTTGACGGGTACAAGCACAATCCGGACTATGCCCTGAAGACCGTCAGGGCCGCCTTGAACGGGGGTGCGGCCGCGGTGGTGCTTTGCGACACCAACGGGGGTTCCCTGCCCCATGAGATAGAAGGGACCATGAAGGCGGTGATGCCTCACCTCTCGGGGACGGTGGGCATTCACACCCACAATGATTGCGGCCTGGCCCTGGCCAATACCCTGGTGGCGGTACAAGCGGGGGCCGCCATGGTGCAGGGTACCATCAACGGGTATGGAGAACGGTGTGGCAATGTGGATCTCGTGTCGGTCATAGGGGCCCTTCAACTCAAAATGGGCCTTGAATGCGTGGAAGAGGAAAAAGTGAAACAGTTGACCGAACTCTCCCGGTTTGTAAGCGAAATCGCCAACCTTCCCCCATTGAACCAGCGTCCCTTTGTGGGAAAGAGCGCCTTTGCTCACAAGGGCGGGGTCCATGTCAGCGCCATCATGAAGCGCCCCTCAGCCTATGAGCACATGGATCCGGAAAAGGTGGGCAACAGGCGCAGGGTATTGGTATCGGACCTCTCGGGCAAGAGCAATATCGATTACAAGTGCGAGGAGATGGGCATCACCCTGGGGGGCAACGGCTATGACAGCCAGAGGATTGTTGAGGAGATCAAGAAGCTGGAAGACCAGGGGTATCAGTTTGATGCGGCCGAAGGGTCTCTGGAGCTTTTGATCAAAAAGGTGACCGGCCAGTTTGAGGAACCCTTCACCCTAGAGTCTTTCCGGGTAACCAGCGAAAAGAACCAGTCAGGACCGGGCGCCTCTCACGCCACCATTAAGATCTCGGTGGGAGAGGATGAAGAGATCACGGCCGCCGAAGGGGACGGTCCGGTGAATGCCTTGGACAATGCCCTCAGAAAGGCCTTGACCAAGTTTTTTCCGGGCATTCAGGAAATGGCCCTGGTGGATTTCAAGGTGCGGGTCATCGACGGGAGGGATGCCACTGCGGCCAAGGTGAGGGTCCAGATAGAATCCAGGGACTCCCGGGAGATTTGGTCCACCATCGGGGTGTCGGAGAACATTATAGAGGCAAGCTGGCAGGCCCTTGTGGACAGCGTTCAATATAAGCTCTCCAGGGAGTCCAGGGGGGAGTGAGGTCGGATGCAAAGGGGAAGAAAGAAGATGATTAGACACCAAAATAATGACACGGGGAAGACCGCCGCAGGCCCCTCAGGGCAGGGGAACCTGCGGCGGGTCCTTTTCAGATAGCCTCCCTTTTGAACCCCGTTGTTGTATAAGAGGCGCTTAGGAATTCTGGATTTTGCTTTCTATGGCTTCAAATGCGACTTTTGGCGCTCAAAATTTGGATTCACAAATAGTGACATCCAAACCTCGGATGTAAAATGGTATAACCTCCTGTTCTTACAGTAGTTATATGTCCGGTGGCTCACTGGGTTTGCAACAACGGGGTGAACATGGGCGGTTTTGATCCGGGCACGAAAGGGTGTCATGATTTGATCAGGCACCTGTGTCCGGGGTTTCAATGCCGGATGCCTTTAAGGACACCAACCAGAAATCTGATGGAGGTTATCCTCAATGAAAGACAACAAAGACCACGTAATTATTTTTGATACCACCCTGCGAGACGGGGAACAATCCCCCGGTGCAAGCATGAACATGGCCGAAAAAGGTCGACTGGCCAGGCAGCTTGAGACCCTGGGTGTGGATGTGATTGAGGCCGGTTTTCCGGCATCATCCGGGGGCGATTTTGAGGCGGTTCAGCTTGTGGCGCAAAAAATCCAGGGGGCCCAGGTGGCGGCCCTGGCAAGGACGGCCAAGGAGGACATAGACCGGGCATGGGCCGCCGTTCAAAAGACCGCCCATCCGAGAATCCATATCTTTATCGCCACTTCGGATATCCACCTGACCCACAAACTCCATATGAGCCGGCAAGAGGTGCTTCGCGAGGCGGTTGAGGCGGTGAGATACGCCAAGGGATTTACGGAGAACGTGGAGTTTTCAACAGAAGACGGGACCCGCAGTGACCGGGATTTTCTGTGTAAGATTTTTGAGGCGGTGATTGAGGCCGGGGCCACCACCGTGAATTTGCCGGATACGGTGGGGTATACCATGCCTGGAGAGTATCAAGAACTGCTTACCTATGTGACACAACATACCCCCAATATGCAAAAGGCGGTGTTGAGTGTCCACTGCCATAACGACCTCGGCCTGGCCACGGCCAATACCCTGGCCGGGCTTAAAGCGGGTGCGCGGCAGGCGGAGGTCACCATCAACGGCATTGGGGAAAGGGCGGGAAATACCTCCCTGGAAGAGGTGGTCATGTCCCTTTACACCCGCAAGGACATCATGGGGCTTTGGACCAATATCAATACCGCCGAGATCTACCCCACAAGTCGGCTTACTTCCATGATCACGGGCATTGTAGTCCAGCCCAACAGGCCCATTGTCGGGGCAAACGCCTTTGCCCATGAGGCGGGTATCCACCAGGACGGGGTATTGAAAAACCCCATGACTTACGAGATCATGAAACCGGAGACGGTAGGACTTACCAGAAACAGGCTGGTCTTGGGCAAGCATTCAGGGAGACATGCCTTCCGGGATAAATTGGCCGAATGGGGCTACGAGTTGAATGAAGAGGATCTCAACCGCCTCTTCAAGAGGTTTAAAGAACTCGCGGACAAACGCAAAGAGATCTTGGACGAGGACCTTGAAGTGCTTATCGCCGAGGAGATCCTTCGCGTCCCCGACGTCTATAGGCTGGAGTATCTGAATGTGATAAGTGGAACAGGAGCCGTGCCTACGGCCACTGTGAAACTGGAGATCAGAGGGGACATGGCACAAAGCGCCGGGTTCGGGGTGGGACCCATAGATGCGACTTTCAATACCATAGCCAAGATGACCGAGACGCGCTCCAAGCTCATCCGTTTTTCGGTGAATTCCATCAGCGGCGGTATGGACGCCCAGGGGGAGGTGACGGTCCGCCTGCAGGAAAACGGGCTGGTGGCCCTGGGTAAGGGGGCGGATTCGGATATTATCACGGCCAGTGCCAAGGCGTATATAAACGGGCTAAACCGCTTGGAACACCTCAAGAAAAAGCCTTCATTGGTCTCAGCAGAGAGGGCCGTTTGAAGCCCTGATCCACCATCAAGATGTCATCTGCTGCGTTGCCCTCGGTCGCTTCTCTCGTTCGACCTGGAGGCCCTCGACAGGCTTGCGGCGTATTCTTTATACGCCTCACTCGGCGTTCCTCCGCGCCTTGCATCTGACACCTTCCTGGTGTCCAGGATTTACCCAGAATCATTTATCATGATTCTTTATCGAGAATTTTGATCGTAGATTTAGGTTGAAGGGACAGCCATTGACAATTTCCAAGTAAAGGTGCCACATTAGGTGCTCAACCATTGCGGGTGGGTTACCAAGGAGAGGTGTTTCATGAGGACGCATAGCCGATGCATACGCCCATGACCATTACGGAAAAAATCCTGGCCTCCCATGCAGGCAGGGATGCGGTGAGCCCGGGGGAATTAATCGACGTGGAGGTGGACCTGGCCTTGGCCAATGATATCACCGCGCCCTTGGCCATCCGGGTTTTCGAGGAATTGGAGGCGGGAGAGGTCTTTGATTCCGAGAAAATCGCCCTCGTACCGGATCATTTTATCCCCAACAAGGACATTCTTTCCGCAGAGCAATCCAAGGTCATGAGGGAGTTCGCCCTCCGACACCACATTAAGCATTATTTTGAATGGGGTGACACGGGTATTGAGCATGTCATCCTTCCTGAAAAAGGCCTGGTCCTTCCCGGCGACCTGGTGATCGGGGCGGACAGCCACACCTGTACATACGGGGCCCTGGGCGCCTTTTCCACAGGGGTGGGGAGTACGGACCTGGGGGCCATCATGGCCACGGGCAGGATCTGGCTCAAGGTGCCCGGGACCTTGCGGGTTGTTTACAAGGGCCGTTTACGTCCCTGGGTGGGGGGAAAAGACCTGATTCTTTTCACCCTGGGACTCCTCGGCGTGGACGGGGCCACATATAAGGCCCTGGAGTTTTCGGGTGAAGCGGTGAAAGGGCTGTCCATGGCCCAGCGGTTTACCATGGCCAATATGGCTGTGGAGGCGGGGGCCAAAAACGGTATTTTTGAACCGGATGACCTGACCCGTGACTACGTGGCATTAAGGACACGGAGACAAGGGACCGACTTTAAGAGTGACGTGGATGCCTCCTATGAGAGGACCGTTACCATTGATGTGGGTGAGATCGAGCCCCAGGTGGCGGTTCCCCACTCGCCGGATAATGCCCGGCCCATATCTTCGATAGAGAAAACCAGGATAGATCAGGTTTTTATCGGGTCTTGCACGAACGGACGGCTGGAGGATCTCCAGGTGGCGGCCCAAATATTTCAGGGACGATCCGTGGCACAGGGGATGAGACTCATCATCATTCCGGGCTCGGCCCAGATATACAAGACCGCGGTGGCGGAAGGCCTCATCTTGACCTTGCTGGAGGCGGGGGCGGTCATCGGCCCTCCGTGCTGCGGGCCCTGCCTGGGGGGGCACATGGGGGTGCTGGCGCAAGGAGAGCGGGCCCTTTCCACCACAAACAGGAATTTTCCCGGCCGCATGGGCCATCCCGGAAGCGAGGTTTACCTGGCAGGACCGGCTGTGGCGGCCGCCTCGGCCGTGTTGGGGAGGATCGGGAGCCCGGATGAGCTATAAAGAGTTTCCATCCAGAAATGGCTCTTTTTCACAATTTCAGCGTCAATCTGCAGGATTAATTGTGCGACGTACTATAAAATACGCCTCCGCGTAATCCCTTGATTTCCTTGAACTTGTAAAAAATATCTCATTTTTGATCTGGAAACTTGTTTGTGTAAGGGATGGATCTGTCCAAGGAGCAAAAACATGGAATTTGAGGGCAGGGTATGGAAATTTGGGGATCACCTCGACACGGATGCCATTATTCCGGCCCGGTTTCTCAACAGCTCGGACAGGGACGAACTGGCGAAAAGTTGTTTCGCCGACGTGAGGCCTGGTTTTGCCCAAGAGGTCAGGCCCGGGGATATTATTGTGGGAGGAGTCAATTTCGGGTGCGGTTCTTCCAGGGAGCATGCGGCCTGGGCCCTTAAGGCCTCCGGGATCCATGTGATCATCGCCAAGAGCTTTGCCAGGATATTTTACAGGAATGCCTTTAATATCGGCCTGCCCCTCATGGAATCACAAGAGACCGCGGAGGGCGTGTCCGAAGGGGAGCGTCTGAAGATCGACCTGGAATCAGGAGAAATCAAAGCGGTCAACAGGGCGGCATCCTTTTTTGCCAGGCCCATTCCCGAGTTTATGAGAAAGCTCATCCAGGCCGGGGGTCTGATCAATTATGTCAAGGGGAAGAAGCCCTGAAAGGAAGAGGCCATGTCAAGGCAATATGACATTGCAGTGATACCCGGGGATGGAACAGGGCCTGAGGTGGTGAAAGAGGGCGTAAAGGTGCTCAATGCGGTGGCCCGTACTTGCGGTTTGGAGTTTTTTTTCAAAGAATTCAACCTGGGCGGGGCGGCTTACATGGAAAAGGGCACCCTGCTCCCGGATGGTGTCTTGGAGGAGATGGGCGGGATGGATGCCCTCTTTTTAGGGGCCATCGGTCACCCGGATGTCCCGCCGGGGGTCCTGGAGACCGGGATCCTTCTCAAATTACGTTTTGCCCTGGATCTCTATATCAATTTAAGGCCTGTGGTATTGCTCCCGGGCGTGGACTCCCCCCTCAAAGGCAAGGGTCCTGAAGAGATCGATTTCGTGGTCATAAGGGAAAACACGGAAGGGGCCTACGCGGGAAGCGGAGGGGTATTTAAAAAAGGGACCCCTGATGAAATCGCCCTCCAGGAATCCGTCAACACCAGGAAGGGGGTGGAGCGGTGTATCCGTTACGCCTTTGATTTTTGCCGGAAGAGGGACAAAAAGCGGCACCTCACCCTGTGTGCCAAAAATAATGTCCTCCTCTATGAATCAGACTTGTGGTTCAGGGTCTTTCAAGAGATCCATAAGGCGTATCCGGATGTGGATACAGCTTATCAGCATGTGGATGCCCTGTGCATGTGGATGATAAAGAATCCGGAGCAATTCGATGTGATTGTGACGGGCAATCTCTTCGGGGACATCATCACTGATATCGGGGCCATCCTACAGGGGGGGCTGGGCATTGCGGCGGGGGGCAATATCAATCCTGAAGGAACCGCCATGTTTGAACCCATCGGGGGTTCCGCCCCGAAGTATGCAGGCCTGAACAAGATAAACCCCCTGGCCGCCATCTCCGCGGCCCAGATGATGCTCCAGCACCTTGGTGAAGACCAAGGAGCGGGTCTTGTTCAGAAGGCGGTGGAAAAGGTGCTCCAGGACCATCTCGTAAGCCTCGAGGCGGGGCGAATGGGACATACCACTTCCGAGGTGGGTGATCTGGTGGTCCGATATATCGAATCCCCCCCTGCCAAGGCTTGAGGTATTTCTGGAATTTCATGAAGGACCTTCGTGTAGCAGCCGTGTGTATGAGGGCGGCGCCGAGCCAGGTGGAAAAGAATCTGGAGAAGATCCGTTCTTTAGCCCTTGAAGCCGCGGCCCGGGGGGCCCAATTCGTGTGTTTTCCCGAGCTCTCTGTCACCGGCTATATCCTCAAGGAGCCGTCCCGTGCCTACGAGGGGATGACCTGGGCCCAAGCCTTGGATCGATTATGCGCCGTAGCCCGAGAGGCGCGGATTGTCCTTATGGCCGGGCTCATCGAAGGGGCGGATGATGGCAAACCCTTCATCACCCAGGCTGTGGCAGGCCCGGAGGGGCTTATCGGTCTTTACCGCAAAACCCACCTTTCCCCCATGGAAAAAAGGGTTTACCAGGCCGGCCAAGAGGCGGTGATCTTCACTTATGGAGCTACGCGGTTCGGCCTCCAACTCTGCTATGAGACCCATTTCCCTGAGATCAGTACGGTCATGGCCCTCCAGGGCGCCCATGTGCTCTTTTTGCCCCACGCCTCCCCAAGAGGGACGGCTGAGGAAAAGGTCATGAGCTGGTTCAGGCATCTCCCTGCCAGGGCCTTTGATAACGGTCTCTTTTTGGTGGCCTGTAACCAGGTGGGGCACATAAAAGGGGGGATGACTTTTCCCGGTGCGGCCCTTGTGCTGGGTCCGGACGGACGGCTCTTATCCAGATACGCAGGTGAAAAGGAGCATATCCTTTTGGCCGACCTCAAGTCCCAGGACCTCAAGGGGGTCAAAGAACATACCATGCGATATTTCCTCCCTCATCGGAGGCCTGAACTCTACAAAGGGATCCTTAACGGCCTGATCTGGCCCACACCGGACCCCGGAGACCACCCGTCCGGCCAGGATAAGAAAAAAGGCGCAAAAAACACCACCTAGGATGTTTTTTGCGCCATGGCTTCGGGGGAAAGATACGTGATTATGGTTGACTGTCCCGGTTAGACGCACCCTGTCGGCTTTGGAAGGCCGGCCATCTTACATGCGCCTTTGCCCGGTCCGGATGGAAACAACTCGTAGATATACTTGAGTTTAT
>CAZNLL010000150.1:0-8428 GCA_964573885.1 uncultured Desulfobacteraceae bacterium | reverse complement strand
AAAAATCTTTTCGAGAGGTGCAGTCCTGGAGGGTCCTCTAATCCGGCTCGCCCAAAGCCTGCAAATACAGGATTTGCCCTATTGATCTCCCCGGGATATGGGATAGGATTGGAGGCGAAAAAACCGGAAAAGGCAGGTGAAAAGTGAGTTATCTTATTGTTGTTTCCAACCGGGGTCCGTTCAGTTTTTCAAACAACTTTCTCGAAGAGGGGCGGGAGGCCCTCAAAACGGGCAGGCCTCCCCAAGGCCCGGCCTTCGGGGCCGGAGGGCTGGTTCAGGCCATGTCCGGGCTCTTGAAGCCGGGAAAATGGAATACCACCTGGATCGGTTCCTCTATGGGCGACAGGGACATTGATGTGACCAGGGGACACTACACCCGCCTCTTTAAAAGCATGGAGAAAGAGGGCTATGCCCCGGAGGTGTTCCCCCTCATAGAGATCCAACCGGACAACCGGATGCGCTTCAGGTACAAGGATTATGACTTCTACATGCGCTTTGTCTTTTTCGACACCAGGCACATGCACAGTTATTATAACAAATTCGCCAACGGCTTTCTCTGGCCCCTCATGCACCTGACGAGATCACCCCTTTTCTACAAAAAGACCGAAGTCTTCCCCAGACCCTACTTTGAGAAAAATGATTTTGTACAATATACGAGCAGCGGTGTCACCTTTGCCAACACGGTGGTCGATGAGATACAAAGGTGCGGCCCCCTCAGGGAAGGCGGGGACCAGGTGGTCGTCTGGAACCAGGACTATCACTTGATGGAGATCGCCGATACCCATCAGGCCCTGTTGGAGGAAGAAGGGTTTTCAGGTCAGGCCAAAAAAAGGATTCACGTGGGCCAGTTCATGCATACGCCCTTTTTTAACATCCATGAGATCCAGGGTCTTATTCGGGAGGACAAAAGGAACCGGGTCAAGACCCAGGTCTATGATCCTTTCGGAGAGAGCGTGGAGAGTGTGCTCCAGAAACTGACCTGGGGCATGCTGGCCAATGACTTCATCGGCTTCCATACCAAGGAGTACTGCGATCACTACCTGGAGGCCGTAGAGGAGTGGTTTCCCGTTGATATCCGTGTAAGCGGGGACGCCTATGAAATTGTTCACCAGAACAATGTAACCACCGTCAAGGCCCTGCCCATCGGGCTGGATGTAGACAGGATCCTCTCGGAAGTTTCAGGGAAGAAGAGACTGAATTTCCGCCTGGGAAAGGAGAGCCTTTACCGGAAAATCCAGGAGGACAAGGAAAAGGGACGATACGTGTTCGGGGGCCTGGAAAGATGTGACTATACCAAGGGGCTGGTGGAAAGACTGGGTGTCTTCTCCAGTGCCTTTAATCAGCTGAGGGAGTCGGACAAGGAGGCGCGATTCTATCAGGTCACGGCACCGAGCCGGATGGATAATCCGGACTATCAAAACCTCAACGAGGTGCTGGAAGAAGAGGTCTCGAAAGCAAACCGAAAATTGCCCGGGTCGGCGGTGATCCATATAGACCAGGGCATTCCCTCTCCTCAGAATTACCGGTTCATGAAAGAGGTGGACGTGATGCTGGTGACCCCCCTTGAAGACGGTATGAACCTGGTGGGTTTCGAATACATCCTCTCCCAAAAATATAAAAAACCTGAAGACCGGGGCATCCTTGTCCTTAGCACAAGCGGGGCCTCCAGGGTCCTCAAACACAAGGGCTTTGGGGAAGAAGACGGGATTGTCTATGTCAATCCCATGAAACCGAAAGAGGGGGGAGATAAGGTGGTGCAGGCACTTGACAAGGGCAGGCACCTTTCCCAAAAGCTCATCTCCTATGTTGAAAAGGAACGGAGGGTTGATGACTGGGCCGAGAAGAACATCCGGGCCATTTTAGGCTGCCGCAAGGAGGCCTGATGCCTTGCCCGGCCGGTGCCACACGACCAAGGGGGAAACCGGAATGATACGACCTGAAATATTTACCACAAAAACATGGGCAAGGGCCATACTCTTGCTATGCTCTATTGCCTTCTGCCTCCATTTCCCGGCCATGGCAGAAGAAATCAAAGACCGGGACATCAGCCTGGCCGTGGACAAGGCCTTAATCGACGATCCATGTGTTTCCTCCCACCTTATTGATATATGGGTGGACAGCGGGGTGGTTAGCCTCACCGGCTCGGTGGATAATCTTCTCGCCAGGGACAGGGCCACAAAGGTGGCACAAAGAATCAAGGGTGTGCGCGCTGCAGTCAACCGAATCAAGGTCAAGTACGGCCCCGCCCACTAAAGCCCAAAGGAGGAGCGTTTTATCATGAGTTTTGCAGGAAAGGTGATCGACGGAGATGTCCGTTCCGTGGCCCGCCTCATCAGGGATATAGAAGATGACATGGCCGAAGCCAGGGAGGCGTTAAAGGATCTTTATGGCTACACGGGGAATGCGCACATTATCGGGATAACCGGGGCCCCGGGAACAGGGAAGAGCACCCTGGTCGAAAAACTGGTGGAGGGCTTCAGGGGCGAGGGAAAGACGGTGGGCGTCATAGCGGTAGATCCTACCAGCCCCTTTACAGGAGGGGCTATTCTCGGAGACAGGGTTCGCATGCAGAGCCACAGCACGGATAAGGGCGTCTTTATCCGGAGTGTGGCCACAAGGGGACACCTGGGGGGCATATCCAGATCCACCAATGATATCATCAATGTCCTGGATGCAGCGGGTAAGGATGTGATCATTGTGGAGACCGTGGGGGTGGGGCAGGATGAGGTGGAAATCGTCCGCATGGCCCATACAACCATTGTGGTCCTCATCCCCGGCATGGGAGATGATATCCAGGCCATCAAGGCGGGGATTCTGGAGATCGGGGACATCTTTGTGGTGAACAAGGCCGATAGAGACGGGGCGGAAAAGACGGTCCGGGAGATCAAGGACATGCTCCAGAGCAATCGCAGACAGCCAGGAGAATGGGGCCCCCTTGTCCTACAGACCCAGGCTGTGCGTGGGGTGGGTGTTCCCGACCTTAAGAGTGAGATCAATCGGCATCGATCCTTTCTGCTGGAAGAGGGTCACATTGAACCCATTCTGGAAGACAGGGCCCGGCAGAAGCTCCTCGATGAGATAAAGGATATGGTGGTGGGGAGGATACTGGACCGGGTGGAGAAGCGCAAAGATTATCAAAAGGTTGTCCAGGACCTGGTCCTCAAGGTCGACAATCCTTACAGCCAGGCGGAGAGGATGGTGGACGAAATCATCAAATAAGGCGGCGCGGGCGGCCCTTACACCCCCTTTTAGTAGCGGAAAAGGGCGATCAGTGAAGCCCCATCCGGCAGGTCAGTCCGGGGGGCGGTATAAACCGCGGCGTCCTTGGAAAGGGCCTCGCAGGCGGCAAGGTCCAGAAGATCCACGTCCCCCGGCTGTCTTTCCTGGTGAACCGCCGTTTCACGGCTTTGCTCATCGTAGATCCCCCACTGCTGCCGGTCCCGGGCCACGACGAGCGTGTCCACCCGGCCGTCGAAGGCGCCCGGAAGGATCTGCCTCGTCTGGTCCGAGGCCTTCCCCGTGCCTTTGAGATCGTTGTACCGGGCAAAGACCCTTATAAGGTTTTGGCGCCGTTCTTTCTCAAAAAGCGCACAGGCCGATCCATGGAGTTCTTCCCCACTCATATTGTCGGGGTTTCCCCGGATCCCCGTATCCAGGACATGGGGGTAAGCGGTGGCCTCGTGGAAAATTGGAAAGAGATATTCCACCCCGGCCAGGATCAAAGGAGCGGTGTCATGGCGCAGGATCTCATGAATGGCTTGATCGATGACACGGAAATAGCGCAGGATCTTATCCTTTTCCCGGTCTGTGGCCACCCCTTGCCCGTGGAACTGGGCCGGCCGGTCCCCTCCTGTGCCTGAAGCCCGGGTATGGAACTGAAACTGTTTTTCCTCATCCTCTGATTCCAGGGCCTCGGAAAGACTCGATGGCAGACCTTCGGGAGTGAGCTCTTGAATATGGTGAAGGGTGCCGCGATAAAACCTGACGTTGTTCTGGCTGAGGGCGAGGATATAAAAATGCCTGTCCCTATCAGGAAGGATAGGGAGAAAAGGCTTGAGATGAAAACGATTGGCCGCCACCACCAGTTCTTCAACCTCTACAGGTACCCGATAGGTGCGGAAGATGTGAGGGGAGGCAAACACGGCAAGGCCGTGGCTCTGATTCTGCCAAAAGAGGCCCTCTTCCAACAGTTTCCAGGCGGAATCAAGTTGGGTGATGTCTTCCGGTCGTCGGTCTAGGGCCCTTATTTGGGCTTCTGCTTCCTGGAGGGCATTCTTGAAGCGGATCTGATTCTTTTGCCCCGGTCCTTTCTGTTCGGTGGGGATAAAGATACTGACACACAAGGGGTCCTGTTTTTCCATGAGAACCTGGAGGTCATCCATTTCAAAAAAATCCATGCGGCTCTATCTCCTTTCCTTTGAGACTTGTTACCGCCAGAATAGATGAAAAGAAATTGCAGTAAATGGGGTCCATCCTGTATTCTTATTGAAAAAAAGTTTGTCCCCTCGGCCTAAGCTCGGAAATACATGCTCCACCCCATTCACCGGGTCCCTTTCAAAGGATAAACTGTAAAGGCGATACTGGATTGAAAGGAGGAACAGATGGATCTTACCGGGCAGACTGATCAAAAGATCAAAAAGGATATTATCGACCATCTTTTTTGGGACCACCGGGTGGATGCCTCCCGGGTAACGGTAGAGGTGAAGGCCGGCTCGGTAACCCTTTCGGGCACCGTGCCCGACTATGCGTCGCGGCAGGCGGCGGAGTCGGATGTCTGGTCCATCCCGGGAACCCGGTCAGTGGAAAATCAGATCACCGTGGAGACCCTGGTGAAGGGAAGTGTGGATAAGAAGATCCGGGAAGATGCGGAATACGCCCTGACCAAGCTCGCGGGGGTAGACCAGGGAAAGGTGGATGTCTCTGCCGTAAGCGGCTGGGTGACTTTTAAGGGGGAGGTGGACTCCTTTTGGAAAAAGATCCAGGCTGAAGAAATGACCTCCCTTGTCCCCCATGTCAAGGGGATTACCAATGAACTGGTTGTGGTCCCCACCGAGAATAAGAAGGATCAAGAGATCGGCGAGGAGATTATGAAGGCCCTTGACCGCAATGCCAATGTGGATGTGAACAGTGTTCATGTGGAAGTCAAGGACGGAGAGGTTGCCCTATCCGGAAGAGTTCCCTCGGTATATTCACGGTGGTCCGCCCTTGAAGTGGCACACTATAACGGGGGGGTTGTGGATGTACAGGACAACCTTGCCGTTCAGGGTTAAAGCGAGGTGTAATTATGACAAACTGTGCCACTTTTACCAAAGACATGCTGCCCGATCCTGTGGATGTCAGGACAGATGAAAAGGATTTGGATTTTGCAGCGGCCAAACTCATTGCCGATCAAAAGGCCGGGGAGCTGGCCCAAAATCCCATGCTGTTGGCCTGGTATGATTCAAAAACTGGGCGGTTTTCCCCGGATGTGACCTGTTGCAGCGAAGAAAAGCCGGGATGGGTGGTCTATGCAGAGGGGCGGGGGGGAAATATCTCCATCAGCATCAATAATGAACGCTATATCTTTATTTACATGGATATGCCGGATCTTTCCTGATTCGCCGGGTAAAAAGGACCCTTTCAGGGTCGCTCGGCGATCCTTTTCCTGATCCAAAAGAGGCCCCCGGCCAGAGCGGCGGCAACCCCCAAGGCAAGGCCGATGTTGGCCCAGTCCGGATCTCGCAGGGCGGCCAGGAGCCGGTCTGCAAAGACGGTGATGGCCAGAATGCCCGGGGCCATGCCCAGGGCTGTACCGAGAAAGTAGTCTTTGAAAGTGATGCGTGAGGCCCCTGCCACCATATTGACGATGGTGAAGGGGGCAAGGGGCAGGTTCCGCACCAGTATAATGGTAAGGAGCCCCTGCCGGGCCAGGCGCTTGCTCAAGCGGTTGATTCTCCGGCCCGCTATTTTTTGGATGGGCTTTTGTCCCATAAAACGGCCGATCCCGTAAGAGACCACAGCGCTGGCAAGACACCCCCCCAGGGCGTAAAGGGCCCCATGGAGGGGGGGAAAGACCATGGCTGTGACCCCTACAAGGAGGGTGACCGGAATCATGGCCATCCCGCCCACCACATAGGCCGCCACCACTCCCAACGGCGAAAAGAGGCTTTCCTTAAGCACATATCCCCACCCTGCCAGTCTGTGGATGCTGATCCATTCCGAAAGGGGCGTCCACCGCCAGGCCGCGGCCACACCGAGGAGCAGGGCCAGGACAATAAAAAACTTCAATAGGGGGCGGCTTCGAGGTTCGCTGTTCTCATCGTGGACAAAAAGGTCAAGTATCTGATCGAACTTGGCCGGTTTTTCCGGATCCGGCAAAGAGGTGTCGGAAAAAATGGTGATCCCGTTCAGTGGTATCTTCTGATCCGGCTCCAGAGGATCGAGGGTCCGTTTCTTTCCCTGCAAAGTTTCGATGGTCCTTATAACGGAATGGCTCTCCTTCAGGGCCCGGTCCACCTTGGCCGGGGAGGTCCCCAGGTGTTCGGCCATGAGCCTGTTTCGGAACCCGGCGATGCCCTCCGCCACCAGGGGCTCATCCCAGGCCTCTACAGCCAGATCACATTCCGTATCAAACCCCAAGGACCGGTTGGTCAGGTTGGAAGATCCCACCCTAGCCAGGCGATCATCCACCACCATGACCTTGGCATGCACGTACACATGACGGTCCCCAGGCAGAGCGGGACAAAAAAACCGGAGTCGATTATACCGGTCGGCGTCAAGGAGGCGCTTGAGCATGTGTGCGCGCAGCGCGTCCATGGTGCTTTGCTCCAGCCAGCCGCTGGACAGCTTGGGGAGGATGATGACGACTTCAGGACCATCCTCGTGATTCAGCCTCTGTGCAAGGGCTTCGGTGATGGCCGGAGATGTGAGGTACTGGTTTTCAATGTAGAGGTGGTGCCGGGACGCCTGGATGGCGTCTATGTATAGGGACTCTATTTCCCGGACTTCCGCCCGGCCTTTGTACTGGGGCAGGGTTCTGGCCACGGCCACCCGGGCGTCCCTCAAGTCCGGCCCGGCCTCCTCCGGCCACGGCATGAGGGAATCAGTCTCCGGTGGAACCAGATGTTGTCCCGTGGCCCGCAGCCATCGATCCCTGAAGAGATCCCCCAGGCTGGCCGCGGGATCACCGTCCACCACGGCCTGGATGTCGTGAAAGGGGTCGTAAGGCTTCCCGTGGGAGTTTCTGCGCCGTGGATCATCCACACGGTGCTCCGGGGTATCCCACCGGTTCTTGGTTACATCGATGCCCCCGCAGAAGGCCAGGGAGTCATCAACGACCACCACCTTCTGGTGGTGAGACGCCCCCGTAGGGTGTTCGCCGTCCAGTCGGAACACGATGCGGGGATGGACATCCCAGCCCATCCTGAAAAGGGGGAGGAGTTCCCTTTCCAGCATATAGATCATGGAAAAGTCCCAGGAGAGGATATAGACATAAAGGCCCGGGGTACGCTCCACAGTATGTTTTAAAAAGTCTACAAGGCCAAGGGTCGGGGCCTCTTTTTTGCCGGCTCGCAGGAGGTGGGTTTTGCTATCTATGTCCCAGGCGGCGATGTAGATCGTTTTTTTTGCCTGACGGATGGCGGAGACCAGGGATTGATAATAGGCGGCGGCATCAATAAGGAAACCCATGCGGCCGGCCTTTCCTATCCGCCAGCAGTTATGTCCTTGTTTAAGGATCATCTGTTTGTCAAAGCATCTTCCGGTTTTTTGCTTCTCCATTTATCCGATATGCTGTATCATTTGAGCCTTTGGAGACGCCACAAGGAACAGTCCCTTTTATCATTTTATGAAACAGGCCCAAAAGAAAAATGGGGCCGAGCCATTATTTTGGCGGCTGGAATACCCCCTGACCCGCGGGAAATACAGGATAGACCCTATATATGTTTCCCCGGGGTTTTCATAATGTTCCACCCCTAAGATTGGAGGGATTATTGGAGTCACCAGCAAATAATTCAAAGGCGGCCTTTCAGCCTTTCAAGGGGTACAGGCCTTTTATGCTGGCCGTGCTTTTTGTGTCCCTTTACCTTGCCTTCCAGATCCTTCGCCCTTTTCTTGACGCCCTGATTCTGGCCATTGTCCTGGCCTCGATTTTCTATCCCTTTAAACCTTTTCTGTTACGTCTTTTCCGGGGGAGGGAGAACGCGGTGGCCCTGACAGCGGTGGTGGCCCTCACCATCCTCGTTATTATCCCCGGCCTGTTTTTTCTTTCAGCCCTGGTGGTTCAGGGAATTGACGCCGTCAACAAGGCGAATCAATGGATTACGGAGGGGAATATCCAAAAGATTTTGAAAGACCCTCAGTTTTTGTCTTTCAGAGCCTGGTTCGAGGAGCATCCAGGTGTGGTGGAGTTCATCAGGAAGGATCTCCCCGGTCACCTTTTGAAAATGAG
>CAZNLL010000149.1:0-8591 GCA_964573885.1 uncultured Desulfobacteraceae bacterium | reverse complement strand
CCTGCAATGACCGGTTCCAGGAACTTTTTCAATTCAAGCGATCAGAGATCAAGGGTCAAACCCTCGATGATGTGGTGGCGGGCCCCCAATATCTGAGGGAGGCTAGGTCTTATACCGATAAGACCATGGGCGGACGTCCCATCCATGGGACAGGCACCAGACTCAGAAAAGACGGCACCACAGTGTACGTTGAATTCTATGGGGTGCCGGTGCTCATTGAGGGGAGGGTTCAGGGGGCCTACGGGATCTACCGGGATATCTCGGAACACAAAAAAGTGCAAGAGGCCCTGAGAGAGAGCGAAACCAGATACAAAGCGTTGGCGGACTCCCTGCCCCAGGTGGTGTTCGAGACAGATGCGAAAGGCAATCTCACCTTTGCCAACCAGTGTGCATTTGATCTCTTCGGGTATACCAGAGAGGAATTTGATAAGGGACTCAATGCCTTTCAAATGCTCTCACCCGGGGATCAGGACCGGGCCAGGAGAAACTTCGTAAAAGTACTTCATGGCAACCATCTGGGGGGTGTTGAATACACGGCCCGGAAGAAGACCGGGGAGACCTTTCCCATTGAGATACACTCCGGGCCTATCGTAGGCGATCACTCCATTATCGGCCTTCGGGGGATCTTGGTTGAGCTCACGGAGCGTAAGAGGACCGAGGCCGCCCTCAGGGAGTCGGAGACAAAATACTCGACCCTGGTGGAAAACTCAAAGGACGGCATCATCATGATCCAAGAAGGAATACTGACCTTTATCAACAGGGCCTCCATGGATCTGGTGGGCTATTCCCCGGCAGAAGTAATAGGGTCAAAATTTGTGGACTTTGCGACCCCCCGGTACCGGGACCTGGTCCGTAAAAGATACACCGAGCGTATGAAGGGTAAGAAAGTCCCCTCCATTTATGAGATTGAGCTTCTCAAGAAAGACGGCACCACCGTTCCGGTGGAGCTGAATGCCATACATTTCGAATTTGGAGGAAAACCCACGGATCTGGCCTTCGTGAGGGACATCACCGAGCGCAAGCTTGCCGAGGAGGCCCTGCGCAAGAGTGAAGAGCAATTCAGGCTTCTGGTGGAAGAATCCCCTTTGGGCGTCTCCATCATCAGCAAAGACGGCCGCTATACCTACCTGAATCCCACCTTCAAGGCCATATTCGGATATGACCTGGAGGATATCCCCACCGGGAAGTCATGGTTCAGGAAGGCCTTCCGTGACCGGGAGTACCGTGGCAAAGTGATTTTCACCTGGATCCAAGACCTGAAGGAAGCCCGGCCGGGGGTATATCGACTAAGGACCTTCACCGTGGCCTGTAAGGACGGATCAGAAAAGACCATCCATTTTCGGTCCGTCACCATGAAGACGGGCGATCAGTTTGTGCTCTACGAAGATGTTACGGAAAGAAAGAAACTGGAAGAGCAACTCTATCTCGCTCAGAGGATGGAGGCCCTCGGAACCCTGGCGGGAGGCATGGCCCACAACTTCAACAACCTGCTCACCGGCATCATGGGAAACGCCTCACTCATGCTGCTGAACATCGATCCAACCCAGCCCCATTACGAAAAACTCAAAACCATCGAAAAACTTGTGGACAGCGGCTCCAAGCTCACCAGACAACTGCTGGGCTATGCAAGGAAGGGGCGATATGAAATCAAGCCCCTGGACATCAACCAGCTGCTCAAAGAGACCGCCAATGCCTTCGATTCCACCAGGAAGGACATCCGCGTACACCAGGCCCTTGCCGCGGACCTTTACGGCGTCCATGCAGACCAGGGCCAGATCGAGCAGATCCTGTGGAATCTATACGTGAATGCTGCGGATGCCATGATGAGCGGGGGAGATCTGTTCATTGAGACCCGCAATATCACCCACGACGAATTCCGCAGGAAACCGTTCACCGTGAAACCTGGGAGATATGTGCTCATCACCGTGAGGGACACGGGCAGCGGCATGGATAAAAAGACCATGGAACACATCTTTGAACCCTTTTTCACCACCAAGGGACTCGCCAGGGGAACGGGGCTGGGGTTGGCGTCGGTCTATGGCATGGTAAAGGCCCACGGGGGGTATATCGATGTAGACTCCAGAGAGGAGGCGGGCACTGTTTTTAGCATCTACCTGCCCGCCTCACCCCGGAAAGTGCCGGATACACAGACCAGACAGGGCGGTATCAAGAAGGGCAAGGGAACCCTCCTGGTGGTGGATGATGAGGACATGGTCCTGAAGGTGAACCGGGAGTTACTGGAGGTCGCGGGCTATAGTGTGATCACCGCCAGAAGCGGGCAGGAGGCGATTCAGCTCTACCGGGCGCACAGGGACGAAGTTGACCTGGTCATCCTGGATCTTATCATGCCCGGTATGGGAGGAGGAGAGACCTACGATCAGATCAAAGCGCTCGACCCCCAGGTCAGGGTATTGCTCTCGAGCGGTTACAGCATCGACGGCCAGGCCTCCGAGATCCTGAAAAGGGGCTGCGACGGGTTCATCCAGAAACCCTTCAAGATCAGCGACCTCTCCCGGAGAATACAGGAGGTGTTGGAGCGCTGATTCTCTTCTGTAGCGTCTGGTCGCAGAAAAGGAGACACACTCCCATATATTTTCCGGCTGCAAATTATTGTGGGGTGCCCAAGGGACGAAATTAGGGTGCTTTACCTCCCAAATTACACAGTTCACCCCATTTTCAAGAAAGCCTCCTCATCTTATCCTTATCAGGAAAAATAAATTTCATCAAAGGAGGATATGAAAATGGCTGAAGAAACACATGAGAAAAGGTTTGTCTGGGTGAAGGACAACGCGGGAAACGAGTATGTTTGCAGGGTAATGGATCTCCAGGATCCTAAAAAGGTTGGCGAAGAAGACCTTAAGAACTGCTTGGACGATGCCTCCCGGGCGATCAACATCGGAGACTGATGGGCAATCGCATCCACTGCGGGATAATCTGGGTCAACATTTAAAAAGAAGGGCCACAAATTTGCTTGTGGCCTTTCTTTTTTTAAACGCCCTTGTCCGTGGGAATCTTTCCCTAAAGATCAAACCCCATGGAAACAAGGAGGTCTTTTACCTCGGAAACCGCCTGTTTTTCAGACATGGCCTTGGTGACCTTATTGAAGCCCTTGGTATCCCCCAACATGATACACCCGATAATCCGGCCCTCTTTCAGGACTATCTTCTTATAGGCCTCTTCCCCGGTCACCACACTGGCCTCAAACTGATTCTCCGCGTCGATATCCCCTGCCGAGGCCAGATCAACCCCCACCACCTTTAGGGTATTCGCCATGGTGGTCCCTTGATAGACCGCGTCTCCCCCGGCCATATTGATTCCAGCCATTTTTCCCTGCTCCATGGCGGCAGGCCATATCCCATAAGGGATCCCTCTGAATTCAGCCACATCTCCCGCCGCATATACCCCGGGCTGATTTGTACGAAGGTGTTCATCCACCTTGATGCCTTTTTCCGTATCCAATCCCAAAGGCCCGGCCAGTTCCAGGTTCGGCCGCACCCCCGCAGAAATGATAACCATCTCTGCGGGCAAGGACTCCCCGCTTTCCAAAGCGACCTCCCTTACCCGGTCCTCCCCGGTGATCTCCTGCGTCTTGGCGCCCAGTCTGAAAGAAACTCCCATCTCCTCCATCATGCCCTGGAGCCTCTTGGCCCCATTCACATCAAGTTGTCTGGGTAAAAGCCTCGGGAAAAATTCCACCACAGTAATTTTTTTACCCAGCCTGCGCAGGGCGTTCCCGGCCTCAAGGCCCAGCAGACCCCCGCCTATGAGAACGATTTGTTCAATGTCCCCGGCAAAGGTGCTGATATTTCGGGCATCCTGGATCTTTCGTAAGGTATAGACACCTCTTATCTCAGAGCCCTTTATAGGAGGAATAAATGAATGGCTCCCTGTAGAAATCAGAATGCGGTTATAGGGAATTGTCTGACTATCAGCCGTTGTTACCACTCTCTTCCCGGGGTCTGCCTCTGTAATGCGGGTCTTTAGCCGAAGGTCGATCCCATGGTCCTTGTACCACGCCTCCTTTTTGGCGATAAGCTCCTGCTCACTCAGGTCTCCTGACAAGTATTCATTCAACCTGATCCGGTAGTAGAAGGGGAGATCCTCGTCAGTAACGATGGTGATACCACCTTCCTTATCATTTTTGCGGATGTTTTCCGCGGCGGTCGTCCCGGCAACGCCGTTTCCCACAATCAGATAATCCGTCATGGCCGCACCTCCTCATGGACCTCAATCACCAAGCAGGTTCAAATCACGAATCTCCTCTTTTTCATCTCCCTCGGAAGGCCTTTTATCCCTCGACGGCTTCACCCGCACCTATCAGGGGCAATTCCTTATCGATATTGAAAAAGACCAGGAACTTGGGCTTTCCCTCTTCCTTGTCCCCTGGATAGCGTTTGCTTCTCAGGGAATAGAGGAGATCAGAGTCCTGCTCCTCTCTTGTCTTGGTCAAAAAAAGCCTTACCCCCCTGTAGCCGGGGCCCTCTTCCTTGAAAAGATAAGCCGCGTGCCCGTTGGACTGGAGGTTATGATGAGAGAGTTTATCGGCCATGATAAAGGCGATGGTCCCATCATCCATGAAATGGGGCTTGGCATACACCGCAAGGTCCACCTTGCCCTCTGAATCAGAAGTGGCAAGCACTCCCATGCCCTTGGTCTCTTCAAAATAGTCCTTCAGCGCCATCTTATCCTCCTTTGTCGTGGATTCAACCGCCCTAAGTCCTCCAAAATTTTAACAAAAAAGATTGCCTATTTTTCCGGAGGCAAAGCACACACGTGGTGACGCCTTGGGGCAAAACGCTCCGGTCCTTTTAAGTTAAGGACGCCCGCCTCTTTTGCAATGGCGGAAAGCATGCCCTTGAACAGTCTCTGATGAAAGGGATAAAACATATACCAATACATTATCCCAAAAAGCCCTCGGGGGAGAAACCTGGAATGCTGTTTGAGTTCCGTTCTCCCTCCTTCCAAGGGGGACAGCTCAAATTCCAGGACCGCCTCGCCGGGAAGCCTCATTTCGGCGACAAGCCTCAGCACCTTGGGGGCCTCCACTTTTACCACCCTCCAGAAGTCGAGGGCGTCCCCTGTGAAGAGTTCCACCGGATGCCTTCGGCCCCGCCTCAGGCCGACCCCGCCCACCAGGCGATCAAGGGCACCCCGTATTATCCAGGAGACGCCCCCATAATACCATCCCTTTTCCCCGCCGATGCCCTGTATAACAGGCCACACCCTGTCGGCCGGCGCCTCTAAAACCACCCGGTATCCGCATTCAAGCACCGTGCCCCCTGCATACTCGGCATCTCCGCATTGGCTCCATTCCGGCTCAAAGGATTCCCCGGCATCACTCCAGCAGGTTGTCACCTCATGCGTTCTGCTCCTTTTAAGGGCAATGCGAATAGCCTCCCGGCAGGTCAAAAGCTCCTGGGGCACCAGGTCTCTGATCCGGTTTTCCCGGCACACCACCGGGGTCTTCAGTCCTTCTATCAGCGGTCGAGCCAGTGACGAGGGCAAAGGTGTAACCAGGTGAACCCAATAGGAGCTCAGTTTAGGGGTGAGCACAGGTACAGGGATGATAAGCCTTTTTTTAAGTCCTGCCTCCTGGGCATAAATTTCCATCAGCTTTCTGTAAGAAAGGATGTCAGGACCCCCGATGTCAAAAGTCTGTCCTGTGGTACTGTCATTCTCAAGACAGCCTTTGAGATAATTCAGGACGTTTCGGATGCCTATGGGCTGGCAAGGGGTGTCCACCCAGCGGGGGGTGGTCATGACAGGCAGGCGTTCCACCAGATAGCGAAGCATCTCAAAGGAGGCGCTTCCCGAGCCCAGGATCACAGCGGCCCGGAGGAAGGTCACCGGCACCCCTCGAGAGGCAAGGACTCCGGCGACCTCATGCCTTGACCTTAAATGCTCGCTCAGGTGCGGGCCCTGTTCGCCGAGGCCACCCAGGTATATGATTCTCTCAACTTTCGCCTCTGAGGCGGCCTTTGCCATGTTCATGGCGGCCTTGCGGTCGGCCTCTGCGAAATCCCTGGTCCTGGCGTTCATGGAATGGACCAGGTAGTAGGCCGCCCGGCACCCGTGACAGGCCTCAAAAAGGGATTGGGGCTCAAACATATCGGCCTGGGCAAATTGGACCGCCGGATGAGAGGCCCACGGACGGCATTTGAGTTTGTCCAGGGATCTTCCCATCACGCGGACCGGAAACCCGGAATCAAGCAGAAGGGGGACAAGGCGTCCGCCCACATAGCCCGTGGCCCCTGTTACAAGAACCTCTGCAGGATTCGCCCTCATAAACAGATCCAATAATGGGTCCCAGAATTTTCTTCAGAAACGGTCATAACGCATTGACATCCCTCTTTGACGCCTTATTTTACTATAAAACAAAGACAAACAAACCACAAGTAACCTGCCCGGAAACGGGGCCACGAGCCAGGTTAGGAACCCATCCTTAACCCTGGCTTTTTTATGGGAGGATGCCATGGAAAATATTAGGAAAAAAGACTTATCAGAGGCTGCAAATCTCAGCCCTTTTTTCGCACCCGATGCCTTTTCCCGGCTCGATGAAAATGAGGACGGCCTGTTCTATACCCAAGACAGGTTTTTGAGCCATCTGGATTCTATGGCGCTACAAACCGTGGAAGGCCTCATCGGGGGGCTGGTTTTTGAGGAGGATCCGGTAATCCTGGATCTGATGGCGGGTTGGGACTCCCACCTGCCGGAAGGACTCAAGACCGCAAGGGTTGTGGGGCTGGGGCTCAATGAGAGGGAATTGGCCCAAAACAGGGCCCTTGAGGAGGTGGTGTTGAAGGATATCAACAACGAACCCTCCCTGCCCTTTGAAGACAATACCTTCGACTTGGTGTTAAACACCGTATCTGTGGACTACCTGGTTCATCCTGCAGAGATATTCAAAGAGGTTGGGAGAACCCTGAAGCCCGGAGGCCTTTTTATGGTGATCTTTTCAAACCGCATGTTTCCTCAAAAGGCGGTCAAGGTCTGGAGGGAGTCAAGTGAAGAGGAAAGGATTCTCCTCGTGGAAGATCTTTTTAAAGAGGCCGCCCTCTTTGAAAAAACAGGCCTCTTTGTTTCCAAAGGGCGACCGAGACCGTCCGACGACAAGTATGCGGATAAAACACCTTTCAGTGACCCCGTATACGCGGTTTATGCCAACAAAAAAGGAGGAGGAAATAAGACCGTGAAGGCAACAAGTACATTTTCAGCATTTGGGGAAAACTTCACACAAGAGGAGTTAAAGGAGCGGGAGAAACGCGTCAAGGAGACCATGCGATGCCCTCACTGTGGAGACAAGCTTAAAAAATGGACCGTTCCTGACAATCCCTTCGGCCAGACCTGGGATAACGACTTCATGTACATCTGTTTTAATGATGAGTGCCCCTACTTCGTGCGCGGCTGGGATCACATGTATAAGGAGGGGAACCGGGGTTGCTCCTACAGACTCATGTACAACCCTGACAAAGACCGTTGCCTGCCTGTGCCTGTGCCCTCGCCGAGGTCGCTTAAGGACGGCATTGTCGAATAAATGCACCAGGTTCCCTCCCCCCTTTGGGGGAGGGGCCAAAGGATCAGGCATGATTGCGGAGTTTAAGGGCCATGGGGTGGGGATTCAGATAGGTTTGCATTCCCAGATAAGGCTCCTCATATTTTCGCACGAAATGCTTGATAAGCGTCACAGGCACGATGAGAGGCACATCCCCTCCCCTGTAATGGTCTATGGCCTCGAGGACCTCCTGCTTTTCGTCTGAGGTCAGCTTTTTCTTGAAATATCCCAGCATGTGGTGCAGGACATTGGCGTTTTTCTTCACCGTGGCCTTGAGCCTGAGCGCCTCCATCATGAGCCACTCATACTGACCATAAAAATCATCCAAGTCGAGGCTCTTCCCTTGGGCCACCAGTCTTCCCATGGTTTGATAATTCCGGGGACTGTGGGCCATAAAGAGGAGCTTGTTTCGGCTATGGAAATCCACCACCCCGGCCATTGACATGCCTTCGGCCTTGTTCTTTCGCCACCTCCATAGGGTGAAGATGCGTTCGATGAAGTTTTCCCTGAGCACGGGATCATGGAGACGACCTTCTTCCTCCACAGGGATCAAAGCGTAATGACCCATGAAGACCCTTGCAAAGAGTCCCACCCCCTTTTTTACAGGCATTCCTTTTTCATTATAGACCTTTACACGCTCCATACCGCTGCTCGGGGATCTACTCTTAAAGATAAAGCCGCAGAGGTCCTCCTTTTCAAGGTCAAGAACCCGGTTTTTTGCAAATCTAAGCATGCCCTCCGTGTGGTCCACCCCGCTCCGTGACATCACGAGCCTGGGCGATTCAGGGTCTCCCACCAGCCTTAAGGCCTCCCTCGGGATACCAAGGCCGTATTCCACCTCCGGGCAGACAGGAACATATTCGAAGTACCGTCCCAGGGTATCCGTCAAAAAAGGATCCTTTTTGTGACCCCCGTCATAGCGGACATTTTCCCCCAACAAACAAGCGCTTATCCCCATCCTGATGGCTTCCATGGATGTTTGATACCCCGTTATTGCATAAAAGGCGCTTAAGCATTCTGCCTTCTGCCTTCTATGACT
>CAZNLL010000148.1:0-8596 GCA_964573885.1 uncultured Desulfobacteraceae bacterium | reverse complement strand
TGTAGTGGAAGTAGTTCTTAAGTTGTTCTACATCGTTAATTTTTTCCATGTAGGAAAGTTTATGGACGATGTTGATTCGGTCGTGAAAATCCACGGAAATCACATCGGGAAAGGCCTCTTTCTTGAGCACCACACCGGCTTCAGCTTTAAAGAGGTGATCAAGCCGGTCCTCATCATTCCAGAGTTCTTCTATAGATAGGGTGCTCAGGTAATCATTCACCGCTTCATAGCGTTTTTCGATTTCTTTGCTCATATCCAGGAAATTGATGCATACAGGTCCGGAAGGGGATTCCAATCTGGTGGTCCCTAGTAAGGCCGCCAAAAGGAGCTTGATCTTGTTTTCGTAACTGAGATAGCCACTGACCTTTTCATATCCGTAGATCCTCACCCTGTCGTCCTGAAGCTGGTTCAGGATGAAATGCCGGGTCTCTTCGGCAAGATTCTGAAGGGTGTTATAGATCCGAAAGGCCTCATAAAGCTCTTTTTCAAAGGTGGCATATCCTATGCTGGAGAATTTTCGTCTCTTATAGATAAATTTGAGGGGAACCTTTACTATAAGGTTGGCCAGATCCAAAAATACCGCATACCTTATACCTTCCAGCCTGAAAAGCCGTTCCAGGGCAAAGATCATTTCTCCCGAACGAATGCGCCTCGTCTTTTCCACATCCCGCCAGCCCAAAGATTCAAGGTAATCAGCCGGCGACACCCCTTCGGGCAGCCCAAGGTTCTTATAGGTCTCCACCGAGAAATACAGGTTCCCTCTGTGTTCATAGATTTCGCTCAATTGCTCCTCCAGGGCGGTTTCACCCCTAAGGATCCGGTGGCCCAGGTCCCAGATCTGAAAAAGCCTGTTGGCGAGATCTTCCAGGATGAGATCTTCTCTCAGGGCGGATATCATAATAAAGGAGAACAAAAAGAAGGCATCGAAAAGATCCCGGTCTGACATGTCGAGAATCTCCTTTATAGCCGAGAAGGACAGCTCTCCTCGAATGATATGATGAAGAAAGCCGTGATGCCTTACCAGGAAGATCAGGTGGCCTTTCCCTTTGGTGTGGAGGTAGTATCTTTCGGCGATTTTTTCCTTAATGATAAATAAAGCGCCTGCATGGGCCAGATCGGCCGGGTGGACCTCATCCTTGTATTTTTCTCTCAGTACGGGTACACGGCCGAGATCCTGAAATATGAAGGCCTTGATAAGGGCGTCGAAAAGGGGCTGATTCCTGCTCAGGTTCTCAACACATTTTTCCAGGGCCTCCAGCTGTTGTTCACTGACGCCCACAATGCCCGCAGCCATGGGCCCGAATTCCCTCTTGGCCAGTCTATGAAGAAACTGGGTGTCTTGAAAGCTCGCTCTGTCATGTCTCACCAGGGCTTGGAGCTTTTTGGTGGCCGTGATGATGTAATGGGTCACAGGGGATTTCAGGTAGAGGTTGGAGGAGAAGTCGAGATCTTCGAGGGCCGTGAATTCAGGGAGGATGAAGTTGAGGAGTGACGGGGCATGGTGATAGAGCAAATCAAGATCGGTATACACGTCCTCAGGTTGAAATATGACGTTCAAAAAATTGGTTTTCAGCCGTTCCCTGAGGGCTTGGATCTCTAGGTACCACTGCTTTTGTCTTGCAGGCAGTTTCAGACCAGCCTTCTCCTGACCCAGGAGCCTTAAATGACTTTGGTAAAAGCTTTCGAGATTGGAAAAAAGGGTCTCCAGGTCCTTAAGCTCTTCTGCAGGAATTTCGGATATGAGGGTCCCGGCCAGGCGCTTGGCCATGTTATCCAGCCGTTCGATGTCTTTGTTCATATCCATGCAGGTGATTTCCAGGGCCTGCATGGTTGAATCTATTTTCAGTTGGAACCCTGTACCTATGATAAAAGAGGAGCCGATCTGGTGAAGCTGGTCGCTGAACTGCCTGAGCACATTGAGTTCAAGATAATCGAGATTGATATTTCTGACTTCTTCCTCCACTTTTCGGACCCAATCGTCCACCTGCTGTGTTTCGGAACCCGCCAGGATGGGATTAAAGTTAATGCTTTCTCCCCGGGCCAGGTTGACCATGATCCACAGGAGGATAAAGACGTTCCGGCTGTCCATCCGCTCAAAGAGATGGCCCGTGCCGTGGAATTCCATGTCCATGAACCTTCTGTAAAAGGCCGGCAGCCGGAGGGGGTCCTGCCTGAGATATCTTTCTTCGAACTTCTCTATGATATTGACCAGCCTGATGACGTTTTCAATCCTCGAAAGCTTGTGATCGTCGTAATCGGCCAGGGCTTCCTTTTCCATGGCTCCCTTTTCTCTGAGCTCGGGCCAGTTTTCAAGGAATTCGAAGTGGTTCATCATCTTGAGGAGTTTGCGAATGATCTTATTGTGAATACCGCCCATGCCGGTTATCTTCTCATCCAGAAGTCGGTCCCAGTCCAGGTCACGGTTCAGGACGACCCGGACCGTGGATTCATACAGGTTAAAGAGCTCGGCGAGCTGTTCCTGGGTGACTTGGGATCCCCGGGTGGCTTCTGTTTCCGCCCATGTGAGCAGGCGAGAGTAACGGAGAAGATTGAGTCCCTGCTGAGGATCAAAAGTCCTTGCAAGGTCTGAGACCGGTTTTAAGGCCTTTTCATTAAGCTTACCGGATATAACGCGGCCCAAAGGGGTATGGCCGAGTACGATATAGAGGATTTCCTTGCGTTCATTATAGGAGAAGTCGAAAAAGGCAAGGGCCTCCAAATTTTTGAGGATCTGTGTCCTGGTCCCCTCAATATTATCCGGGTTGAAATAGGTCTTGGTCCTTTCGATGCGGCCAACCTTTTTGACCAGCTTCATGACATCGTTGAGGTTGCTGAATCGCCTGCTCTTGTTTTCCAGGGGCTGTTTTAGTCGTTCCATAAAGACCCGGGGCAGTCCCCCGTAATGGCCGGCCTTGAGATCTTCAAGGACCCGGAGGGTTTGGATTACAAATTCAAAGGAATCCCTGTATTCGGCCAGAAGATCCGGAGGACACCCGATTAGCTTTGAATCCGTTACATCTCGTTTGAGATCGGTCAGGGTCGTCTTTAAAGGCTTTTTTTGGCCCAGGTAAATGAGCATGTAGCTCGGATCATATTCCCGGCAGGTAAACCTCTTTTTCCATTCCTCTTTTATGGATTCCGGGACAAGAGGCTTCAAAAACATGGTGTCGAAATAAACCGGGAGGAGCTTGGACCAGGTCTTCTCCTGGTCACCCAAAAAAGGTAAATCTGCCAATTGAAGATTGATGTAAGGGAGGTGGTCGATCTCTTCCACAGACACATCTTCCAAGGCCTTCCCCTGAAGGAGTTTGTCCATGACCTCCTGCTCTACATAGAGGCCGTCAAGGTATTTTTGAAAATCGAAGACATTGACATGAAGGGAGTGGTTTTTTATGCGATATTTCTTTTTGGTCCTGAACAGATGGGTAAAGAGGAGAAAACTTTTTTCTTCCTGGGCTGTTTTGAAAAGGATTCTTGTGCTCTGGGATGTCTTACGGGTGTAACGATTGGCGACAATAAAGAGTTCTCCGTCTGGCTTGAGCAGGTTATAGAGCTTCCATAGGATGTACATGGCATATTGATCCAGCCGTCGTTTGGAAGGCATTTCCTGAGCAAGGGTGCTGAATTTATCCATAAGGACGATTTCATAAGGGGCCCAAGTAAGAATGACCAGGTCCAGAGTCTGTCTAAAGGACTGAAGGCTTTCCAAGGAGTCCAGCACCATAAAGCGATGTTCCTTAAACCGGAAAGTAAGTTCGTGAATGAGGAGATCATCGGTGTGGGTTACAAGGCCGATAACGTGCTGTTCCTTCAGGTACTTTTTGCGGTGGAAGGCGATTATTTTGCTGATTTCTTCGACTTTGGCCTTGATATGGGCAAGGGTATTGGAAACAAGGTGAACCGGAATAAGGTAGTAAGGATGACCGTGTCTTGAATATCTGATCAAGAGGCCGATCTTTTTGTAGATCTCGTTGATAGTCTTGTAATGGTTCCTGATGGCTTCAGGATCTTCAAAGGTGATGTTCTGAAGGAACTTGATATCTTTTGGCCTTAACCGGTCATAAACCTCAAAGAGTCCTGATCCATAAGCGTTCCCACCGAACCTGCTCTCCAGATGAGAGGGATGTTTTAAGGCCGCGAAAGTCCCTACAGGGATATCAGACGGATCGATGCCCAGGGCTTCAAACTCGTCGGGCTTAATGAATCGAAAGGAGTCTTCCTGCCAGAAGGTTTCTTTAGGAAGGGAATCAGTGGGAACCATTTTTCCGTAAACCCGTTTCTGACCTAAAGCCAGCGTTTACGGCGTTTATAGGATTTGACGTCTTTATAGGACTTCAACTCTCCTGAAGCGGCGGTGCCCAAATAGAACTCTTTCACATCCGGGTTTTCCCGAAGGTCCACTGCATCGCTTTCCATAACAATCTTGCCGTTCTCCATAACGTAGCCGTAGTGGGCGATCTGGAGAGCCATGTTGGCATTCTGTTCCACCACCAATAAGGTGGTACTTTGTTCCTCGTTGATCCTTTTTATGATTTGAAAGATCTCCTTGACCAAGAGCGGGGCCAACCCTAAGGACGGCTCATCCAGGAGCAAGAGACTGGGATGGGCCATCAGCGCGCGTCCGATGACGAGCATCTGGAGCTCACCGCCACTGCAGTACCCTGCCAGGGCTCGCTTTCGAGCCAGAAGGGCTGGAAAATAGTGGTAAACCAGTTCCAGGTCCTTTTGATAGGGCTTGCCCCAGCGGGTGGCAGTGCCTACCCTCAGGTTCTCTTCAACCGTGAGATATTTGAATTCCTGCCTGCCTTCCAAGACCTGTATGATTCCCTTGCGGGTGATGGCTTCAGGGGATGAATTCTGAATGGGTGTCCCGTCATAATGGATGGAACCCTCGGTCACCTTGCCGTTTTCCGGTTTGAGCAACCCGGAGACCGCCTTGAGGGTCGTGGTTTTCCCAGCCCCGTTACTGCCAAGGAGGGAGACTATTTGACCTTTTTGTATGGTCAGAGAGACACCCTTGAGGACCTGGATGACATCGGAATAAACCACACTAATGTTATTGAGAAGCAAGCGGACATTGTTTAACATGGTGAAACATCCTTGTTTGGTTCCGGACTAGTAAGAAAAGGGCCAGAGCCTGAAACTGGACCTTACGATCCGCCAGATTTCAGCGAGCCCCTTGGGTTCAAAGATGATGAACATGACAATGGCCAGGCCGAAAACGAATTCACGGAGGGGGGCGATGGTGATGGCCACTCCCGTAGAAGCCCCGAGGTTCATCAAGTATTGGGTGGTCATACTCAGGATTTCGTTCAGGGCCACGATAAAAACAGCACCAAAAACAGATCCGGGGATACTTCCCAACCCCCCGATGATAATCATGGCGATATACTCAATGGAAAGCCAAAGATTAAAAGGCTCGGGGGTGATGCTCATCATGTAATAGGCATACAGGGCCCCGGCAAAGCCGGCATAAAAGGAACTGATTCCAAAGGAGAGCAGTTTGTAGAGGAATATGGGAATCCCCATACCCTCAGCGGCCCGGTCGTTGTCTCGAATGGCCACAAAGGCCCGGCCGAACCGGGACCGTACAAGGTTGACGGCCACCCAGGTCATGACCACAAAACAGAAGAAAATGACGTAAAAATAGGAGCGGTCCGTGGACAAATCAAGACCGAAGAGGGTGGTCCCAATGATGCTGATCCCTTGGGCCCCGCCGGTAAGACTTTGCCACTGGACCATGACGTACTCAATGATAAACTGACCGGCCAGGGTGGCGATACAAAGGTAGAGGTGCTTGAGCCTCACGGAAGGGATGCCAAAGACCATGCCTGCCGCCGCGGTAACCACGCCCCCGGCCGGCACGGAAAGCCAAAAGGGAAAGCCCGCTTTGGTTGCCAGGATAGCGCCCGTGTAAGCCCCTACGCCGAAAAAGGCCCCGTGCCCCAAGGAAATCTGCCCTGTGTATCCAATGAGGAGATTGAGCCCTATGGCTGCAATGGCATAGATCCCTATGGTGTTCAGGATGTAGAGCATGTAAGGGCTTGTGATAAAGGGGATGACACCAAAAAGGAGTGCGAGACCGATCAAGAGCCAGAGCCTGCCGAAATCGGTTTCAAATATGGTAAGCTCTCTAAAGTACGATTCTCTGAAGTCCCCGCAAGGGTGAAATTGAAGTTTGCGCATCCTCGCTTTACCCCTCCCGTGTCCTGGTTAGACCCGCTCTATTTCAACAAGGCCGAACAGGCCGTAAGGTTTTACCATCAAGATAAAGATAAGAACAATGTAAGGGACGATTTCCCGCAAAGAAGTAGAAATATATCCCCCTGTAAAGGTTTCAAGCAATCCGATGATAACGCCCCCCAGGATAGCACCGCCGATGCTGTCCAAGCCGCCCAAGATGACTACAGGAAACACCTTAAGGCCGATCGCGCTCAGCTCATGGACATTAATGCCGTTGATTATCCCTAGGATAATGCCGCTCATGGCGCACACCAGGGCCGCAATGGCCCAGGAAAGGGCAAAGACCCTTCTTACGTGGACTCCCAGGGACAGGGCCGCGGGCTGGTTGTCGGCAACGGATCTCATATAGATGCCTTGAGAAGAATACTTGAAGAAGAATCCGAAGAGGATGAGAAAGATAATCCCAATGATAAAGGAGGCCACATAAACGGCCGGGAGTTGAATGTTTCCCCAGGTAATAGAAAGGGCGTCGGGCAGAAATTTGCGGTAATTGTGGATGTCTCCCCCAAAAACAAAGAGCATGAGCCCCTTAAACATGGCGGCCAGACCCACGGTGAGCATAATGACCTGGATGAGGGCCTCCCCGATCAAGGGACGCAGGAAGAAGCGTTCCACAATAAAGCCTAGGGCGAAAGATCCTATGAGGGTCACGGCAAAGGCCAAAATAATGGGAAGGTTGGCCCAGGAGGACAGGACCAGAAACACAAAGGCCCCTATGGCCAGAAGTTCTCCATGGGCGAAGTTCAACACACTGCTCGATTTGAAGATCATGACAAAGCCCAGAGCTGAAAGGGCGTATAGGAAGCCCAGGGAAATACCGTTTACAAGAAGCTGAAGGAAAAAATCCATAGCAGGGTTTGCCCTCCTTACTACACTTCCAAGATTTTTACAGTGGTCTCAATGGTACCGACCGTCCCGTCTCTGTATCTCACCTGACCTTTGACAGGTAATTCAGTTTTGTCAGAATACATGGCGTCTATGAGCTCTTTGTATTGCTCAAAGACAAATTTTCTTCTTACCTTGCCCGTTCTCGTCAGTTCCTCGTCATCGGCGTCCAGCAGTTTGTAAAGAAGGATGATCTTAACGAGTTGCATCGGTCGGGGCAGTTGGGTATTCACCTCGCGCACTTCCTCTCGAATCAGTTCTTCCACGGCCGGCTGCTGGGAGAGGTCGGTGTAAGTGGTATAGGGAATTTTCCTCTCTTCAGCCCAGTTCCCTACGTTCCCAAAATCAATATTGATGAAGGCGGTGATATAGGGCTGACCTTCGCCCCATATAACGGTTTCCTTAATATAAGGGCTGAATTTCAGCCGTGTTTCAATAAAGTCCGGTGAAAACGCTTCACCGTCCTTGGTACGCATGATGTCTTCTTTCCGGCCGATGATGAGAAGGTGGCCGTCATCATCAAAATACCCCGCATCCCCCGTGTAAAACCACCCATCCTTCAGGGCCTTGGCCGTGGCCTCCGGGTTTTCATAATAGCCTACGAAATTGGATTTGCTGTGCACCAGAACTTCCTGGTCTTCGGTGATTCTGACCTCGGTTCTGGGAAGGGCCTTGCCCACGGTTTCGGGTTTCACCTCGTCATCGGGTTGTACCTGAAAAATCCCGCCCGCCTCGGTAAGTCCGTAACACTGTTTGAGATTCAGTCCGTTGGCCCTGAAAAAACGGATCACGTCCGGGCTGATGGGATGTCCTCCTGTGTAAGCGGCACGGAAATTGAGACACCCCACCCTGTCCAGAAGGGGGCGTGATACAACCCATTTCGTGAGCCGCCTTAGAACCCGTAGCCCCAGGGAAACGGGTCTTCCCTCAGATTCCAAGTCCACCACGATGCCCCCTATGCGCTGGGAGTATCTGTAAAGGGCCCGTTTAATAAACCCGGCATCATTAATCTTGACCCTGATCTTGGAAGCAAGATCTTCCCAGAACCGCGAAGAGGTGACGATTACAGTAGGGCCTATTTCTCTAAAGTCCTCCACGGCTGTTTCGAAGGTTTCGGGAAAATTCATGGCCATGCCGCCGGAAATGGTGATTCCCACGCCCCAGAGCTGATCAACAATCCAGGCCGTAGGGGTGATGGAGATCCAGTTGTCCCCAATGCCCACCGGTGCGCTTTCCAGCCATTTACGGCCCATTTCAATAAAGTTTTCATGGGTCAACATGACCAGTTTGGGTTCCCCCGTGGTCCCTGAGGTCATGAGCATCAAGGCCACGTCATCGGGCTTTCCTTCCCACAATTCCTTGATAAACAGTTCAGGCTCTTCTTTGTCCAGTTCTTCGCCCAGTTCCAAAAGCTGGCTGAAGCTGATCAACCAGGGATCATCCCGGTAATTTCTCATCCCGGTGGGAT
>CAZNLL010000147.1:0-8597 GCA_964573885.1 uncultured Desulfobacteraceae bacterium | reverse complement strand
ATTAAGCGTCGTCAGAGTGAATTGTTGAGGAGACAAGTGCAGTGGGCCTATGAGGGGAGCGCCTATTATCGAGAGCTCTTTGACACTCATAAACTGGTCCCGGACGATATCAAGACTACAGACGATTTAGCCAAAGTACCCATTACGGAAAAGAAGGACTATATGAAGAGGCCGGAAGATTTTCGCCTCAAGTTCAAAGACCCTTCACCGTTTGATCAGTTCTATGATGTGACTTTCACCACCGGTACCACTACAGGGAAACCCACCCCCTTTTATAACACAACCTACGACCACTTCTTATTAACCAGGGCCCTGACACGATATATGAAGATTGCCTGTGTGACGCCAGACGATGTGATCGTCAACACCTTCCCTCTCGGAGTGGTACCTCACATCGGTTATGTTCGGATGAACCAGATCGCCATTGCCCTGGGAGCTCCTCTTCTCGTGGGGAATACAGGATCCCCCTTTCCAGAAGCCAGGATCCATCGAAGCATGAATGATCTTATCGAAATGATAGAATATTACAAGGCTACCGTTATTGGAGGAATCGGCAGTTTTTGCCGCCGCCTTATCGTAGAGGCAGAACGGCAGGGGCGCAATTTTTCCTCTGTGAGAAACGTCTTGGCCATGGGAGAAGGGGTGCCCAAGGGGATGCGCTCCGACATGATCAAGCGGTTGCAGAATATGGGAGCCAAGGATGTGTTTGTGAGTAATCCCTTCGGGTTCACCGAATGCCAGGCGAGCTTTGCCGAATGCTATGAATTTTCAGGATGCCATAACTATGACCCGAGCCTTTACTTTGTGGAAGTGGTTGACCAGGAGACCCGAGAAAGCCTCCCCGAAGGAGAAACAGGGCTGCTGGCCATCACCCACCTGAACCGGAGAGGAACGGTGTTGCTCCGCTACCTGATCGGGGATATCTCAGCCGTTACCACTGAGACCTGCCCTTACTGCGGGAGGTCAGGACAGCGGCTGATCATTAAGACGGGAAGCACTTATGGAACGCGGACCAAGGAACTGGTCAACCTGAAAGGTACCCTTATCAATCCCGAGAGCATGAAAAGCGAGATCACCAACGTCCCGGGTGTGGCCGAATACCAAATCATTTTTACGAAAAAGGACCTTGACGACCCCTATTCTCTTGACGAACTGGTGGTAAAAGTTGCTGTGAGCGGGCGGGATGAGGCGGAGGTGGCCAAGGAAATTCAAGAGCGTATTCTGTTGGCAGCAGAGATGACCCCAAAGGTCGAATTCACTACCTCCGAAGAGATCTATGATCCTGCGAAATCGCTCAAGGCCACGCGGGTGGTTGACCTGAGGCCGCAAGAGTAAGGAGGACATTATGGAAGACATGGCCTCATCAGAAATCCCACTGAGGCGAAGTCAAAAATCCGAAGATGTGGCCAAGGTGGTGGCATTTCTTTGCTCAGAGGAGGCCAATTATATGACCGGCCAAGCCATTAATGTCACGGGTGGGCTCGAGATGCACTAGTGGTGGGAGGAGACTTGCACTTCTCACGCCTGAGGGAGCCCAAAGGGTGAAGGAGGAAAAAATGACCGTTGAATTAGGAAATACAGGGACACGCTTACACCAGAGTCGCATCAGACTCAGGTACAACTGGTGGGTTGGAAAAAGCATGGGAAGGTTTTACAGGGAGATCAAGGAAAAAAGAAAAATATGGGGGAACAAGTGTCCTGTTTGTGGGCTGGTCTACGTCCCGCCGAAGGAGAATTGTCCCAGGTGTTTTGAAGAGATGAATGAATTTGTGGAGCTTGGTGATAGAGGCCGGCTTCTTACCTACACGGTGGTGCGGTATTCAGTCCCCCTTATTCAGCCCCAGACGCCCCCTTATGTTATGGGTATTATTAAACTGGACGGGGCAGACACCGGGCTGACCCACCTTGTGGGAGAAGCTGATTTGGAGGATATAGAGGTGGGCATGCGTCTAGAAGCCGTATTTCGAGAGAACCCCCAGGGCAATTTGTTGGATATCAAGTATTTTAAGCCGATCTAGACCTTGAGCGGCGAGGAAAAAAAGACAGGAGGAAAGGCTGTGGAAAAAGTTGCCATCATAGGCGTAGGTCAGACAAGATATGAGAGGAATAACCCTTGCTCCCACGATGAAATGGCCTTTGAAGTGACGAACAAGGCTTTGGAGGATGCTGGGCTTACTATTGCTGATATAGACAACTCCGTCACCTGTACCAACGATTTTTGGGATGGCCGGACCATATCGTGCATGACCATTACAGACGCTACGGGAAGCTCCCGGGTCCCGACCACAAATGTGGAAGGAGACGGTACATATGGCGTCCTCATGGGAATGACGCGGATCCTGTCAGGGCTTCATGATATCACCCTTGTGGTGGCCCAGAGCAAAGGCTCCATCGGGGAGCCAAACCTGATTACCAATGCTATTTTCGATCCCGTATATGACCGCATACTGGGCCTGGATGCAGTGAACTCCGCCGCTTTACAAGCCAAAAGATATATGACGAAATACGGGATTACCGAAGGGCAATGTGCGAGAGTCTCGGTGAAGAATCACAAGAACGCCAAGAAAAATCCTTATGCCCAGCTTCCCTTGGACATCACCGTGGAAGATGTGCTTTCTTCCAGACCTCTTGCTGATCCCATCAAGTTACTGGATGCCTCTCCTGTTAGTGACGGAGCCTGCGCCGTTATTCTGGCCCGGGAGAGCGATGCGAAAAGGATTTGTAGAAAGCCCGTATGGATAAAAGGGGTGGGCCACTGCTCCGATATGTATCACCTGGGGGACCGAGACCTGTCTGATGTGTCGGTTTTGCAAACCGCCGTCAAAAAGGCCTATGATATGGCTGGAATCAAAGATCCCAAAAGGGAGATCCACGTGGCGGAAGTGTATGAAGCCTTTTCCTATATGGAGCTTATGTGGATGGAAGGGCTGGGCTTCTGTGAAAGGGGCCGGGCTGGCAAATTGATGGATTCGGGATTTACCCAAATGGAAGGACCCTTACCCGTCAATCCATCTGGAGGTGTACTATCGGCCCATCCTGTTTTGGCCGCTGGACTGGCGAGGATTGTTGAAGGTGTTCTTCAGGTCCGCGGCGAGGCGGAGGATCGACAAGTGCAAGGGGCAAGCGTTGCGCTTGCCCATGGAATCGAAGGGGCATGCGGGCAGGGACACTGTGTATATGTCCTTGAAAGATAACTTTGGGAAAACCTAAACCGGCTTTTCCTGACAGGAGATTTTAAAAAATGGGAAACAGAGTAAGCATCGTAGGGGTAGGACAGACACACCACAGATCAAAAAACACGGAATGTAACGGCCAAGAGCTCATCGGCATAGCCGTAAGAAGGGCTTTGGAGAGCACTGGACTGACCATGAATGATATCGATGCGGTCGTGGTGGGAAACATGGATCATTTTGAATCCATTAATTACGTAGATATGTGGAGTGTTATGGGATTCGGGGGGTACATGAAGCCGGTCCTGAAAGTCACTACCGGGGGAACAACCGGGAGTGCGGTCGGGCATGCAGCATTTTACCATGTGGCTTCCGGGCTCTTTGATGTTGTGCTTGCGGTTGGCTGGGAACAGAATTCGGAATCGGACACCACCGCCGCCATCGTGACCCATTGTGAGCCTTTAATTGAGAGGGATTTTTATGGAGGGGCTATTGGAGGCCTGGCGGCCCAGTATTCCATGTACATGGATAAGTACGGCGCGACCGAAGAGGATGCGGCCCTTGTCTCGGTCCGGGACCGGTGCAATGCGGCCCGATACAACCCTTACGCCCATCTCAGGAAAGAGATCACAGTGGAGGAGGTGATGAACTCCGCTTATATCTCCTATCCCCTGCGGCTTCTCCACATGTGTCCACGCAGCGACGGGGCCTGCGCCGTTATATTCGCCAGGGACGATAAGGCCGAGGCAATCAGCGGCAAGCCTGCCCGGGTGTTGGGCGTGGGTAGTTCCCATCGGTCCACTTATCTGGGAGATGAAGTGGGGCTGGCGGGTTTGCATTCCCTCGAGATAGCGGCCAAAGAGGCTTACAATATGGCGGGCATCACGGATCCTTACCATCAGATTGATGTGGCGGAAATGTATTTGCCTGCTGCATCGGCCGGAGTCTCATGGATGGAGGGGATGGGATTCTGCGATGAAGGAGGAGGCCCGGAGTTCATCAGAAGTGGTGTGACCAACATGGATGGGGAATTGCCCATTAATCCTTCCGGAGGGGTAATCTCCACCAACTGTATCGGTGCGACAGGGCTCATAAGGATCGGCGAAGGGGCACTGCAGGTGATGGGTAAGGCTGAGGCAAGGCAAGTCCCTAATGTTGAAATTGCTGCTGCCACGGGTTTTGGAGGTTGCTTCTGGTCGGATGTGATGATCCTGGGGTCCTCGAAGTATCTAGACTAGCAATGTCCACACGGGGATCAATTACGGGGACGAAAGAGTCCCCGATCCGAAAAAATTCTTTGAAGAAGCGCCACTTATGAACGGAAACATGACCAAGTTCAAAGAAAAAGGACCGGGTGCGAAAAGGGCTCCTGGCATCGGCTTGGGCCCGGGGCAGGGTCTTCTGGACATGACAGATTGGGGAGGGAGGTTTGTATGACGGAAAAGGCAAAGGGAGAGAAAAAGGATGAAATCCTGAGCATAAGCGCCATGGTTGATGTGCCTTATAATTACAACGCCGGGTACTATGTGAGCAGGTACTTAAGGGAACTTCAGGAGAAAAAGAGAATTTTAGGGGTGAAATGTCCGAAATGCGGGAAAGTCTATGTCCCGCCCCGGGTGGTATGCAGGGACTGTTTCGCAAAGAACGAGGAATTTGTCCCTGTAAGCGATAAAGGCACGGTCATGGCCTATACAATCACCACGGTTCCCTATACCAATCCCAATACCGGCGAACCCAAAGAGCTCCCTTTTACGGCCGCCTATATCAGGCTTGATGGGAGCGATACCAACATCATGCATCGTCTCGAAGAAGTGGACGAGAGCAAACTCAAGACCGGTATGCGGGTGCAAGCCGTGTTTGCAGAGAACAGAACCGGGGATCATTTTACCGATATCAAGCACTTTAAGACCCTTATTGAATAAAGATGCATTTTCGCCGCTAGGATCCCATTTTGCCTTTTAGGCGGGCAGGGGTGAGAGGAGTAGAGATAGATGAAGGACAAATTGGGCGCCCATCTGCAGAATAAGGATGCGTCGGTTTCCCTTTGTGCCTGGAATACAGATCGGAAGGGATTGGCAGAAGCGGTTACGCTCTGTGACGGGCTAAAGGATTTTGATCCCCATATGCAGGTGTTGGTCAAGCCCAACCTGGTGGCTTGGGTTGATGTGTACCCTTACGTCCCCTTCGGGGTCCTCACTACCAGTGTGTTGCTGGAAGAAATTCTCAAGGTCCTGAAGGATCATGGAGCCAGGGACATTATCCTGGGCGACGGCTGCGCCCTGAACAAGGACATGGGCTCTGAGACCCATATTATTTTCGACCGTCTTGGGTACGAGCACTTCGTCAAGAGATACGGCGTTCAGATCGTTGATTTTAACGAGGGAGAGCACGAGAGGATGAAATTGGGTCCCCACTCCCTTCGTGTGGCCCGTCCCTTGCTGGAATGCGACTTCCTGGTCAATGTGCCGGCCCTGAAGACCCACGAACTCACCAAGGTGACACTGGGGTTCAAAAACCTCAAAGGCATGCTTCACCCCAAATCCAAACAATTCTGTCATAACCTTGATCACAGCGTGGATGAATATCTGTTTTACCTGGCAGAGCGTTTTTACCCTCAGCTCACCATTATTGACGGTCTATACACGCAAGAGCGGGGTCCTATGTACACGGGCAGGGCCCATCGATCCGATATCATTATAGCGGGTCGAGATATGTTTTCCGTGGATGTGCTGGGGTCTACACTGCTGGGTATCAACCCTGCGGAGGTGGAACACCTGGCCCGCTTTGCAGGGGCCTACCACCGAAGCCTGGATGTAAGTAAGATCGCGGTCAAGGGACTTAATGTATCCGAGCATATTGATCCCATGGAAACCCAAATCCCTTGGAATCCGGAAGGCACCATGCCCGATGTCTTTGTAAAACAGAAGGTCCAGGGATTTGAGATACCCTATCCTCGAGCCCTGTGTACCGGATGTACTTATGTCTTTCCCAGTGTGCTTCTTCTCCTGCTGGCGGCCAACAAGGACACGCCCTTTGACAACTTGGAACTCCTGGCCGGTAAAGGTTCGGAACCCTCAGGCAGGGCGAGGAAGACCTTCTTGATGGGAAACTGCCCTATTCAAGCCCATAAAAAGGACGGGGCGATCAGAAAGCCTATTCCCATAGCAGGGTGTCCCCCCAAGATTGATGACATTGCAGCGGCCTTCAATGCCCAGGGCATTGATACCGACATGAGTGTCATTGAAGGCTATTTCTCAAGCCTGGTCAGGAGATATGAAAAGCTGGGCTACCCGAAGGAGGATTATTGGCTTAAGTAGGTCTCTGACGGGGCCTACACACCCGAATGCACATCTTTCCTAAGGTATTTCGGTAATTCGTTGGCCCCTATGAGACCCATGGTATCGTGTCGTAAAAGCCGTCTTAGAGTACCTGAAGGGGGGCCAGAACCAAACCGGGGCTTTTAAAGGTGAGGGGGAAAAGGAGGATTTTGGCCATGGAGATGATCAGGGGTTGTCCGTCCACCATGATGGATAATTATCAGCTTAATATCAGTACCATGATAAGGCATACGGTCAGAAATTTTCCGGGAACACTGCTATCCAAGACCGGGCATGGGAAACGCATATTGCACAGGCTGGGGCGCCATTGCCGGAATATCGAATGGATTGTCGATCCACTCCCACAAGTTGCCTATTCCGGTGAAAGCGTCCATGTGTTCCGGGGGAAAACGTCCAGTTATTCCGAGGATAACCGTCCAGTGGTTCCGGAGGAAACCGTCCGGTCTCATCGGAGCGTAGCGACGCTGGAGTTTCCTATTTTTCAGAGTGCCTGTTTTTTGTCAAGTTGGAACGCAATTTTCTCATAGAGTCTCCCTTTAGGTCGATTTTGTGAGCGTTGTGAACGAGGCGATCGAGAATCGCATCAGCAATGGTTGGGTCTTTGATGTTGTCGTGCCAGCGATCTATGGGCAACTGAGTGACGATTACCGTGGAAGAAAGTCCGTGCCTGTCTTCCACGATTTCCAAGAGATCCCGTCTTTCTGCTGAGTTCATGGGAGTAAGCCCGAGATCGTCGATGATGAGCACTTTGGCTTTAAGAAGTTTTTTCATGATGCGTGGGTAAGAGCCATCCGCTCTGGCTATGCTGAGATCCTGGAAGAGTCGAGGCAAACGGATGTAGAAGGCGGAGAAGCTCATTCTGCAGGCCTTGTTTGCGAAGGCGCAGGCAAGGTAAGTTTTGCCAACGCCTGTCGGGCCTGTGATGATGATGTTTTGAGCGTTTCTGATCCAGTCGCAGTTGGCCAGGCGGAGGATAACGGACTTTTCGATGCCTCTTGGGGCCTTAAAATCGATATCCTCGATGCAGGCATTGATTTTGAGTTTGGCATTTTGAAGGAGCCTTTTCATTTTTCGCTCCTCCTGCCAGGTCCATTGTTGATCGACGAGAAGTGAGAAGCGCTCATCAAAAGACAGCTCATGGATCGAGGGATGGTTAATTTGGTCTTTGAAAGCTTGGGCCATGGCGTTGAGTCTCATATCATAGAGTTTTTCGAGGGTTGGTTCCATAAGCATCGGGTATCTCCTTTCTAGTGATAGTAGCCTTTGCCTCTAAGGTTACTGTGAGGGATGCACTTATCGATATTGTCTTGATCAACCTCATCAAAAAGAAGGGGCTGTTGGTCCAGATTTTTCTTGAGGATGGATTCGACGCTTTTGAAGGAATAGCCCTTGATGAGGAGTGCTCTGGAGCAAGCGGCTTCGAGGCGATCTGGGGAGTAACTTTTAGCCAGACGCATGATACCGAGGCAGGATCTGAAGCCTTGTTCCGGGTGGGTTTTGCTTTGCAGGACAGCGGTGAGGAGCTTTTTTGTGTTGGGGCCGTTTTTTTCTGCCCACCGGACAATCCTGGACGGGCTCCACTGCAGATAGCGCTGGTGGCTCTTGGGCATGTGTTGGGGCAAGGTGGTAAATCCGCCTTGGCGGTAGATTCTTTGATGACCTGCGACTCTCTTATTTTTGAACAGGATCTCCACAGTGGTGGTGGTTAATCGCACATCGACTTGCTCTCTGACTAGCTGATAGGGAACGCTGTAATAGTGACGATCCACCTCGACATGGTAGTCGATATTGACCCGGGCCTTTTTCCACTCCGCGTACTCATAAGGTGTGGAAGGTAAGGGGATGAGGGCTGGTTTATCAATAGATTCAAAGAGGATTTTTCTTGTGGCATCGAGTTTTTGGAACTTTCGGGTGTTGAGATCGATGAGTTTTTCGGCGATACAGCGGTTGAGCTCTGCCAGAGAGAAGAAGGTGTGATTCCTGAGAGCGGCCAGGATCCAGCGTTCGGCAACGAGGACCGCTGATTCGGCCTTGGCTTTGGCCACGTCCGTCAACTACACAGTGTAAGAAACATGAGAAGCGATTTTTT
>CAZNLL010000146.1:0-8783 GCA_964573885.1 uncultured Desulfobacteraceae bacterium | reverse complement strand
GGATGAAACGAACCAGGTCCTCGGCACCTATTACATAAAGCCCAACCAGCCCGGCCTGGGGGCCCATGTGTGTAACTGCGGATACATTGTGGCAGAGAAGGCCAGGAGGAGAGGGATTGGTTCAGAGATGTGCAGGCATTCCCAGGGTGAGGCCCTAAGGCGGGGCTTTCGAGCCATGCAGTACAACCTGGTGGTCTCTACAAACGAGGTGGCTGTGCGCCTGTGGAAAAGGGAGGGCTTTGAAGTGGCCGGTGTTCTGCCCGGGGCTTTTCGACATGCCCGGCTGGGTTTTGTGGATGCCCTGGTCATGTATAAGAAACTAAAGACATAGGGTCTCAGATGGTGCCAAGGGGTAAAGAGAAGTCGGGCAAGGAAAGGATTCTGGACAGCCATGTGCATCTTGATTTTATTGAGCGATACCGGCCTCATCGCATTGAATGGCTCAAAGAAGCGGGGTGCGCCGTGGTTTCGTGGGCCTATTGTGAAGGGGCGGATTCCGTCTCCAGGCTGGAGGCCTGCCTTAAGTCCAAGGGAAATTGTATTAAAAGGCATGCCCAAGCCGGGCTGGCATGCCATTATCTCGCCGGGGTTCATCCCCGTTCCATACCCCCGGACTTGGAACCCGGGCAGATCGGTCCCCTCCTTCATTTCTCCCTTGAGGATCCCCTGTGCAAGGGCATAGGGGAAATCGGCCTGGAGAAGGGTGATTCAAAAGAGGAGCTGAAACGCATCATCTCCATGGGTTCAGACCGCATGGACCGTATTATGTGCAATACAGACTCGGGTGACCGTTTTTATGAGGATGTGGTCCAATTGAGTCGCGACAATGACCTGCCGGAGGCCGCCCGCAAGAAGCTTTTTTACGGCAACGGGGCCAGGTTCTTTTCTTTATCCTATTAGGAGTGGGAAAGGAGACACCCATGAAAAAGCTACTCCCTTTTGTCCTTGTCCTGTGGTGCTTCTGTTGGGTGGGATGCAGTAATGAGGGTGATTCCCCGGGAACCGGTCCCTCAGGGGGAGAGCGCAGGCTTCAACCGGTGGTGAAGACCACCCTGGAGCAGACCTGGGTTCCCCTACCCGTATCGGGCGGGTTTGCATTGGACCTGGGGCCGGGAGAGCCCCATAAGGTCTTTCCCGTTCCGGGATCCACAGGGCAGGGGCAGGGGGCCTTCTGGTCTCTTTCCTATTGGTTTGTTTCCACGGATCAGCATGTGGCGGACGAAGAAAGCCCGGCCCGACTCCATTTCTTTGATGCCCAAAGCATCCTCTTCGGGATGCTCACGGGGGCCTATGCCCCCCAGGAGGACCTCTCCCCCCACCTTTGGAACGCCACCATTCTTACGGCCAACGGCCTGATGCAGAATTATGACCGGGTCTTTGATCAACTCCTTTCCCTGGGTGACGGGGCAGACAATGGATCCGGCATCGAGTTTAAATGGTTTTTTGAAATCTTGGAAGGCCCTGACCGGGGCTTCATTCGGCCTGATACGGGGGACTTGAACCTCACCGATGATGGTCGCAACCTGGGTGCGCGTTGCTTTGGAAGCCAGGATGCCTTTGACCCCTATGACCGGCCAGGATTTCCGAACTCAAACGCGGATTTCCCCGCCCGGGGCCTGCGGACCCCGTCAGGAGGGAGGGTGCCGTGGTTTACGCTGATCGGGAACCACGACGCACTCCATATGGGAAACTTCTGGGTCGACAGCCAGAAGCATTCGACCAGCCCCTTGAACAATTTCTTCTTTGATGGTTCTGTATGGCTTGGAAGCGAGTCTCCTTTCGGCTATGTCTTGGGCATGCCCACCCTTATTATCAATACCCTTGAGGGGGGACCAACCCCGCCCCAGGCCTTTTACGACATGATCGGTGGGCCGGGTATCGGCGGGCTGCTTTCCAAGCCCCTGAGCATGGAACTGGTGATGCTCGCCTTGACGGATGGAAAGGAGGCGGTGCGGGCCGAGATGGACCCGAATTTTTCCTTTGACCAGGTCGAGCACAGTCCCTCCGACGCCGACCCTTCCGAGATCGGCGTGAGGATTACGCCAGACCGGGACCGGGAATTCCAGGGGATGCAGGGCCTCATGGCCCTGGCACGGCCGGGGGGCCATGGATTTCTGCCCAATAACGACGAATGTAATGCCCTGTTTCCCGACGGGGTGGATCCGGAGATGGGGTATTACACCCTGGACATCAAGACGGCCCAGGGCGGGGAGGTGCCTATCCGGGTCATTTTTTTGAATACCGACGAATCTCCCATAGCGGCCGAAGGGGGGATGTCTGCAACCCAATACCGGTGGCTTGAGTGTCAGCTCGACCGTGCCCAAAGGGATGGATACCTGGCTATTGTGGCGTCCCATCATCCTTCCACGGGTGTGGCCGTCATCGAGGACGAAGATCCGGACTCATTTATTTGTATCGGTCCCGGGGCCTGTAAGACGCTCCTGGTGGACACCTTGCAGAAGGTTCCCAACGTGATACTCCACCTGGTCGGACACGGGCATGTGAATAAGATCACCCCCCATCCTCATCAGACAGACCCGTCTTTGTCCTACTGGGAGGTCCAAACGTCTTCCACCTCATACTGGCCCCAGCAGAGCCGGGTTGTGGAGGTGGTGGCCTATGAAAACGGGGTGGGGGAGATCTGGTGTACCATGGTGGACCACCAGCCCCTTTCTTCTTCCGCTGAGGTGAATCTGCTTACACAACTGGCCCGTTACGTAGCGGTGAACGACCCCCAGTTGCCGCTTTTTCAAAACGGCCTTCCCTCCGGCGGCGGGATCCCGGACGACCGGAACCGGGTCCTGTCCTTTCAGATCCCTCCCGAGGTCATGGCTTTGATTGAGGCCCTTGCCCCGAGCCTGGAAATCACTTCCAGGGATGTGTTCCCCAATGGCCAACCCCAGCTCCCTCCTCCGCCACCTGCAGTTGATGGAGCAGGGCCTTCTTGACTTCCTCCACCTGTTCCTTATCCTCCACCTTTTGTCCTTCCAGGTCGCGCACATAGAAGACATCCGCGATCTGGTCCCCCTTGGTGGCGATTTTGGCGATGCGGATGTCCAGCCGGAGATCAAAGAGGGTTCGGGTAATGAGATAAAGCAGCCCAATCCGGTCATCGGCAAAGACTTCGATAAGGGTGAAAAAATCGGAATGGGCGTTGTCGACATGGATCTGGGCAGGGCGTGAAGGAGGGGTGACGTTCGAAATAATGGAGGGCGTGGATTTTTGGCCCAGCCGGTAGGGGAGGGAAAGCTTCCCCTTAAAGGTCTTTTCCAGGTCTTTGGTCACCTTTTTCCAGGTTTCTTGGGTCCGGGTGGGGTCAAGAGGGGAGGTGACCTTAAAGATGTCCACGGCCGTTCCGTCCGCCCAGGTGTATATGTCTGCAGCAAGGATATTGATGTTGTTCAAGGCCAGCACGCCGGCAACATCGGAAAAGAGCCCGGGCCGGTCCAGGGCCAGGAAGGTGACCTCCCAGCACCCACCGGTGAGATCTTCCCTGGACTCCAGGCTGAAGGTTAAGGCCTTTTGATGCTCCTCCGGTCCCCGTTTGAGTTCCCGGGCCGCGAGGATATGCCGCGCCATGTCCCGGGGAGGGGTATTGAGGATATAGCGGGGGGACATGATGGCAAAAAAATCCTCCACCTCCCGGCCCTCCAGGTCCGTGGCAAGGAGCCCCCTCACCTCGGACTGGGTTTCCCTGGCCCTTTGAGAGGCACCCGGAGTGGCCAGCTCTTCTCCCTGCAGGATGTGCATACACTTGAAGAAGAGTTCCTGAACCAGACTGGCCGTCCAGTCACTCCAGGCCCTGGGACCGGTGGCCTTGGAGTCGGCCCAGGTGAGGAGGTAGAGCATCTTGAGTCGCTCCACGTCCCCTATGGTACGGGCACACTGGACCACGACTTTTTCATCATTGAGGTCTCTCCGGGTGGCCGTTTCCACCAGCAGGAGGTGGTGGCGCACCAGGGACAAAACCACTTTCGCCTCCTTCCCGGGGTAAGCGAAGCGCTTCAGGATGTTTTCCAGAATGGGAATGGCCCTGAGGGCGTGGTTTTTCCCCACCTTACCAATATCGTGAAAGAGTGCGGCCAACAAGAGGGGTTCGGGGTTCGCCAGGTCGGAAAAGATGTCCAGGAGCAAGATCTCTTTTTCAGCGGCCAGGCCTTTGAGGCGCCGCACTGTTTCCAGGACGTGCCTCCCCACAGGGAAGATATGGTAGGCGTCAAACTGGACCCGGTCTTTGACAGGCCCGAATTCGGGAATGAAGGCCACCAGAAACCCTGTCTCATACATCTGATTAAGACCCTCAAAGGCGTTTTCATGGTTTATGAGAGCCAGAAAGCGCTCGACCGCCTCTTGGGAATGCCTGAACCCCTCATCCCCCAGAAAGAGGAATTCCCGGATCAACCGGCGGACCTCCAGGGAGAGGGGGCGGTCCAAGGCGCAAGTCTGATAAAAGGCCTCTATCAACAAAAGGGGATTGGAAAGTATGGATGTGGCCGAGTCAAAATGGAGCTCTCCATGGGCCACGTGGAGTCCTTTGTGGACCTCTCGGCGCCCTGGGTCCTTTTTGGAGGCTGCACCCTTGGGGATGTGGCTGTGCGTAAAGGACCGGTGAAGGGATTTGACAGCGGCCATGGAGGCATGGAGCCGCCCCATGAATTGCTCCACCCCAAGGGCATGCTTTTCATCTTTAAAGCCCAGCCTGTGGGCGACCTTTTCCTGGTATTCAAATCCCAGGCGGTCGTTCTTTCGGCCCGAAAGTTGGTGGAGATGATTTCTCACCAGCCAGATGAGGTTAAGATTCTCCCTCATGTCCCGGTACTCGTCGTGGGAAAGCTTGCCTGTGTACTCCAGGTCTCTGGGGGCCTTGAGTTGAAAAAAGGCCCTGGCCAGCCACAGGATATGGTGGTAGTCGCGCAGGCCGCCGATGCCCTCCTTGAGATGGGGTTCAAGGAGGTGGCTGGCATCCCCGAACCTGTCCATGCGGATTTGATCCTGGTCTTTGAGCCATCTCCCGAAGGCGGTGCCCCTCTTGGAGATCACTTTGCTGTGGAGCTCTTCACAGAGGGATAAAAACAGGGGGGAGTCGCCGCATAGAAAACGGCCGTCCATCATGGAGGTGAGGACCTCGAAGTCGTTTTTGGAAAGGTTCAGGCAGTCTTTGAGGGAACGGATGGCATAACCCAAGTCAAGGCCCATGTCCCAGAGGGGGAAAAGGATCTCTTCCACCAGTTCTTTGGCGCCGGCGGGTATGGAGCCCTTGAAGAGGACCATGATGTCGATGTCTGAATGGAGACAGAGTTCTCCGCGTCCATACCCACCCAGGGCCACCAGTGCGAAGGGATGCTTATTTTTGAAGAGCCGGCATCCCACCTTGCTTTCCTGGAGACTTGCCCGGAAATATTGGTCCGTTATCTCCGTATGGGCCTCTTGAAAGGCATGGGCGAGGGATCCTTGGGAGAAGGCCCGGGAGAGATCCTCCCTGGACCTTCTCAACTCTTCCAGGGCGGAGGAAACCCGGATTTCTTCCCTGGTGTTTTTCATGGCCCTTTTTGCTTTGGCCGGCATTTTATATGGCCTCGTTGCCCGTCTCTCCGGTCCGGATACGGATCACTTCCTCAACAGGCAGGATAAAGATCTTTCCGTCTCCAATTTGACCTGTACGGGCCTTTTCCTGGATGACGTTGACCGCTTCGGGAACAAGATCGGCCTCCAGAACCACCTCGATTTTGATCTTTGATACAAAATCCACCTGATACTCGGCACCCCGGTACACCTCTTTATGTCCCCGCTGACGGCCGAATCCTTTGACCTCTGTGACGGTGAGTCCTTTTACTCCCATGGCGGAGAGGGCCTCTTTGACCTCGTCCAGCTTAAAGGGCTTGATGATGGCCTCTACTTTCTTCATGGCTTTTGCTCCTTTTTGATGGTGTTGCCGCCTTAAAAGTTATAACCGGCCTCGTTGTGCAGACTGATATCCATACCTCTGACCTCGTCTTCCTCGCTGACCCGCAGTCCAATCACCAGGTCGATGACCTTTAGAATAATCACGGTCATCACAAAGGCGAAAACCATGGTGGCCAAGACGGAAACGAACTGGATCAAGAGCTGACCGGGATTGCCGAAAAAGAGGCCGTCAGCCCCGTCCGGATTGACGGCGGTACTCGCAAAAAGGCCTGTGGCCAGGGCCCCCCAGGTTCCCCCGATCCCGTGAATACCCACTACATCCAGGGAATCATCGTAACCCAGCCGGGTCTTTAGCAATACACCACCATAGCAGATAATACCTGCCAGGGCTCCTATGAGGATGGATGAAACAGGGCCCACGAATCCCGAAGCGGGTGTGATGGCCACAAGGCCCGCCACGGCGCCGCTTGCCACACCCAAGGTGGTGGGTTTTCCCCGGAAGATCCATTCCATGAACATCCAGGAGAGGGCGGCCACGGAGGAGGCAACGTGGGTAACCACAAAGGCATTTGCCGCGAGTCCATTGCAGGCAAGGGCACTGCCTGCATTGAACCCGAACCACCCGAACCAGAGGATGGCCGCTCCGGTCATGGTCATGGGCAGGTTATGGGGGATATAGGCCGTTCGGCCGTAACCAAGGCGTTTCCCCACCAAAAGGGCTGCAGCCAGGGCCGAGATACCGGAGCTGATATGGACCACAGTACCCCCCGCAAAATCCAGGGCCCCCATACGGCCCATCCAGCCTCCCACGCCCCATACCCAGTGGGCCAGAGGGTTGTAAACCAAGGTGGCCCAGAGCAGGGAGAAGACCAGAAAGGCACTGAATTTGATGCGTTCTGCAAAGGCCCCGGTAATCAGGGCGGGGGTGATCACCGCAAACATGCACTGGAAAATCATAAAGGCCAGGTGGGGGATGGTCGTTCCATAATCAGCACTGGGCGCCATACCCACCCCTTTTAGACCAAACCAGCTTAAACCGCCCACAAGGCCTCCCAGGTCCGGTCCAAATGACATGGAATAGCCCCACAAGACCCATTCCAGGGTAATGACGGCCAGGATAATAAAGCTCTGCATGAGGGTGCCGAGGACGTTTTTCCCCCGCACCATGCCCCCGTAAAAGAGGGCCAATCCGGGTGTCATGAGCATGACCAGGGCAGCTGAAATCAAGACAAAAACCGTGTCTCCCGTGTTCATGACTGAATCTCCTTTCCATTTTTCAGGGAAAGAGAGCAACCTTCATGCCACGGCGGGCGTCAAAAAAAAGAAACTTGAAAATCAAAGACTTATATTTTGGTGGCGGAAAGACCCTCAAATATAAATTGCAATTTTGTAGTAAATAAAACCTTGAAATACAAAATTGTATTAATTGGGTTCCGCTTTTTTGTTTCGCTTCAAAAAAGATTTTGTAATAGAATAAAATTTTGAGAACCCCTGTCGGGGCCATGGAAAGAATGGGTTTTTTGGGAGAACCTTTTGTGCGTATCGTCTTCATTACAGATGTTCATCATGACTTTAAATCCCTAGCCGCCGTCCTCAAAGAGACTGACGCGGATCTCTATTTGATCGCGGGTGACCTCGTCTCCCGGGCCTTCTATAGGTACCAGACCGCCTGGCGGTTCATGGAACTTCAGCAGATCCTGGCGGGTTATCGGCCCCATGGCCCGGAAAGCCTCTATGAGATTGTTGAAAAACTCTACCAGGAAGGCAACTCTCCCCTTCTTATGGACCAGGCCCGGGAGTATTTAGAGCTTTGCCGGAAGGCGGAGGTCTATTTGAAAAAGGCCTACACCCAACTTGAGCAGATACTGGTGGGGGTGGAAAAGCCCGTGTATGTGCTCCCCGGCAACTATGATATGGACCTCCAGGGTACGGCCGTCTGCCGCCGGGACCTCCATCTCAAGACCGTGGAAGTGGAAGGCGTCCATCTTGCAGGGTATGGGGGGGCCAATGTTCAGACCCCTGGTATACCGGATCATCTGCAGGTCCCTTATCCGGAATGGAGAGGGGACTCGGCCTTGGGGGCCGGGGATCCCTTTGGAAGGGTGAACCCTGATCTGTTGATGCTTCACCAGCCCCCTTTCGGATATTTGGACTATCTGCCCGCCCGGGGCCACATGGGGAGTGTGCGCGTCCGAAACTATCTGGATGAAGGCCACGTGAAAGTGGTCCTCTCAGGCCATTTACACGAGCAGTGGGGCGGAATTCGTGCCGAGGGGACCTGCCTTTTCAATCCCTCCAACTTCGGCCGCACCGTGGAGGTTTCCAGGGTTCGGGAGGGCGGGTATTTCCTGGACTTTATCCTGGGCCCGGAAGGGGTGGGGGTGGCCACCCTGCGCCAACTGGACCGGGGCCGGATATACGATATCCTGGACTACAAACCGGGACCATCAGGCATGGAAGCCCTCCTCCTGGATGAAAAGCGCTATGTCAGATTGGGAGGGAAGGCTCCCAGGGCCCATCACATCAGGCCCATCCGTCAACTCCAGCGGATAAAGTCCTTTTTTCTGGGTTACGAGACGCCTGAAACCCTTCAGCTGATGAATGAACTGAGGGGGATCTACCGTGAGATCCGGCACCAGGGCATGGAGGTGGCCTTTGATCTCCTGGGATCGTTGAACTTCGGGATGGCCGGGGATACCTCGGATATGGACGTGGTGGTCTACATGCGCAGCCGCGATTGTGTGCTGGATTCGGAGGACACCTGTGGTGTGCCCAGGCCCCTGGCCGCTGTTTTCGATGCCCTTAAAGAGCGACATCTGGAGGTGGAGGTGTGCGACAGCCTGGACCTGGACCGCATCCAGGAGGCCATTGAGCGGGAT
>CAZNLL010000145.1:0-8868 GCA_964573885.1 uncultured Desulfobacteraceae bacterium | reverse complement strand
CAGAGCGGTGAGGCCACAGGGCATTACTTTCATCAAGATCTGCTCGTGGCCCAAAGGATATTCGTCAACGAACCGGAAAGACATGTGGATATAGGCTCCCGGATTGACGGGTTTGTTTCCCATGTGGCCTCTTTCCGGAAGATAGAGGTCTTTGATGTCAGGCCCCTTGAGACCAGGATCCCCAACGTGCTTTTTAGGCGGGCCGATCTTATGAACGACACCTTTGATCTGAAGGACTACTGCGATTCCGTCTCATCCCTCCACGCCATCGAGCACTTCGGCCTGGGCAGGTACGGTGACAGGCTCGATTTTGAGGGACACATTAAGGGCCTGAACAACATCTACAAGCTCCTGAAATGGGGGGGGAAGTTTTATTTCTCCGTACCCATGGGGGAACAAAGGATAGAGTTCAACGCCCACAGGGTCTTTTCCCTCCCCTATATTCTGGATTTGCTAAAGAGGAAATACAGGATAGATGCCTTCTCATATGTGAATGATCAGGGCGACTTGATCAGGGATGCTGGGTTAAGGCGCCAGGATGTGGAGGGGAACTTTGGTTGCCATTACGGCTGTGCCATTTTTGAACTCACAAAGGCGGCGGCTTCTCCTTCTGGAAGACCGGCGGGGTGATGGCTACAAAGGGCAGGATCAAGATAGCGGTTGTTATCCCCAAATACGGCCTGGTAGGCGGGGGAGAACGGTTTGTGTCGGAACTCACCGAGCGTGTTGCCCTCAAAGAGGACTATGAAATCCATGTGTTTGCCAACAGGTGGGTGGCCCGGTCCGGGCGGGTGCGCTTTCATAAGGTCCCCATCATCCGGTTTCCCAAGTTTTTGACCACCGTCAGTTTCGCCTATTTTGTGAATAAGGCCACAGAACAGGCCCGGTTTGACCTGATCCACACCCATGATAGGATATTCCGTGCGGACCTATTCACCATGCATGGGATCCCTCATGCGATCTGGGTCAAGGAAGTGCGCAAAAAGAGGATGAGCCTTTTCGATCGTGCCACGGCATGGGTTGAAGGGCGCCTGGTGAGGAACGGGGGATGTTCTCAATTCCTTTCCGTATCCTCACTGACCCGGGAGAAATTCCTGGAGGCCTACAAGGTGGATCCCGGCGCTGTGAAGGTGATTCATCCCGGCGTGGATATGGAAGCCTTCGACAAGTTTGAACGCCAGGAATGCCGGCGCAGAATAAGGGCGCGCTTTGGACTGGATGAATCGGATTTTGTCATCCTTTTTGTGAGCATGAATTTTGAGCTTAAGGGCCTGGACATTCTTATGGCCGCCATGGGCGGGACCGGGAGGGAAGGGGGAGGGGGGAATATCAAACTCCTGGTCATTGGAAAGGGAAATGAGCATAAGTTCGGGCAGGTGGCGAGACGCTTTGGACTGGAGGGCCACGTGGTCTTCGGAGGCGTTTGGGAGAACAATATCCAGGAGGTATACCTGGCCTGTGATCTCTTTTGCATGCTTTCTAAGTTTGACACCTTCGGCATGACCGTGCTCGAGGCCATGGCGGCTTCCCTCCCCGTGATTATCAGCAACCGCGTGGGGGCCAAGGACCTGGTCCAAGACGGGGTCAACGGATTCGTCGTGGACCGGGATGACATAGAGGCTGTGAGTTCCAGGATCCGCGTCATTTTCGATCCGGGCAAAAGGGAGGCCATGCGGCGGGAGGCCCGTCAGACCGCCCTGGCCCACACCTGGGACGCGGTAGTGAAAAAGGTCCTGGAGGTCTATAAGGAGAGGCTTTCAGATCCGATCACCATGAAGGAAGAGACCACTTAAGGGGGTTAGGAAATATGGGAAGAGAAAAGGCCCTTATCACAGGCATTACGGGCATGGTCGGTTCTCATCTGGCTGATTTCCTCCTGGAGAACACGGACTGGGATGTTTACGGCATGTGTCGCTGGCGCAGTCCCCTGGACAACGTGGAACATCTTATTGAAAGGGCGAATAAAGGGAACCGGCTTTTCTTTATTTACGGCGATCTGTGCGATACCCTTTCTCTTCAGAACGCCGTGGAAGAGGCCTTGCCTGACTATGTGTTCCACCTGGCCGCCCAGAGCTATCCCCAAACAAGCTTTACCTCGCCCATTCAGACGCTGGATACAAACGTCCTGGGTACGGAGAGGCTGCTGGAGGTCCTGAGGCGTTTCAAAGAAATTGATCCGGTCATCCACGTCTGTTCTTCTTCCGAGGTCTTTGGGCGTGTCCCGAAAAAGGCGCTCCCCATCCACGAAGAATGCGCTTTTCATCCCGCCTCGCCCTATGCTATATCCAAAATCGGCACGGACATGTTAGGGCGGTTTCACGCCGAGGCTTACGGTCAGAAGGTCCTTGTGACCCGAATGTTCACCCATACCGGTCCGAGGCGGGGCGATGTCTTCGCTGAATCCACCTTTGCCAAACAGATCGCTCTCATTGAAAAAGGTCTTATCCCGCCGACGGTGAAGACGGGAAACCTTCAATCCCTTCGCACGTGGTCGGATGTGCGGGATGCGGTCAGGGCCTATTATATGCTTGTCACTGTGGATCCTTTGCCCGGGGCCTACTATAACATAGGGGGGACTTTTTCATGTACCGTGGAAGAGATGCTCGACCACCTGGTCTCCATTTCAACGCATAAAGGTATCAAGGTGGAGGTGGAAACGTCCCGGCTGAGGCCCCTGGATGCCGACCTCCAGGTACCGGATATCGGCAAGTTTAAAGGCCACACCGGCTGGGAGCCGGAGATCCCTTTTGAAAAGACCATGGCCGATTTGCTGGACTATTGGCGGGAACGGGTAAGATCGGGCCGGGTATTTTTGGCCAGGTGAGGTTCCACAAGGGCTGTGTTTTGATGAACTTGGAGGAAGAAGTCATATTTCTGGCCGGAGCCACCGGCCTGGCGGGAACAAGCCTCATAAAGGCGATCCTGGCAACATGCCCGTCTGTACGTATTCGCGGTGTGTATCACAGGACAGAACCCTTTTTCCGGGATGAAAGGCTTGAATATGTCAAGGCGGATTTGACCAGGAGGGAGGAATGCCGCCGTGCGATCCGGGGCTGTAACTATGCTATTCTGGCGGCGGCCAATACAGGCGGGGCTGCCTCGGCGGTCTCGGAACCGGACAGACAGGTCACCGATAACCTGGTTATGGACGCCCTGTTGCTGGAGGCCCTGAGCCTGGAAAAGGTAAGGCGCACCGTGTTTGTCTCCAGCAGCACGGTTTACCAGGAGTTTGAGGGCCGTATCCGTGAAGAGGACCTTGACCTGAATCAAGACCCGCATCCCGTCTACCTCGGTGTGGGGTGGGCAAAACGGGCCGCAGAAAAGCTCTGCACCTTTTGGTCTGATCGCTACGGTTTGGAGATTATTATTGCCCGGTCTTCCAATATTTTTGGACCCTTTGCAAGGTTTGACCCGAAGCGCTCCAACTTTATCCCCGCCCTTATCAGAAAGGCCTCGGAGATGATGGATCCCTTTGTGGTGTGGGGGATACCGGAAGTGACCAGAGACGTCATTTATGGGGAGGACTTTGCCGGGGCAGTGGTCTCCCTGCTTACGCGAACCCAGGAGGGGGGCGGGGTCTTTAATGTGGGGTCAGGGAGGCCCACGACGGTTGCGGATGTGGTCAAGTGGGTTTTGGATTACTCAGGTCATCGTCCGGAGGAGGTGACCTATTCCCAGGGGTCTCCCACCACTATCAAGTACCGTGTCCTTGACTGTACCAAGATCAGGGAGGCGGTTGGCTGGGAGCCCGTCTTTTCCATAGAGCAAGGAATTCAAGAAACCGTTCAATGGTGGAAAGAGAACAGATCATGGTGGATGAAATAAAGACCAAGGAGCATGGCGCCGTTGTCCTTTCCAGCGCAAGCGAAAAGGAGGCCCAGGAGCGACTGACCCATTTGCTCAAGGCCACACCCATCCCGGAGGAAGAATTGCTGGCCAATGTGGGCCTGTTTTTGACCTCCAAAAACCTATCGCGCATCCTTTTTTTTTATGAGGTGTATCAAAAGATCATCCATACCCATGGGGCGGTGTTTGAATTTGGCGTGCGCTGGGGTCAGACCCTGTCTCTGTTCTCCGCCCTTCGGGGCATATTTGAGCCCTTCAACCGTCACCGGCGGATCATCGGTTTTGATACCTTTGGAGGCCTTCAGGGCATATCCGAAAAAGACGGTCAAAGGTTTGGGGGTGAGGAAGGATCTTTTTCCGTGACCCAGGGCTATGAAGGGGTGCTGGAAGAGATCCTGGCCATCCAGGAACGTCTCAATCCCATTTCCCATTTGAAGAAGTTCGAGATTATAAAAGGGGACGCCGTGGAGACGGTGCCGGACTTCTTTCGAAAGAATCCCGAGGTACTGGTCTCCTTGGCGGTCTTTGACTTTGATCTTTACACGCCGACCAAGGTGGCCCTTGAAGCCGTCAAGGGGAGGCTTTTCAAGGGCAGTGTCCTGGTCTTTGACGAATTGAGCGACGACATTTTTCCGGGAGAGACCCTGGCTCTCATGGAAACCCTGGGCGTGGGTCATTTACGGATTCGACGTTTTCCCATGACCGCCAGGGTCGCATACGTGGTAATGGAATGACACCCCAATGCAAAGATATTAGAGCGGACATCCTGAGGGTGTCCCACGCCAGCGGGCACGGGCATATCCCTTCCTGTTTCTCCGTGGTGGAGATCCTTTACGCGGTATATGATTTTATAAGGCACGAGCCCGGGGATCCGGACTGGGAGGGACGGGATATTTTTATTTTGAGCAAAGGGCATGCGGCCCTGGGCCACTACTGTGTGCTGGCCCGTTTCGGCTATATGCCTATCGATGCCCTTTATTCTTTCGGGGCCTTTCTTTCCGACTTCGGGTGCCACGCGGATCGGCTCAAAGTGCCCGGTATTGAGGCTTCAACAGGATCTCTCGGCCATGGTATCGGCCTGGCGGTGGGCATCGCCCTTGCCCAGAGATTGAAAAAGAGCGACCGAGAGGTTTATACCCTCATCGGCGACGGGGAGGCCAACGAGGGTACGGTATGGGAAGCCGTTTTGGTGGCTGAAAGCCTCGGCCTTCAAAACTTGACCTTTATTTACGATAACAATCTCTCCCACGGCCGGGGCCTTCAGGTCCCGGCGCCTGAGAAAAAGCTTGAGGCCTTCGGCTGCCATGTGATAGCCGTGGACGGCCATGATGTAGAGGCCTTGAAGCAGGCCTTTGCTGAACCGTCCCCCTCCATCAAGGCGGTTGTGGCTCATACCATGAAGGGATTCGGTTGTCGAACCATGCAAGAGAATCACTATGAATGGCATAGAAAATCCCCTGGTGAGGAGGAAATGAAACGATTGCTGGAGGAATTGGATGCGGCAGCAGTTTAGGGATACGGTCCTGGACCTTGCAGGGCGGGATGAAGCCATTGTTCTCATTTTCGGAGATGTGAGCGTGTATCTTTTCCGGGAGTTTCAGAAAAGATACCCCGGCCGCTTCTACAACATGGGGATTTGCGAAAACACCCTGATCAGCGTGAGCGGGGGGCTGAGTTCACAGGGGTTCACCCCCTTTGTACATACCATAGCCCCGTTTTTGACGGAACGGAGTTATGAGCAGATCAAACTGGATCTGTGTTATAATCAGTTTCCCGCCAACATCATCACCTGCGGGGCCTCTTTTGACTACGCCTGGGATGGCGCCACCCACCATTGCTACACGGACCTGGCCATCTTGAGGCTGCTTCCCCACATGGAGGTGATACAACCCGGTTCTCGAAAGGAACTGGACTTTTTGCTTCGAAGCCGCTACAGGAGCGGGAATACCACCTATTTCAGGTTGTCGGACAATCCCCACCGCGTGGACCTGGAGGTGGAGTTCGGCAGGGGGATTATGGTCAAAGATGCCGGATCCCGGATCACGGTGATGACGGCCGGGCCGCTTCTGGCCAATGTCCTGGAGGCGGTTAAAGATCTGAGGATAAACCTGGTGTATTTTCACACCATCAAGCCGATTGATAAGGAGATTATTCACCGCTATAAGAACACGGAGGTCGTTGTCATTCATGATGCCTTCGGCCTCTATGAGGCCGTGTGTGAGGTGCCCGGTGTAAAGGCGAGGTTTTACGGCTTTGGGGATTACTTTTGTTCGTGGTACGGGACGGTTCATGATATTCGGGAAAAGATCGGACTGGATCCGGCCAGCATTGGGGCCTTTCTCAGGAGAGAATACAAGGGTATTTCTTGAGGCCGGGTAACACGTCATATTTTTGAAAGAGACCCGGCTTTTGTTTAACCGACTTGTGGACTTCGTTTTTTTGAACGGACCAGATAGCTGCGATACCATGACCAGGCGCGTGACCGTCAATGATTTTGCCCGCCTTTTTCACACCACTCCGGAAGATGTGGAGAAAAAATGCGGTGATCTCATAGAGGCGTATGATTTTGAGTACAATTTTCTAAGCCGGCCTGAATTCGAACAGACCCTGCTGAAGGTGATTCAGACCATTGACCATGGGCAGATGCCGGTTTCAGGAAAGGCCCGGCTTAAGGACTGGGAGCGGGGCTGGTCCGAAAACCTGAATGATTTTGTCAAGAGCGATCATGAACCTTCGGCCCTGGTTCCCAGGTATATGTATAAATTCGGCCTAAAGAGGCTTTTTTCCCGATACATCCGGCCTGTTGATGAACACTTTGAACTCAATTTCTACACGGTGTATCGGCAGTATCTATTTAAGGCCTATTTGGAGGGTTATGATCCCCTCTGTGAGTTCGGCTGTGGAAGCGGCTACAACCTGGTGATCCTGGCCCGGCTCTTCCCTGAAAAGGCGTTGATAGGTCTGGATTGGGCGGAGAGTTCCGTGAATCTGGTCAACAGGGTAGCCTCTTCCCTGGACTTGAGGTTAAGGGGACGGCAATTTGATTTCTTCCACCCCGACCACCATTTTGAGGCGGGGAAAGGGGCCGCCTTTATCACCCTCAACGCCATGGAGCAACTCGGGAAAGACTACCAGGCCTTTTTGCAATTTCTTTTAGACAAACGCCCGGCCCTGTGCATTCATGCAGAACCCCTGGTTGAGCTCTATGATCAGGAGAACCTCTTGGATTATCTGGCTGTCAAATATCATCGAAAGAGGGGATATCTGGATAATTACCTGACAGAACTCAGGGGCTTGGAGAAGAAAGGCGCTATAGAGATCAAGGCGGTCAAGAGAATTCATTTCGGAAGCACCTTTCATGAAGGGTATTCCCTGGTCATATGGGCGCCCAGGTCTATGGAAGCATAAATTCATACACCCAATCCCGCGCTCAGGGCCCATGCCGTCCAAGCGGGGCAGGGCTCTTCAGAGGAGGAAGAAGGCCATTTTTTATAGCGGCAAGACAGTCCTTGTGACAGGGGGGAGCGGTTTTGTAGGAAGCCATATCGTGGAGGCCCTCGTAAGGCAGGGAGCTCGGGTGCGTGTGCCCATCCACAAGCGGGCCGTGGACCTTGAAAACACTGCCGTGGAGACCTTCAGGGCGGACTTGCAAAGAGAAGAGGACTGCATGGAGGCGGTCAAAGGGGTGGACTATGTGTTTCACGCCGCAGGGAGTGTGGGGTCGGCCTCCTTAAAGGTGGACAAGGCCATGGCTTCTATCACCGGGAACCTGATTATGACCTCCCTCATGCTGCAGGCCGCGTGGTCCGGCAAGGTGAAGCGCTTTCTTCTCTTCGGGAGCAGTACAGGTTACCCCGTTTCAGACCATCCTGTGAAGGAAGAGGAAATGTGGGAGGGTCCTCCCTTTGAAGGGTATTGGGGCTATGGGTGGATGAGGCGGTATCTGGAGCGCCTTGGCGAGTTCGTGCACAGCCAGTCGGGTGTAAAAGTGGCCTTGGCTCGTCCCACGGCGGTCTACGGGAGGCGGGACAATTTTGAGCCCGATTCGAGCCATGTCATTCCCGGATTGATCCGCAGGGCCGTGGAAAGGGAAGACCCCTTTGAGGTGTGGGGAAGCGGGAAAGAGGTACGCGACTTTCTCCATGTCTCGGACCTGGCAAGGGGATGTCTTTTGCTCCTTGAAAAACATGCGGAGTGCGATCCCGTGAATATCGGCTACGGCGGGGGCACGACAATCCGGGAACTGGCCCGGGTCGTCCTGGGGGCGGCCGGACATGGAGGGGCTCGGGTGGTATTCAATGCCTCCAGGCCCACCGCCATCCCCGTCAGGGTGGTGGACACATCCAAGGCAAAGAAGATCCTCGGCTTTGATCCCGCGGTGAGTCTGGAAGAGGGGGTGAAAGATACGGTGGAGTGGTATGTGGAAAGGCGCCGCAAGGAACAAGGAGCTTCCGGCCCATGAGCGGATATGTGGAAGGGAAGAAGGTGCTGGTCACAGGCGGTACCGGGCTTATCGGGATTCCCCTGGTGAGGAAGCTCTATAAAATGGGTGCCCAGGTCAGGGTGGTCAGCCTTGAGGAGGAATGGCCTTTTGATGAGGACGTTGAATTCTTGAAAGGGGACCTGTGCCATAGAAAGGTCTGTGAAAGGGTTCTGGACGATATTGAAGTGGTCTTTCACCTGGCCGGAATCAAGGGGGGCATCGGTGTGGCCCATAAAAAGGCTTCCACCTTTCTTGTTAAGAATATCCTCATGAATACTCAAATTATGGAGGGGGCCAGGAGAAAGGGTATTGAACGTTTTTTGTATGCAAGTAGCATATGCATTTATCCTCCGGCCCAGGTCTTTGAGGAAAAACAGGCTCTCACCGGGCTCCCGCATCCCTCGGATCGATTCGGGGGGATGGCCAAGCTGGTGGGGGAAATGCAGATCGAGGCCTACCGGCTGCAGTATGATCTGGAAAACTTTATTACCGTAAGGCCCGCCAATACATACGGCCCCTTTGACAATTTCAATCCCGTG
>CAZNLL010000144.1:0-8966 GCA_964573885.1 uncultured Desulfobacteraceae bacterium | reverse complement strand
CTTGGAAGGTCCTGGTGGATGATGAAATGGGCCACCGTCTGGAGATGACAGTGAGCGTGGATAAGGACTTTGATTCGGGAACCGCAAAGGAGGGAAAAGATCCCTTCGATCCGTCTTTTACCCGGTGGCAAGGGGCCTTAATGGGCCTTTGTCTCATCTTCGGGCTCTCCGGCATCCTTTTCTGGTGGAAAGGCAAAAGGATCCAGAAAGCACTCCGTGAAAAGGCCTTGGCGCGCCACAGCCGTTGATACGGTCATTACGGGGAGTGGACCCTGACTATTTTTCCCCTTTCTATGGCGTAGAGAGTCCTCGTGGTTTGGGCAAGGAAATCCCTTTCATGGGAGATGAGCATATAGGTCAGGTCAAGGTCCAAGAGGACCTCCTTGAATTTTTCCCGTGTCCTGTCATCGAGGCCGGATGTGGGCTCGTCCAGGAGCAGGATTTCGGGTTCCATGGCCAGGACCGCCGCCAGTGAAACCATTCTCTTTTCACCCCCGGAGAGCTGGTGGGTTATCCTGTTTTCAAATCCGGCCAGGCCCAGGCGCCCCAGGATCTCTCTGGTCAGATCCCGGGCCTCCCGCGGGGACTTTCCCTTATTGAGAGGGCCAAAGGCCACATCTTCCAGCACGGTGGGACAAAAAAGCTGATCATCCGCCTCCTGAAAAAGGAGGCCGATCCTTTGCCGGACAGGCCGGAAATCCCTCTCTTTTTGAAGGAACCTGCCGAAGATCTCGACCCTGCCGGAACAAGGCTTGACCAGGCCCATGATCAGGTGAAAGAGGGTGGTCTTTCCGCTTCCATTGGGTCCCATCAACCCCACCCTGTCCCCTCGAAAAAGCTGAAAACGAAGCCCTTCAAAGAGCGGGGATCGGCCGGGATACCCAAAACCGATATCATGGAGTTGGATCATCAAACCCTTGTCGTCCATTCCAGCATTACCAGTACGATCAGCAATCCCGTCATCAAGGCACACCACAGGCAATCCCGCCTGGACCAGGAGAAATCGGCAAGACAATAAAACTTTCCCCTGAATCCGCGGCAGGCCATGGCCTGTTGCACCCGTTCGGCCCGCACCGAGGCACGGACCAACAGCATACCCAGGAGGTATGCGTAGGTCTTGTAAGTATGGAAGGTGGTCTTGGGCCGAAAGCCCCGGATCTTTGCGGCCCTCAAGAGGCGGCTGAATTCTTCTTCCACCACAAACACATACCTGTAGGTCATGAGGAAGAGGTGCACAACTTTTTCAGGCACACGGAGCCGGTTCAGGGTATGGCCCAGGGTGACGGCGGACATGGATTCCACCAGGGCCATAAAGGTGAAAAAGATGGCATTGGACTTGAGCGTGATCCGGGCCGAAAGGAGGATGCCGGGCCGTGTAACCGGGAAAGGACCTATATCAAAGAGGGCCTCCCCCTCAAAAGTGATTGGAAGGACAACCCAGAAGAAAAGGATCAGACCATTGACGACCATCGCCCTTTTGGCTACAGCCCCGGGATTGAGCCGGGCCAGACCTATGAGGACAAAGGAGATGATAAGTGCCCCTGTGAGGGTCAGAAACCTGGTAGAGAGGGCTACAAAAAAGGCATAGCTTACGCCCACAACCACTTTGGACCTCGGATCGAGCTCATGGATGACGGAGGTCCCCCTCGCAAAAGGTTCTTGGAACATTAGGAGAACTCCCTTTTTCCAAAGGTGCGGAGCATGGAGGGCCGGACCTTTCTCAGGAATCCTATACATAATGCCGTGATGACGCCTTCCACAATCATGACGGGCCCATGGGCGGCCACAAGCAAGGCGGAGGCCTTGAGGAAATTTTTTTCCGTGAAAACCAGGGCCAGGGCCAACAAAAGACTCCCTAAGAATACGGAAAAGCACCCGCAGGCAAAGGCCGCCGTGAGGGCCACAAAGGCCCTTTTCCTGAGCATGGGGCTGAAGAGGAGATAGCCCAAAAGGGCTGGAACGGCCATAATTACGGTATTAACCCCGAGGGTGGTGATTCCCCCGAATTGAAAAAAAAGGGTCTGTAGAACGAGGGCCACCAGGATGACAGGAAAGGCCACCCACCCCAGGATAAGCCCCACCAGGCCGTTGAGGATCAAGTGGACACTGGCCGGGCCTAAGGGGACATGAATCAGGGAGGCCACAAAAAAAACAGCGGAGACCAGTCCCGCCTGGGGGACGGCCTCATAGTCCAATTTTTTCAGGCCCACGGCCGTCCCTACGCCAGCGAGGGCCATACCTGAGATCAGGACCGGACCGGACAAAACGCCTTCTGAGATATGCATGGCTCAATTCCATCCGTATAGATGCCCCCGCCTTAGGCAGGGGGTTGAGGCCCTTGTGGGGCCGAAAAAAACAAGGCCACGGGTACGGTAATGGAACCGGTAAGCCTTCGTGGCCTCATACATCTATGAATAACCAGGCTCCATGCCTGGCTTTTGCTTGTCTTTTAGACCCCTACCGCACCTCCTGTCAATACCCATTCGGAGATCCGATTTCACCCCGAAGGGCCTTGACAAGACCCGGAAAAAGATCTATTTTATTTAGCAATAATAAGGGCAAGAAGCCCTTGCTTGTTTTTTATTTTTCTAAATATTTCTTTACCTGAAATCAAGGCCATGAAGGCTGCCCTTCTGAAGAGGGGGTCTTTGTGGCTTTTTTTGTGGGAGCGCCTTCATGATACTGAGCCCTTTTCTCAGGGAGGGGGGTTGGGATATCCAAAAATCAGAGCCCTTTTCCGCCATGTTTCCGGACGGCAAGGACCCCTTTTCAAAAAAATATGAAGACGCCCCGGGTGCGTGAAAACCCGGGTTTTTAGAGGAGAACACACATTATGAACGAAACCCACGTTATGGAAAAGGAAGATTTCAAGCGGTGCGTGGATTTTCACGGACACACCTGTCCAGGCCTGGCCATCGGGTACCGGGCCGCCAAGGCGGCCCTGGAGTGGCTTTCGGAAAACCGGGCCACGGACGAGGAAATGGTGGCCACCGTGGAGACCAATGCCTGCGGCACCGACGCCTTGCAGGTCCTGACCGGTTGCACCCTGGGAAAAGGCAATCTCCTTTTCAAGGACCGGGGCAAACACGTCTACACCCTGGTGAGCCGGAGATCCGGGGACGGGGTCCGGATTGTGCTGAGGCCCCATGCCCTGGAGTTGAGCGACAGGCATCGCGAGCTTGTGGACAAGATCCGGGAGGAAAAGGCCAGCCCGGAAGAGCGAAAGGAGTTCTGGGCCCTTCACATCCAAAAGGCCCAGGAGGTCCTGGAAAAACCCCTGGAAGCGCTTTTTTCCATCAAGGCGACCCATGTCCCCGTCCCGGAAAAGGCCATGATTGAACCCTCAAGGCCTTGTGATCGTTGCGGGGAGCCCACCATGCTCTCCAGGCTGGAGGAGATCAACGGGCAATACCTGTGCAGGGAGTGTGCAACCCCGTGATCGCCCTCACCCACAAGACAGGCGATATGCCCCCTTCCCTTACCGCCGCCTACGGAGCGGCCGTCAGGCAAAGGGTCTATCTTTTCCTTTTCCTCCTCATCATGCTTGTGGTCCTGGCCGTGTATGCCATCGCCGCGGGGACTTACGACCTCTCACCTTTCAAGGTCATCCGCGCCCTCCTGGGCCAGGGGGAGGGGGCCGAGAATATCGTGGTGTGGAACATCAGGATGCCCCGCATTGTGGCGGCCGTGGTGGCCGGATGGGGCCTGGCCCTGTCCGGCATGGCGATCCAGTGCCTTTTGAGAAACCCCCTGGGCTCCCCGTTTACCCTGGGCATCAGCCACGGCGCCGCCTTTGGGGCCGCCTTTGCCATTGTCATTTTGGGTGCCGGCGCCACCCAGACGGGCTCTCTCCGAACGAGTGCGTCGGCCCTTGTTTTTCTCCACAACGTGTATTCCGTGACCTTTTTTGCCTTCCTGGGCTCTATGGCCGCCACCCTGGTGATCCTGCTTCTTTCAAAGATCAAACAGATGGGGGCCGCCTCCATCATCCTGGCGGGGGTGGCCCTTTCATCCCTCTTTGTTTCAGGCACCATATTGATTCAATACTTTGCCACCGAAGTGGAGGTGGCCACCATCGTGTTCTGGACCTTTGGGGACGTGTCCCGCTCCAGCTGGCAGGAGATCGCCATCATGAGCGGCGCCGCGGTCCTGGTCACGGTCTATTTTGTCATCAACAGGTGGAACCTCAACGCCCTCTCCTCAGGGGAAGACGTGGCCAAGGGCCTGGGCGTGGAGGTGGAAAGGATCCGATTGTGGGGCATGTTTATGGCCGCCCTGGTGGCCGCCCTGGTCACGGCCTTTCACGGCGTTATCGCCTTTCTGGGACTCCTGGCCCCCCACATCGCCAAGCGCATGGTGGGCGCCGACCACCGCCTCCTCATCCCCTATGCCTGTCTGATAGGGGCACTCATCCTCCTGCTGGCGGACACCGTGGGCCGGGTGGTGGTAGGTTCGGGGACCCTCCCGGTAGGGGTCCTGACCTCTTTCATGGGGGCGCCTTTGTTTCTCTATCTTCTCGTAAGGGGGTACAGCAAATGAGGCTTTCCGTTGCGGGCCTTCAATTCAGCTATAACAGCCATCCCGTGCTCCAGGATTTCAGCTTCCAGGTGGAACCGGGCCAGATCCTGGCCGTCCTGGGGGTCAACGGTGCCGGCAAATCCACCCTTCTCAAGTGCATTAACAAGATCCTCCGCCCCAAGCGGGGCTCCGTGCTCCTGGATGAAAGGGATGTCCTCAAAATGAAGGGCAGGGATGTGGCCAGGCACGTGGGTTACGTGCCTCAGACTTACGGCGAAGAAGAGCTGACCGTTTTTGATACGGTCCTCCTGGGCCGGAAACCTTATATCCAGTGGGCAGCCACCCAAAGGGACATGGATATCGTGGAAAGGATCCTCGTTCAAATGGAACTGGTGCCCTTTGCCATGAGGCCCGTCAACAAATTGAGCGGAGGGGAGACCCAGAAGGTGATCATCGCCCGGGCCCTGGCCCAGGAGCCCGATCTCCTGCTCCTGGATGAGCCCACGAGCAACCTGGATCTCAAGAATCAGGTGGAGGTGATGAACCTGGTGGTGCGGGCGGTCCGGGCCCAGGGCATTTCCGCGGTGGTTTCCGTCCACGACCTGAACCTGGCCTTTCGGTTTGCCGACCGTTTTTTGATGCTCCGGGACGGACAGGTTTACACGGCAGGCGGAAGAGAGATCCTCACCCCGGAGGTCATTTATGAAGTCTATGGGGTGCCGGTCATATTGAGTGATGTCAGGGGATACCCTGTGGTGGTCGCCGTGGGGGAAGGTTAGAATTCCCGGCAAAGAAAAGGGAGGAATCCATGAAGAGACTTTTTTGCCTGATTGGGATCTTGCTTTTGATCGTAACCCTGTCGGCCGGTCAGGCCGAGGCCAAAGAAACCATGACCGTTACCGACATGGGGAAACGCCAGGTGGAGGTGCCTGTGGACACGAAGCGAATCATCGCCATCGGTCCCGGCGCCCTGCGGCTGGTCTGCTACTTGAATGCCCAGGAAATGCTGGTGGGTATTGAACACTTCGAACGGTTACGGCCCACGGGGAGGCCTTACTGGCTGGCCAATCCCGAACTGGCAAGCCTGCCGGACATTGGCCCCGGGGGGCCCAACCAGATCAATAAAGACCCCCACCTTGAGGCGGTCCTCAAGGTGAAACCGGATGTGATCTTCGCCACCTACATGAAGCCGGCCACGGCCGGCGCCCTTCAGAAAAAGATCGGCATCCCTGTGGTCATCCTCAGCTATGGGACCTTTCCCGCCTTTAACCGGAAGATTTACGATTCCATAGCGCTTATGGGCAAGATCCTGAAATACGAGACCCGGGCGGACCAGGTGGTCGCCTTTATTGAAGGGGCGCGGAAAGATTTGCTCCGGCGGACCCAGGGGGTGGACCCGGCCCAAAAACCCACCGTGTACGTGGGGGGCATCGGTTTCAGGGGATTTCAGGGGATCGAAAGCACGGACCCGGGCTACATCCCGCTGGAATGGGTCAGGGCCAGGAACCTGGCCAAAGGGCTGGGGAAAAAGTCTCACGTATTCATTGACCGGGAAAAGCTCCTCATCTGGAACCCGGAGGTCATCTTTGTGGATGGGACCGGACTTAATCTGGTAAGGCAGGATTTCCAAAAAAGACCTGAGTTTTACAAGGCCCTAAAGGCCTTTAAAGACAATCGGGTTTATACCCTCCATCCGTTTATCTACTATGTGGCCAATGTGGGTACCGCCATTGCGGACGCCTATGGGGCGGGCAAAGTGCTCTATCCGGACCGGTTTCAAGACATTGTCCCCAAGGATATGGCCAACGAGATCTATACCTTTTTCGTAGGCAAGCCGGTCTATGGACTCATGGCCAAGGCCTTTGGAGAACTCCTGGCACCCTTTTAAAGGTGGAGGCGTGCCCCTTTATTTCCTCACATCTACAACGGGCAAGGCCTCCACCCTTGCCCGGTCTATTTTCAAATACACCTCTCCCTCTTTATAATGGTCGATCTCCTTCACGGGGATGGCCACGTCCTTTTTCCCCCACAGGTGGCCCTCCCGGAGGATGAGGTGGGTGATGCGGCCGCCCTTGTTCTCCACCAGGAATTCATCCACCCGGCCGATATGTCCGTCCGAGGCCAAGACCTTGGCCCCCTTGTGAAGGGCGACTCCCCCGGCAGGAATGGCCTCTTTTTCTACAAACACGGCTGCGGGTGTTCCCGTATGCCATCCCGTCTTCTCGGCCATATAGAGCATAATGTCCGGGGGGATATACTCTTCCTGGATGAAGTTTTTCATGGTCTCAAATTTCTCTTTTTTGACGGAAAGCAAGACCCTGTTATGGGATGCCTCTTTAATGAGCCTTTCCGGTACCAGCCTTTCCGTATTGGCCAGGTCATTCCCCCTGACCACCACATAGGTCACCCGCTCTGTATGGGGGTTGAGGATGATGTTTTCCACACGGCCCACCCTCCCGTCTACACAGTCCACATGGGCATTCAGCGCGATGTCCACACACTCACCTCCATCATCAAGTTTTCGAAATTCCAATAAAAAGTATCCCTAAACCCCGGTGCGCTGTCAAGACAATTGTCCCCCCAGCAGTCAAGGGCAAAGGAGGGTGCCCACAAGGTCGTCCACCCTGGCGATACCCCTTTCCAGGCAAAACCGCTCCAATCCCTCCACGATGTCCAGGGCCGACCGGGGGTGAACAAAATGGGCCGTCCCCACCTGCACGGCCCTGGCACCGGCGATCAAAAACTCCAGGGCGTCCCGGTGATCCATGATGCCCCCGACACCCACCACCGGAATCTGGACCGCCCCCACCACCTGGTGCACCATATGAAGGGCCACAGGCCGGATGGCCGGCCCTGAAAGACCGCCCGAGATATGGGCCAGCTTGGGCCGTCTTGTTTCAATATCAACGGCCATTCCCGTAAGGGTATTGATCAGGGAAAGCATGTGGGCCCCGGCCCGTTCCACGGCCCTGGCCACGGTCCGGATGTCCGTGACATTGGGTGAAAGCTTGACCATGACCGGCTTATCACCCTTTTCCAGGACCTGCTCGGTGACCCGGGCGGATATGTCTGGATCCGTGCCGAAGGTCATGCCCCCTGCCGCCACATTGGGACAGGAGATATTCACCTCGATGGCGGAGACCCCTTCAGCCCCCTTGAGTCCGGCCGCCATTTCCCCGTACTCTTGGATGCTGTGGCCGTATATATTGACGATGACCGCCGTGTCGAACTGTTGGAGCCACGGAAGCTCTTGTTTCAAAAAGGCCTCCAAACCCATGTTGGCCAGGCCGATGGCATTGAGCATGCCGCAGGGCGTCTCCACGATCCTGGGAGGCGGGTTCCCCGCCCTGGGTCTCAGGGACAGACCCTTGACCACCACACCCCCCAACCGGTTGAGATCCACCAGGGGTGCAAACTCCCGCCCGTACCCAAAGGTGCCGGAGGCGGTCAACACCGGGTTCTTCAGTCCCAAGGGACCGATGTTTACGCGGAGATCTGGTCCCTTGCCGCTCATAGGCTTCTCCAGTCTACATCCCGGGCGTCAAACACCGGACCTTCCCGGCATGCCCGGTAATAGGCCACGGTCTTCCCGGATGTTTTCACCACACAGCCCTGGCAGGCCCCCACCCCACAGGCCATGGCCGTTTCCAGCGACACCTGGAAGGGGATATTCCGGGGAAAGGCCAAGTCCGCCACACGTCTCAGCATGGGGGGTGGTCCGCAGGCAAAGATGGTCGACACATCCCCGGCCCTTTCGGCCAGGCGGGCTTCGAGCAGATCCGTGACCATCCCCTTGTGTCCAACGGCGCCATCGTCGGTGGACAGGTCGATATCGCCCTTTTCCAGACCCATTTCTTGGACGGGGACCACATCCGGGCCCGTGCCGAATCCGGCCATGAATGTGACCCCTTTTCCCCCAAGTGACCGGTACAAAAAGAGCAAGGGCGCAATCCCCACCCCGCCGCCAATAAGGAGGGGGTCGGATCCGGCCGTGGATCCATCAAAGCCCCGGCCCAGGGGGCCCAGCACGGACAATCGGTCTCCTTCCCGGACCTGAGAGAGCAAAGCTGTTCCTCGACCAACCACCTGGTAGAGGACCAGGAAGATCTCCTTGCCCTCCACGCCGGCTATTGAAAAAGGCCGTCTTAAAAGGGGGTCCATTCCAGGGCCGACCCGGATCATCACAAACTGGCCCGGCCCGGATAACCCCGCCATCTCCGGGGACCAAATTCCCATTAAAAAAGTGCGTGCCGCAACCCGCCTGTTGAATGCGATTTTGAGGTCCTGTTCAATCATGTTCGCCCTGTTACCTGTATCTAAGGCAATTCTCCCGGAAAAGGAGTCTCGCCCATATTGGCCGTCTTGTACCCGGAGGTCAATGCTTTTTTACGGCCTTCAAAGGGGATAGGGATCTCTCAAGAAAGGGGGTGCCATTCCCCGGGGCAACA
>CAZNLL010000143.1:0-9029 GCA_964573885.1 uncultured Desulfobacteraceae bacterium | reverse complement strand
TGGACGGCCGTCGTCCTGACATGGAACTGCCCCATGATCTCTCCATCCAATTCCAGCCCCTCCCCAGGGTCCCCCTGTTGCTCCTCTTTAACGATGCGGACGAGGAATTCCCTGCCAGGTGCTCCATCCTTTACCAAAAAAAGGCGGAGGCCTACCTGGATGCGGAGTGCCTGGCCGTGGCCGGGAGGCTCCTCTATACCTCCCTGGTAAAAGGAAAAGCATGAAAATCTGCATAAGGGGAGGAGGAGATGTGGCCTCGGGTGTGGCATGGAGGCTTTACCAGTGCGGGTATTGCGTGCTCATCACAGAGGTGGATCAACCCCTGGCGGTAAGACGAAGGGTGGCCTTTTGTGAGGCCGTCTACGACGGAAAAGCGGTGATAGAGGGTGTGGAGTCCCGGCTTATCCAGCGGATCGAGGAGGCGGATCCCTTATGGCGGCAGGGGAAGATACCCGTTATGGTTGATCCCGGCTGCGAGGCCAAACACCTCATGGACCCGGATGTACTCATTGACGCCACCATGGCCAAGAGGAATCTCGGCACGTCCCTTCAAGACGCCCCGCTGCTCATTGGCCTGGGCCCCGGCTTTGAGGCCGGGAGAAATGTCCATTTCGTGGTTGAAACCAAGCGGGGCCACAGTCTGGGACGGCTCATCACCCGGGGTCGGGCAGAGGCCGATACCGGGGTGCCCGGACCCGTCATGGGTGTGACCACCGATCGGCTTTTGAGATCCCCTGGAGATGGTCCCTGGCAAAACCACCTGGACATCGGGGCCAGGGTGCAGGCGGGGGACATCGTCGGCTCCGCGGGGGGCCGGGAGGTTAAGGCCAAAATCGACGGGGTCTTGCGGGGATTGATCCGTCCGGGAATACCCGTTAAAAAGGGGCTCAAGATCGGTGACATCGACCCGAGGGGGGAAGAGAGCTATTGTTATACCATTTCCGAAAAGGCCCTTGCCATTGCCGGCGGGGCACTGGAAGGCATACTCCGATTTTACAGGCCCTCATGACCGGTCCTTTTCCTTGGCCATGCGCCGGCGTTCTTCGTTACGAATCTCGCGCCTGAGCAGCTTTCCCACCTTGCTCTTGGGCAACATGTCCCGGAATTCGATATAGCTTGGTATCTTATAAGAGGCGAGGCGATCCCGGCACCACTTTAAAAGCTCTGAGCCACCCACGCCCCTGGCATCTTCTTTGAGGACCACAATGGCCTTAATCCTCTCCCCCACCTTGGGGTCGGGCACACCCACTACACAGGCACCGATCACCGTGGGATGGTCTTGGAGTACGGCCTCCACTTCCGATGCGGAGACCCGATAGCCTTTGTGTTTGATAATATCGGCCGAGCGCTCCACATAATAGAGTTCGCCGCCCTCTTCCCGGGTGACAAAATCGCCCATGCGGTAGTAGATTTTTTCGCCGATCTTTACATAGGAGGCCTTTGTCTCATCCGGCTTTTGCCAGTACTGCTTTATGGTGTAAGGGGAGGTGACCAGGAGCTCGCCGCTCTCACCGGCAGGGACCGGCTGGAGCGTTTCCGGGTCAACCACAAGACACTCTCTGCTTTTCAGGGGGACCCCGATAGTCCCGGTCCTGGGCTCCCGGCCGATGGGGCTGTAACTCACATGCCCCGCCTCAGTAGACCCATAGACCTGATAAATAAAGATCCCGAACCGTTCTTTCCATCGCTTGAAGACCTCCAGGGGCAAGACATCACCCCCGCAGTAACAATAGCGCAAGGAGCTCAGGTCATACCGCTCCAGGCGATCGTTTTCCAGGATCATCCTGTAGAGGGCGGGCACACCGAGAAACCACCTCGCCCGGTACCGCTCGATCGTCTCGAGAATGGCATCCACCTGGGGTACGGGCATAAGGATGGTGGTATTGCCCTTATTCAGCCCGATGGACATGCACAGGCCCAGGGCCATGATATGAAAGAGCGGGCTCACCGCAATATAGACGTCATCGCCTTCACCGAGACAGTCCTTGGCCACATCCTCGGTCACATCGTTCACATAGGAGGTCATGCCCACGTGATTGCCCGGCACTCCTTTGGGGAATCCCGTAGTCCCTCCTGTGTAAAGGATATAGGAAATATCCGTCCACGGATCGATGTCCACCTTTGATGTGAGGGGGGGGTGCTTCAAAAGGGACTTAAATGAGTACACCCCTTTCTCGTGATCCACCCTGCCATGGGGGATCTTGTCAAAAAGCACGCCCAGGTATCTCTTCCAAGGGGGAAGAAGATCCACCACATTGGTCACGATCACCCGCTTCAGACCTGTAGCGGGTAACACCTCCTTCACGTAGCAAAAGTTGGTATCCAGGCAGATCATGGTCTCCGCACCGGAATCATTGACCATGTACTCAACCTCAAAAGAGGTATAGATGGGTGAAACCGGAACGATGACCGCACCGATTTTTTGAACAGCCAGGAAGGCGATGAGCCATTGGATGCAGTTGGAGATATAGATCATGACCCGGTCCCCCTTGTTCACACCCAGGCCCGCCAGGGAACCGGCAAAGCGCTCACTCAAATCGCGGAGTTGACAATAGGAAAAGGGCTCCCCCAGGTAAATGACTGCTGTTTGGCTCGGATAGCGTTCACTCATCCGGTCGAAACGGGTAAAGGTCAGTTCCTGCTCCAATGGATCCTTGCTCATGGCCATATGATTCCTGACCTCCGGTGTTAGACCGCCCTTGCCATGGGCCTCTCCTAGACCCCGAAATAGGCGGAGCGCACGTCCGGGTTGTTCATCATCTCCTCTCCCGTTCCCTCCAGGACGGCCGCCCCGTTCTCCAGGATAAAGGCATAGTCCACAATGGGGAGCACGGGCCGGGCATACTGCTCCGTCACAATAATGGAGAGCCCCTTTTCGTCACGGATCTCTTTGGTGGCCCCTACCAGCATGGCCTGCATGAGAGGGCTCAGCCCCAAGAGCGGTTCATCCAAGAGGAGGAGCCTCGGCTGGGCCATGAGGGCCCGACCAATGGCCAGCATTTGCTGCTCCCCGCCGCTCAGAAATCCGCCCACCCTTTTCTTGAGGCCTTTCAAGGCCGGGAACAACCCGAACACGTAATCCAAAGTCTCTTTGGCCTGGGAAGAGGTGGCCAGGTATCCGCCGATGAGGAGGTTTTCCATTACATTGCTCTCAGAGAAGATTCTCCTCCGTTCAGGGCAGAGGATAATCCCTTTCTTGGCCCTCCGGCTGGGCTTGAGGCCCGTAATGTCCTCTCCCAGGTAGGTGATCCGCCCCAGCACGGTGATGCGTTCGCCACCGGCCATGTGCTCCTTTTTCCTGATATCCTCCATGATCCCGGAGAGGGTGTACATGAGGGTTGATTTACCCGCGCTGTTGGCGCCAAACACCCCTACCACCTGGTTGGCTTCGCACCGGATCATCACATTGTTGAGGGCCAGCATGTTTTCGTAGAAGACCATCAGGCCCGTAGCCTCAAGCATAGGTCATGACCTCCTCCACCTTTTGCGAACCGAAATAGGCCTCCTGGACCTTTCCGTCGGTCATCACCTCTTCAGGGGTCCCCTCCATGAGCTTCTCCCCGAAATTCAACACCATAACCCGGTTCGTCACCTGGAAAAGCTCTCTTAACCGGTGTTCTATCATGATCACCGTAATCCCATCCATTTGAAGGCGCTCTATGAGGGGGACCATGCTTGCAATCTCGCTCATGCTCAAACCTGAAAAGACCTCGTCACACATGATGATCTCGGGCCGCAGGGCGAGGCATCGGGCCAGTTCAAGGCGTTTGAGATAGCCCGTGGGCAGGGTGGAAGCGATCTTGTAAGGCACGAAGGAGTCCCTTTCAAAACCGATCTCTTCCAGAATATCAATCCCCACGGTATTTCTGTCCCCGAGCTTTCCCCCTCCCCGCCAGCCTCCGGTCCGTTTGGCCCGGGGCGAAAACAGGGGAATGACCAGGTTTTTATAGGCAGGCAGGCTGTAATAGGGCCGCATAATCTGGAAGGTCCGGGTCACCCCCATATCCGCAATCTTATGGGCCGCCTTTCCTGTAATGTCCTTTCCCCTGAAGAAAACGCGGCCCGAGGTCATCTTGATAAACCCGGTAATACAGTTGATCAGGGTGGTCTTGCCCGACCCATTGGGACCGATGATGCCCAGGATTTCTCCCTCATGGACCTCAAAGCTGACCCGGTTCAGGGCCAAAATCCCGCCAAAAGCCTTGGTCACGTCCTGTACTTCCAGGATAGGCTGCCGGCTCATACCTGGACCCACCTTTCAAATTGATGGTATTTTCTCCGCCCGTAAACCATCAGGCCCTCGCTGCGAAGGACGATAAAGGCCACCAGGATGATGGCATAAAAGGCAATCCGCAGGGTGCCGAAGGCCCGGAGCAGTTCGGAAATGGGAACGAGGATAAAACAGCCCAGCACAGGCCCAACAAGGGTTCCACCGCCGCCGATCACCGTGGCTGCAATGGGGAGGATGGAAAAGTCCAGGGCAAACAGGGAAATTCCCGCCCACATATAGATATGCACCAGGCAGGCCCCGGCCAGACAGCCCATACATGAGGCGACCCATACGGCCACCGCCTTGTAACGGGTGATACTCATGCCCGAAGCCCTTACGGCCTGGTCATTGTCCATCACCGCCCGCAGGACCAGGCCGATGTCCAGGTTCACCAGCCGCCTCACACCGAAGAGAAACACCAGGACCATGGAGATGACAAAATACTGCTCAACCCAGGGGTTGGCGAAGCTCTCCACACCCATAATCCCGTCCGTCCCTCCCAGGATGTCCAGGGCCTCGATGATCCGCCCCATCACCAAGGGATACATGAGGGTGACGATGGCAAAATAGACTCCCCGGAGGGGAAGGCACGGGAAGAGGAGAAGGGTGCAGATGGTGGCCCCCAGTACCGTGGCAACGGGGATGGTCAAAAGGGGGGGTAAGCCGAATGTGGTGTTCAGGATGGCGGCAAGATATCCCCCTACACCGATAAAAAAGGCCCCACCCAGGGAAACCAGGCCCACAAAATGGGCCAGAAAATCGAAACTGAGGGCCAGGAGGGCGTAAAGGCACACAATGGAGATGACCCGCTGCCAATACATGCTGGGCAAAACCAGGGGCAGGATCAACATCCCCACAATCAGGACCAGCCTGGGCAGGGTCAGGTAAGCCAGTTCCCGCTTGGACATGAGGGCGTAGATGCCGTCTGTACGCACCTTGATTCCCCGGTCGAGCCTTTCTTTTCGACGATCCTCGGCCATGAAGACCCTACACCCTCTCTTCCAGTTCCTTTTGCCGGCCGAAAAGGCCGGAGGGCCTCAAAATGAGCGTCAAAATAATGGCCAGCAGGGCCACCACCATCTGGAAATGGGCCCCCCAGTAAACCACGGTCAGGATCTGGGCAAAACCAATGATAAAGGCGGCCAGAACCGCTCCCATCCAGCTTCCCAGCCCCCCCACAATGCACACCGAGATGGCCAGGATGAGGACATTGTAACCGGCCTCCACCACAATGTTGCCCAAGGGCAGAAGGACCACCGCGGCAAGTCCCGCGAGCACGGAGCCGAAGGTCATGGCCACCAGGGCCATGATATCGGAATCAATCCCTAACATGAGTGCGGCCCTTTCATCCTGGGCCATGCCCCTCAGGGCCAGCCCCATCTTTGTGTGGTGCGTAAAGAGCCAGAGGAAGGCCACCACCGCCCCACCGATGCCCACTGCCACCACCCGATGGAGATCCACAGGGATATCCATAATGGAAATGCTTCCCTCCACAAAGACGGGGAGGGTGTAAGTCATGCCCTTGAAGCCCCCCCAGCGCAGGGCCTCCAGGATGGCCAGGCCCACCGCATAGGAGGCGATGATCTCTGAGATGGCCATACCGCGCACCCGGATCAGGACGAACTGGTAGATGAGCGCCCCGATGACCCCGGTGATGGCCATGGCCATCAGGATGCTCACCAGGTAGTTCAGCCTCAGGGTGCAAAGCAGGCTCCAGGTGATAAAACCACAGACCACGTAAAGGGCGCCATGCGCGAAATTGGGCACCCGGCTGATCCCGTAGACCAGGGCAAAACCCAATGCCATCAGGGCAAGAGCAACGCTGTTGATGAGACCGTAGATCAGAATGTCCATGAGAGTCCGGTCAAAGTCCTCTTGATAGATCCAGGACGGGGGGTCGGGGCACCCTATTTCTTCATCCACGGCGGGAGCTTGATCTCACCTTCCGCTATTTTGGGTGGGAAAACCACCACCCTTTTTCCAGCCTGCCATTGAAAGATGGTACCCACCACGCCCTTTTCCGGATCCAGGCTGGGAATGACCTGGTGGCTTTTGGGATCAAACCTGATACGGCCGTAAACGCCCATCATATCCGTCTTTTCAAGGGCCTTCACCACTTCATCGGAGTCACAAGACCCGGCCCTTTCAATGGCATCCTTGAGTACATAGGGCGCCATATAGCTGCTGGAAGTGCCGTAGCCTTCAGGCTCTATTCCCCATTTCTTTTCGTAGGCCTTTACAAACTTCATGGTCCAAGGGGAGGCGTTGCACGGGGCGTTTCCGGCATTGACCACATTGGCCAAGCAGTACTCCCCCTTCCCCTCCGTGGCCTTCCAGAACCCGGGTTGTTCGGCGGCGGCAATGATGGACCCGAAAGGCAGGGCCGGGATCTTCATGTCATACCATTGCTTGAGGAGGATGGAGGTCTCGGGCATATCCATCCAGACAAGGATCACCTGGGCATTCTCCTTTTTGGCCTTGAGGAGGCCCATGGAAAAATCCGTGGAACCGGTGGGGTAGATCTCGGTCCCGATCACGGCCCAGCCCTTTTTCCCCATGACTTTGGCGATGATGCCCCCGCCTGCACGGGCATGGGCCACATCCTGGATCATAATAAAGAGCCTGTTTAGGTCATATTTCTTACCAATGCCCACCAGACAGGGGATGATTTCACCGCCCACCATCCACTTGGCCTCCCCGGTGAGGCGGAAACAGTATTTGTATTTGTCATACTCCTTGGCCACCCTGGCATGATATTTGGGCGTTAATACACCGCTGGTGAGAAGGGAGACCTTCTTGTATTTGGAGAGCAGGCCCATTGCCGCCAGGGCCGCTTCGGAGCGCACAGGGCCGCCCATGATAAAATCGGCCTTTTTCTCCAGGATGAGCTTTTCCACAACCAAGAGGGCCTCACTGACCGGCACACCGGGTTCCAGATCCCGGGTGTCCATAACCTCCACTTTAAAGAGCCGCTTTTTGCCCCCCACATTCACCCCACCCTTGGCATTGATTTCCTCCACGGCCAGGGTGATCGCCCGCTCCGCATCCCAGCCGTAGAGAAAGGCCGTTGCCAGGGGGCATCCGATGACAATAGGTTTTTCAGCCAAGGCCTTGCCGCCGGGAACAACCCATATGGCCACAGCCAACAGAACCACCAAAAACCGCATATGCCTGACCTTCATACCTGTCCCTCCTTTTTTTTCGTCTCTAGAGGTTCAAAACCAAAAGATCCCCTTCGAAGGCATCAGGCCTTGATCAGGGATCTTTCGCCTAAGTGGACAAGAGGGTTATTTGTGGCTCTTTTTCTCATGGTAAGCCGGTCCCTTCTGGATCGCCTTGACCGTGAATTGTTTTTTGGATGGGGTTTGGAAAGCTGATGATATGAAAAATTGAATCCTATTCAATTGGGCACTATAGGCGCGAGGGCAGTGAGTGTCAAGCACAAAGCTTGGGTTTAATTGAGAATTTTATCTTCTTGTCAGGGAAGGTCAGTCCAGGCCGAGGGCTGTGACCATGTCTCCCATGGTCTTGGCAAACTTGGGCCCGTCCGCAGCGGAACACCATATATTCCACAAGCGCTCAGCGTCGTAGCCCTTTTTGCTTAACCTTCGACGGGCCCTTTTCAACCGGGTCTCGGCCGCGTAATTCCCCCTGATATAATGACAGGTGGGAAATTCACATCCTGCCACCAAAACCCCGGCCGAACCGAATTCAAAGGCCCGTTCGATCATCTTGATGGACACCCGGGCAGAACACATAACCCTGATAAGCCGGGCATGGGGGGGATATTGAAGCCTGCTCACCCCGGCCATGTCCACGCCCCCCAGAGCGCACCAGTGACATACAAAGGCAATGATCTTCTTTTCGGCCTCATCCTCCAGGGCCGCCTCTATCTGGGCCAGGATCTGTTGGTCGGAATAGTGAACGATATCAATACACTCTTTGGGGCAGTCCGCGGCGCACAGGCCACATCCCTTACATAAGGCCTTGATGACCACGGGCCGCCTTTCCTCGTCCAGGGTGATGGCGTTATAGGGGCACCGTTTGTAACAGAGGCCGCAGTTGTCGCAGGCACTCAGATTGATTTCCGCCACAATGCCTTCGGCCTCGACATAACCCCGCTTCATCGGGATAGAAGCCCTCATGGCCGCCCCTGTCGCCTCCTCGATGGTCTCTTTAACAGACTTGGGAGACCGGGCACAGCCGCAAACGTGTAAGCCGTCCGCGGGGAAATCAAGGGGACCCAGTTTCACATGGGCCTCCTGGAAAAAGCCCTCATCATTGGCGGAGACCTTGAGGAGGCCCTTGGTTTGCTCCACCCCCTCATTGCCCTCAAACCCCGTGGTCAAGACGACCAGATCCGAAGGGATCACAAAATCCCGTCCCAGGATGACATCGCGAACCTTGACTTCGAAACGGTCTTCCTCCCGGACCACCACCGGATACTGATCCTCGGGAAACCTAAAAAACCTGACCCCTTTTTTTTTGGCCTCCTCCAGATTCCTCTTCTCCTCTTTGACCAGGCTCAGGTCCCTGTGGAGCACGGACACGGTCATATTCCCTCCCAGCGCTTTTAAGGCCAGGGCGTTTTTGACCGAAATCCCGCACCCGAGATGACAACACCCCCTGGAACCGTTCTTGGAGTTCACGCAGTTGATAAAGACCACATCCCGGGCATCTCCCAGCCCCCCGTTATTCAATTTTTCTTCCAGCTCAAGCTGGGTCAAGACCCCGGGGCCGTCCCCATAGCCGAATTGGC
>CAZNLL010000142.1:0-9283 GCA_964573885.1 uncultured Desulfobacteraceae bacterium | reverse complement strand
ATTGCTTGGGTACCTAAATAAACTGGCCCCATTTTCCAAAACCCAGAGAAGCGCCGATAATGGCAACGGACCTGGGATTAAAGACAGCATCGAAATCCACCCTAGGTTCCTCCTGTTTTCATAAACTCTCGTCTCGAAACCCATCGTCCCCGTCCCTTTTCAGCTCCTCCAGGGCGAAGGCCGTGTTCAAAAGGGACGCCTCATCAAAATAATTTCCCAAGAGTTGAATGCCTATGGGCAATCCATTGCGGTTTCTGCCGTAAGGCAACGAGAGCCCGGGGTGGCCGGTCAGATTGGCTGAAACGGTAAAGACATCGGTCAAATACATGGCCAAGGGATTATCCACCTTTTCCCCGATCTTAAACGGTGTAGAGGGGGTCACGGGGGTAAGAAGCACATGGCAGGTCTTGAACGCCTCTTGCAGATCTTTGATCAGGAGGGTCCTCACCTGGCATGCCTTTTTATAGTAGGCCTCATAGTATCCGGCTGAGAGCGAATAGGTGCCCAGCATGATGCGCCGGATCACCTCTTCCCCGAATCCGCTCGTTCTGGTCCTGGTATACATCTCATTGAGTCCGCCGGCGTCCGCAGCCCTGAACCCGTACCTCACCCCGTCATAGCGGGCCAGATTGGAGCTTGCCTCCGCCGGGGCGATGATGTAATAAGCAGCCACCCCGTATGGCGTATGGGGCAGAGATACCTCCACCGTATCGGCCCCCAGGGTTTCCAGGTCCCTCGCCGCCTGTTCCGCGGTTTCCTTTACTACCCGGTCAAGGCCCTCCCCGAAATACTCTTTAGGAAGGCCCACCTTGCAGCCCTTTATGCCCCTTCCAAGGGCCTGGTCGTAATCCGGGACCTCCCCCGGCACGGAGGTGGAATCAAGGGGATCATGCCCGCTGATGGCCTGCAGCAACCAGGCACAATCCCGGACATCCACCGTCATGGGCCCGATCTGATCCAGGGAAGAGGCAAAGGCCACCAATCCATACCGGGAGACCCTGCCGTAGGTGGGCTTCAGGCCCACCACACCGCAATAGGCCGCAGGCTGGCGGATGGAACCGCCCGTATCGGAACCGAGGGAGGCGATACACTCCCTTGCCGCCGTAGCCGCGGCCGAACCCCCGCTTGAACCCCCGGGCACGTGGCTCAAATTCCACGGGTTCCTGGTAGGGCCGAAAAAGGAGGTCTCATTGGAAGAGCCCATGGCAAACTCATCCATGTTGGTCTTTCCCACAAACACCGCACCGGTCCTCCGCAACCTTTGGACCACTGTGGCGTCATAGGGCGGGCTGTAAGGGGTGAGCATTCGGGATCCGCAGGTGGTGGGCACACCTTGGACACTGATCATGTCCTTGATTCCCAAAGGAATGCCCGTAAATGGCCCTATTTCCCCCCTTGCAATCATCCTGTCCGCCGCTTTTGCCTGCTCCAATGCAGAGCCCTTTCCCACTGAGATAAAGGCGTTCACTTCGGGTTCCACCTGATCAATACGCTGCAAAACCGATCGGGTAACCTCCAGTGACGATACCTGGCGCCTTTTCAACAAAGTATGGAGCTTGTGGGCAGGGTACTGGCAAAGGTCCATATCAAATGACCTTAGGCACAAGAAAAAGGTCTTTCTCTTTCTCAGGGGCGTGGTCAACCAAGGCCCTCCCCTTCTGTGAAGGGGCGACCACGTCCTCCCGGCAGGTGTTCTTCAAAGGCACGGTGAGGAAGGTAGGCTCTACCCCTCGGGTATCCACCTCTTTCAAGGTATCCATGTATTCGAGCACCTGGGCGAGTTGTGCGGCATACCGCGCGATTTGTCCCTCTTCCAGGTCCAATCCGGCCAGCCGGGCGACCTCGGCGACATCCTTTTTTCTGATTCTTCCGCTTCCCCGCTCCACCATGTTCTAACTCACCCTCCATGCCAAAGAAAAATAAAGAATATTAGCACATGCCCCTCCATTTTCAACTCAAAAACCCCGCCCCTGATCCACCAGGGAGTGCCCAAAATCAACGATTATCATTGCCTATCGGGAATTTTGATGGTGGATTTTGGCCGGCCGGTCGCCGGGATAAGAGACAGCAGACCTCCCCTGAATCTGTCAAGGATTTGACGCTTTTCTCCCTTAAAAGCTCCGGCACGACGCCTGCAGCGTTCCTATCGCTCCCTCAAAAGGCCTGGGGCCCCTTTCGGCACGTTTCATGCTTTGTACAAGGTAAACGTCTTAATAGAGATGGGAGGAGGGACCTATGACGCAGAAAACGAGGGGGTGCAGGTATCATCTTCTATCCCTGGCGGTCTTTGTCGTTCTTTTTTGTGCTGCAAGCGCCTACGGCTTCGAACCCTGGAAAGGCGTGGTCCTCAAAGGTGTAAACCTCAGGACCGGCCCCAGGTTGGATGCTGAGATCATCACAGTACTCTATCCTGCCGAAAAGGTTACCGTAAAAGGTGAGCATAAGGGCTGGTACCGGGTTCTGCCCCACGCGGAGGGGACGACCCGGGAAGGGTGGATGTACTCAAAATTTTTGAGCCCTCTTGGGAACACTCCCAACCCGACGGATAAACCCGCGGTAGAGGAAGAAGCGGCCACGGATACCTCTCCGGCCCCCAAGCACCAGGAAACAACGCAGGCGCCCAAGGCCTCTGAAACCATACCCTTGCACCAAAAACGGAAAGAGGGCGAAAAAAAACCGCTTAAGGTGACGGAGGAGGGTCCCAAGGCGGCGGATAAAGACCCCCTGTATCTTAGGGAAGGCCTCCTGGAGAAATATCCAAAAGGAGAGGTAAGGCATCAGAAAAAGAAAGAGCCCGGGAAAACTGCACGCCTTCCCCTGAGAAAAGAAGAAAAAGCCTTTGCCCCGCCCTCGGAAAAGCCCAAGCCCGTGGCCCCGCCCTCGGGAGAAGTATCCTTAACCGGTCAAATGGATCCGCTCTTTTCCCCCGGTCTGGGGAGCCTTTTGAGGGGTTTGGTCAGGGTTTCCTGTCTCTTGTTCTCTTGCCTGGCCCTGATCTTATCTTTCAAGGCCCTGCATACGGCCAGATCTATCCGTCACTCGGAGTATGATCGGTCCTCCCCCTGAAGGGGGCCGGGCCCTCTGTCTTAAAAAGCTTGATCTTCCCTGCCCCCATTCCTTACTATATTTAAACATTCCTCTTTAGGGATCCCCAAAGGGGACCCACGACTGGGGGTCCTTAATTACCTGTGCTTTTTTTGGAGACCTGGGTCGTGAAAAGATATCGGGACCTTAACACCACCCTCAGGGAACGCTTCGGGGAACGGGTGCAAAAGATCTCCCTGGATGCAGGTCTCGGTTGCCCCAATAGAGACGGGACCCTCTCTACCGAGGGCTGCATCTTTTGTGATTCCCGCGGCTCAGGCACCGGGGCCAAGATAAACCGGGGCATGTCCATTGACCAGCAGATCCTAAAGGCCAAGCGCTTTATTGAACAGCGCTATAAGGCCAAGAAGTTCATCGCCTATTTTCAATCCTTTACCAATACCTACGCCCCGGTTCCCAGATTAAAAGCCCTTTATGACCGGGCCCTCGCTCACGAGGGTATGGTGGGTCTTTCAGTGGCCACCAGGCCGGATTGCGTGGATACGGACATCCTGAGTCTCCTGGCCGCCTATAAGAGCCGCTATCTCGTCTGGATCGAGTACGGCCTCCAGTCCGCCCATGACGCCACACTCAAGACAATAAACCGGGGTCATGATGTGGCCTGTTTTGAAGGGAGCGTCCTCATGGCCCGCACATGGGGCCTGAACATATGTGCTCATGTCATTTTGGGCCTGCCAGGGGAAAGCCCAAAGATGATCCGGGAAACCGCCCGGTTCCTATCCAACCTCCCTGTTCAAGGGGTCAAGATCCATCTCCTGTATGTGGTTGAAGGGACCGCCCTGGCCAGGCGCTATCAAAGGGGAGAATTTCAGTGTCTGGAAAGGGATGAATACGCGGAACTGGTGGTGGACTTTCTTGAACGCATCCCGTCACACATGGTCATTCATCGCCTTACTGGAGATCCTGTGAGATCCGAGCTTATAGCCCCCTCTTGGGCCCAAGAAAAAGCCCGGAACCTGCACTATATTCAGGAAAAACTGGAGAGGAAGAATACCTGGCAGGGCCGCCTATGCGGCACATCTACTGACCGGACTGCAAGCAGGGGCGCATCCACCCCTATCGGGCTTGCATAGAAAATGGCCCCTTTTCATCACCCCTGTGAAAAGGTCTGGCCCCTACTTCTGAGGCTCCCCTAATCGCTTTCGAAGGAGTTGGTCCAGGGCTATTTCGTAATCCCTCGTCCCGGGGGTCAAGGACTTGTCCCGGGCAAGCTGATTTAAAATCTCCTCTTCTGTACGATCGAACTGCGCTTTTCCCCGGTTTATGACCCGGTCCACAATACGATAAATCTCGTCGTCCGAGCCATAAATCTCGATAACATTGGGATCTTTGATCAGGACTTCCATGATATACTGGGTCATGTAAAGAGAATAGGGGTTGGGACGAGGCACCAGGGAGCGGATAGGGGCGATAAAATATTTGAAATCAAACTCAGAGCTTTTCATGGCCTGCTTCAAACCCTTGAGAATGGCATCAGAGATGGCCGTCGGATTGTCCGTTTCGATGACTTTCTCAATGAGCAGGGTCTGAACCAGCCTGCTGTGGATTTCAGAGAGTTTGAAACGGAGAAACCTGTCCCTTTGAAAGGCGACCTGCTTCTCCTGTCGGTCGAGCTGCTTAATCAGTTTTTCTTGAACTCTCCCGCTGTCCCAAGCCTTGGCCATACGCTGAGTCACCCAATAGGTTTGCGACCTTTTGCGCTGTTTCAGGAATCGGAAGATTCCTTCTTGGCGGCACTGCTCCCAGCACCGCTTTTTGTCTCGCCCTTGGAAGTCTCCTTCGGCGGGCTCGAATCCTTTGCCTTGCCGCCACCCGATTTGGATGCATAATCAGTGACATACCACCCTGTTCCCTTTAGATGAAAAGCGCTTTGAGAGACCAGTTTTTTCATCTTACCATGGCATAGGTCACATTGCACCACAGGGGGGTCGGAAAATTTCTGCCAGACCTCAGAAACATGACCGCATTTTGTGCATTCATATTCGTAAATCGGCATCCTTTATTCTCTCTCCTCTTCCTTTTCAATCAATTAACGCCTTCAGCATGGCCCAGCTCGCATATCCTGTGGCGGTGGTATACATCAAGCACATAGTCCAGTTGAGGGAGGCAAACATCTTTCAAAATTTCGAAGGTTGTGGCATGAACCACCTGTTCCTCCCGTTCCCTGCCGGCCCCGGTGACATCAAATCTTTGAAAAAAGTTGCAAAATCTCACAATGTGGACCAATTCGTGGGTCAGGATATATACCAGTAAAGGCAACAGCCGGAGGCTCTTGTCCCGCTTCAAGGCCTTCAGGATCTGGTGATCCTGCAGGCAAATATAATAGAAATCGCGCTTTTTCGTGCTCAAATCAAAGGAACTGACTCCCCTCGCCCGCCGATTGAGCAAGGCAAAGGCATGATCGCTGACTTCCTCACCCCGGAGGGACGACAAGGTTTTTACGTCATAATGGTGCCTTTTCCATTGGCCAAAAGAAAATTTGTAAAAACTCCCTGTTTTGTCCTCTGCAATGTCCAGGGACTCACTTACCGCCATGAAATCATGATCATTAAAATAGGACAAAGCCATTTCAAAAAAACTTGATTTCCGAATCCACACACTTTGTAAAGTAAGACGGCCTCTGGAAATGTCAAGGGAAGCGAACCTGTTTGGTGGTGGCGGTGACTGGATTCGAACCAGTGACTCTGCGGATATGAGCCGCATGCTCTGACCGACTGAGCTACACCGCCAAGACTCAAACAACAGGGATACAATTTATTGATATCCCCTCTTTTGTCAATCAAATAATAATACCATTTTTTCCTTTGAAAAGGAACAGCCTTTACCTCCCTTTGAGGGGTTGATGCGGGTGGGCTTTGGCAACCCAGGCCAGTGTGTCTGAGGCAATACGGTCTCTGTGTTGAAAAATCTACACTGTACCACGGGCCAAGCAGCGGCCTCCCCTCTAAGTGTTTGTCATAAGGTGATAACCGGGATCCGGGTCTCATGGCATATAGATTGCATTTTCAATGATGATATCTGGGGTGTTCGTTACAATAGACCTATTCCCTCCACATATTTAGGAGGAAAGAGTAAAAGACATAAGTAACGGCACATCCGGAGAAGGCCCCCGGCTTTAGCGGGGGCCTTTTTTCTCAGCGGGTAAGGCGTGGATATGGACAGAGAGTCCCTAACAGGGAGGGTTACATCACGAAAGTGCCCGCGGTGCGGGCACCATGAGATAGGGCTAACCACTGAAAATGGGACCTTCCATTCTCTAGAACCGGGAACCCGCATAAAGATCCTGCCCCCGCCCGGACCCGAGGAAGACCTGAAAAAGGCCCTTACCAGTGCCCAAGATAGGACACTTTATAGACCATGGGTGCCCGAGCCCCTTAAAGGGAATTCTGCCATGCGCCTCAAATATGGCGTTTTCATCAATAAGGAGACCTCGGCCATTAGTGGAAAGGTCTATGGTCAGGCCTATCTGCTCAAGGTAGTCCACCTTTTGGAGAACCACCTACACACCCCTTTGGCCGTCATCCTGGATAGGTACTTCTCGGCGCCCCATTTGGCCTCAGGCAACCCGGAGCAGATCGCCCTGGCCATGTGGAAGGAGCTTGAGGAGGTGCGAAAACCCGTGGACTTGGTCAAGGCGTGGCTGGAAAACCCCACCAGGGAAGCACTTATACGGCTTATCAGCCCCCGTTCAGAACAAGACCTAAACAAGGCCTTTCCCTCAAGGGAGGAGGAATTCACCAGGGAACTGGAGCGCCTCTCCCTGGAAGAATTCCTGGACCTGGTTTGAAAAAAGTCCCGACCCCCCTGGCCGGGACTTTTCAACTCCTCTTAGAGATACTTTTTCACCTCTTCGGTCAGGGCTGGAACCACATCAAAGAGATCGGCCACAACCCCATAGTCGGCCTTCTGAAATATTGGAGCGTCCGGGTCCTTGTTGATGGCCACGATTACCTTGGAGGTGCTCATACCCGCCAGATGTTGTATGGCCCCCGAAATCCCGCACGCAATATAGAGGTTTGGTGAAACCACCTTTCCCGTCTGACCCACTTGGTCGGAATGGGGTCTCCAACCGGCGTCCACGGCCGAGCGAGAAGCCCCAACGCTGGCCCCGATCAGATCCGCCAGTTCTTCCAGGATATTATAATTCTCAGGCCCCTTCATGCCTCGGCCGCCGGATACGATCTTATCGGCCTCGGTGAGGTCGACCTTGCCGCTTTCATCCTTCATCACGTCAGCGACCTTTGTCTTGAGGGCACCTTCATCCAAGCTGACGGGGGCATCAATAACTTCGGCAGACCTTGAGGTGTCGGGCTCACTGATGGTCATCACATTGGGTCTGGCCGTGGCGATCTGGGGCATGCTGTTCTCAAAGGAGACCTTGGTGTAGGCCTTGCCTGCATAGACGGGCCTCACGGCGGTAAACTTTCCATCCTCCACAGAAAAGGCCGTACAGTCCTGGCCCATACCTACCCCCAACCGGGCCGATAAACGGGCGATAAGATCCTTTCCCTGTGAAGAGGCTCCTCCCAACACCACTGCCGGGTCCTTATCTTTCACCAGATCGGCAATGACGGTCACGTATGCATCCGTGGTATAGGTTCCCAGCTTGGGATCATCGGCCACCAAGACCTTGTCGGCGCCGTAATGGGCCAGTTCACCAGCCTTATCCTTGATACCAGAACCGAGGAGTACCGCTGTGAGTTCCTGTCCCAGGGCGTCAGCCAACCGACGCCCTTCGCTTACGATTTCATAGGTGACTTTCCGGATTTCTCCTTCTCTCTGTTCTGCTATTGCGAAAACTCCCTGTGCCATCTTTGATATCTCCTTGCTTCAAAAAATCAGTTCCTTGCAGGATCTTAAATGACCTTTGCCTCTTCATGTAGCAGCTTGGCCAGTCCAGCCGCTTTTTCCTCGGGTGTCTCACCCTCAATAATCTTCCCTGCAGCCCGCTCAGGAGGCGGGGTCATCTCCATGATCTTCACCTTCCTGGCCTCCTCGCCAAATTCGGCGGAATCCAGTCCAAGATCAGCGAGGCTCTTCTCTTCAAGAGGCTTCTTTTTTGCTTTCATGATCCCCGGGAGCGAGGCATATCTCGGCTCATTCAATCCCTTCTGTGCCGTGACGAGCGCAGGAAGGCTGGACTCAATCACCAATACTTCGCCTTCCACCGGCCTGTTGCACCTGACAGATTTGCCGTCCTCGGCCACGTCCACCTTTACCACCACCGAAATCTGGGGGATTCCTAAGAACTCCGCCAATGCAGCCCCCACAACGCCCAAATCATCGTCCACCCCTCGCTGACCAGCAAAGATCAGGTCGTAATCCAGATCCTTGATGGCCGCGGCCAAGGCCTTTGCCGTGGCCAGGGAATCGCTCCCTTCCAGGGCGTCGTCAACAATGAGTATGCCCTTGTCAGCACCCATGGCCAAGGCGGTACGGATGGATTCAGTCACCCTTTTCGGGCCAAGGCCCACGACGGTCACTTCTCCCCCGAATTTTTCCTTAACACGCAGGGCCTCTTCCACCCCGAATTCATCATAAGGATTCATCACCCACTTGATGTCGTCCTTGACAATGGACTTTTTATCGGGGGCCACCTTAATCTGTGTCTCCGTATCGGGCACTTGTTTTATGCAAGCAATGATATTCACTTTCTCCTCCTTTCCCCTTAGGAACTTTAAGGGAACAAATTATGGCTCCGACCCCAAAGGGGGTGAAGAGCTGGTACGGGTGATACCTTTTAAAAAGTAACCACTGATCTGCTTTGCAGCGGTCTTGATACCATACTGCTTTCGACTTGACAATACCCAGAACCTGGACATTTCGTCCAGGGCACCAAAAAACGCGCGTTTTGCCACCCCTGGGATGATATCCTTATTGAAAACCCCCTTTTCCTGTCCCTCCCGGATAATTTCCGCAATAAGGTCAAGATACTGAGCAAATTTCTCGTTCTTGTATTCCTTCATAAACTTGCTGCTCTGTCGGACCTCCACCTGGATGATCTCAGCCATATTCTTATTGTCTTCAATGAGCTGGAGGTGGGTCAAGGCGAATCTCTCAAATTTCCTGATAGGGTCCTTTTGCTCTGAAATCTGCGCCACCATATTATCCAGTACCGCCTGCATCTGTTCCTCAAAAAGGGAGATCAGGATGTCGTCCTTGTTCTCAAAATAGATAT
>CAZNLL010000141.1:0-9529 GCA_964573885.1 uncultured Desulfobacteraceae bacterium | reverse complement strand
TGGGAATACCCGATTTGCCCAAAATATCCTTCGCTTGATATTCATGTAATTTCATAGGCTTTTCCTTCCTCCCCTGCTTGAGCAGGGCATGGACTTTAGAACGAACAATCGTAATAGTTCCGGTCAATTGGTTCTCTATATCTAATGCCCTTTCGCCTGTCAAGGTCTTGGGAAAATACCCCCTGCGGGCCTTTCACCCCCTTAATCCGTGGCCCCAACAATAGCTCACCATCACGGTTTGGGGGCTATCCTGCAGGAAGAAAATGTGCTAAAGTTCCCAAAAACGGCCAAGAGGGCCGGCGGAGAGGATCAAAGGGAAAGAGGGGTCCCCAACCATGAACAACAAGGAATCAAGAAGCGGCCTTAATTTTATCCGTGTCATCATTGAGGAAGACCTGAGAACCAATAAGAACGGGGGCCGGGTTCACACCCGGTTTCCGCCCGAGCCCAACGGGTATCTTCACATTGGCCATGCCAAGTCCATTTGCCTGAATTTCAGCCTCGCCTCCGAGTATAACGGGCTCTGCAATCTCCGCTTCGATGATACCAACCCGAGCAAGGAAGAGACCGAGTACATCGAATCCATCAAAGAGGATATAAGATGGCTCGGATTTGACTGGGAGGACCGCCTTTATTACGCCTCGGACTACTTTGAAAAGCTCTACCATTTCGCCATCGAGCTCATCAAAAAGGGAAAGGCCTACGTCTGTGACCTGAGCCCGGAGCAGATCAGGGCCTACCGGGGAACCCTCACCGAACCCGGTCAGGACAGCCCTTACCGAAACCGTTCTCCGGAAGAAAACCTGGACCTGTTCCAGCGCATGAGGGCCGGTGAATTTGAGGACGGAGCGCGGGTGCTCAGGGCAAAAATTGATATGGCCCATCCCAATCTGAACATGCGCGACCCGGTCATGTATCGCATTGTTCACGCCCCCCATCACAGGACCGGAGACAAGTGGTGTATCTATCCCACCTATGACTGGACCCATGGGCAGTCCGATTCCCTCGAAGGGATCACCCATTCTATCTGTACCCTGGAGTTTGAAGACCATCGCCCTTTGTACGACTGGTTTCTGAACCAGCTCGAGATCTACCACCCCCAGCAGATTGAATTCGCCCGTCTCAATCTCACCCGTACGGTCATGAGCAAGCGAAAACTCATCCGCCTGGTAAAAGAAGGGTATGTCAGCGGTTGGAATGATCCCCGGATGCCCACCATTTCGGGGCTGCGCAAAAGGGGCTATACCCCCCGGTCGATCCGGGATTTTTGTGACCGCATCGGCGTGGCCAAGCGCGACAGCATGGTGGATGTGGCCCTCCTGGAACACTGCGTCCGGGAGGACCTGAACAAGCGGGCGCCCCGGGTCATGGCTGTTTTTCGTCCCCTTCGCCTGGTTATCGACAACTTCCCTGAAGGTGAGGTGGAAGAGTTGGATGCAATCAATAACCCAGAGGATCCAGGCATGGGAGTGCGCAAGATTCCCTTCTCCCGTGTCCTTTACATTGAGCAAGACGATTTCCTCGAAGACCCACCCAAGAAGTTCTTTCGCCTGGCCCCCGGCAGGGAGGTGCGTCTGAGATACGCCTATTTTGTCAAATGCGTGGACGTGGTCAAGGACGAGAAAACCGGCCGGATCGAGGAAGTACACTGTACCTATGACCCGGAGACACGGGGAGGCGGCGCCCCGGACGGCAGAAAGGTGAAGGCGACCCTCCACTGGGTCTCCGCCCCCCACGCCATTGAAGCCCGTGTCCGTCTCTACGACCATCTCTTTCTGAAAGACAACCCCGGTGATGAAAGGGAAGGCGCGGATTTCATAAGCCATTTAAACCCCAATTCCCTGGAAGACTTAGCCTCTTGTCGCGTGGAACCCAGCCTGGCCGGTGCCAAGCCGGGTGCCCGTTATCAGTTTGAGCGATTGGGTTATTTTTGTGTGGACCCTGTGGATTCTTCCGCCCAAAACCTGGTCTTTAATCGGACCGTTACACTGCGGGATACCTGGGCCCGGATCCAGAAAACACAAAAACGGTAACAGGGGAGTGGAAATGGTTCCGGGACTTGATGAACAGCTGGGACAGTTGGCGCTCTTGTCAGGCCGATCCTTAGGGACTTACTTGAAAGAGATCGAAACGGATATGGCCTCTGTAGAGTCTGAGCTGGAAGCTTATAAAGCCCGCTTCAATGAGCTCCTTACCAACCTTAATAAGAGGACCCAGACCCTTACCGACAAGATCATGGAGGCGGAAAAAGAGGTTCAGGGCCGTCAGGAGGCGGGGGTTTCACCCAAGGAAATGGAAACGCTGAGGATTCTTCTGGTGGATATCACAAAACATAGGGTCGTCCTCAATAACCTGAGGGTGGAGCTCACCCGATGGAGCGGCTTTATCCCCCAGCATATGAGGCACCTCTTTGAGGAGTGGAGAGTCCCTTCATGGCTTGTGGACCAAATTCCCGGTATTTCTGCAACAGGCACGGAGCCGTCTTCTATCAGCGCCGTCATAGGCCGTATCGGGGGCAAGGATGAAACCCGGGAAGAACCCACCCTGTCAAAAATCTGGGATCACCTTCGGACGCCTCTCAATTCGGAATTAAGGTTGGCCGACAGTATTGACGCCATAAAAGGATTGATCTCTTTTGCGTGGTTTGTGCAAATCATGAAAGACGAAGGACTTCCCCTGATCGCCGAGCTTGTCTGCAGAAAAGAAGCGGAAGGGGAGAAAATTTATGATCTCCTGTGCGATATTGAAGAGGGGCATTCTCTTCTGATGTCCAGGTTTTTAGAGGCCTCTTAGTAACCCCCTTTCCCTCCCCCTTATTTACCCTTGAAGTGGGGGGCGCGCTTTTCCAGTTTGGCCGTGATGGCCTCTCTGAAATCCTCCGATTTGAGCAACATACTTTGTACCTGCGACGTATGGTCAAGGCTTGACATAAGATCGCTGTCCAGGCCCTTGTCCACCACCCGCTTTGCCAGCCCCACGGCCAGAGGAGGCAGTCTCAGGAACATGGCACACCACTGGTTGACCTCCTCTTCCAGCCTCTCCTCTTCCACCGCCTTGGTCACCAGGCCTATGTGAGCCGCTTCCGCGCCGTCCAGGGCCCTCCCGGTCATGACCAGTTCCTTGGCCTTGGGCAGCCCTACGGCCCTGACAAGCCTCTGGCAGCCCCCAAGGTCCGGGACAATACCATAGAGCACCTCCGGGAGACTGAAACGGGTGTTGAGGGTCGCTATTCGGAAGTCACAGGCCAGGATAAGTTCCATGGCCGCTCCCAGGGCATAGCCGTGGATCTGGGCGATCACCGGCTTCTCCAGCCTTTCTAGGCTGTTGTAGGCCTGCTGAAAACGGCCCAGGTGATATCGGAATCCTGCGTGTCCCCGGTCGATCTTGCTGCTTCCCAGGGACTGGAGGTCGGTACCCGATGAAAAGGCCCTTCCCGTCCCCTTGATGACCACCACCCGGACCTCTTGCATCTCGTTGATTTCATCAACGGCCTTTCCCAACTCCAGGAGGAGTTCATGATTGATGGCATTGAGTTTGTCCGGCCGATTCAGGGCCACGCTCATCACGGCGTCCTTTTTCTCGAGGATAAGGGTGGTGTAAGCCATAGTCATCTCCTCAATAGACGTGCAAGCGCGGGTTATTGGGTTTTCGGGTTAATGATGTTCCTGAAGGCCTTAATGACCTGTCCCCTGCTCCATCCGGAACCGGGCAAAGGCGCCTTTCCTGAAAAGAGGTTGTACTGATGAATGAATTGTTGTCTCAACCTCGCGGGAGGGGGTTGTTCAAAAGACTCGGGCTTAAGCTCGTCCCGATCACCGGAAAGCCCCAGCAAAGGCCCCATGGTCTCCAGCAGGCCTGCTCCGGGTCGGCCCCGGACCCGGCCGTCTCCGTCTTTGTCCACAAAGGGGTCGGCCAGAAAGACCTGTTCCAGGCCCGCCTCGCTGATGAGGGGGATAGAAGTCCCGAAGTGGCTGTTTATCTTCTCAATAAAGGCATTGGCCAGCAAGGCGTGTCCGATATTTGAAGGATGAACCCCGTCCAGGCTGAACCCGCCCCCCAGAAAACGGGGGGTGATGGGGATGCCGAAAAAGACCGGAGGATTGGCTGCAATCTGCTCAAAAAGGGCGTGCACATCCACCACCGGCATTCCATAACCTTCACTTACCTCCTGGATGAACTCATTAAAGACCCCGGTCCGCTCCTGGACTAATTGGACCTCTGCCGCATCCAGCACGTAGTCGGGGTTTCGGAGAAGGCTTCCGTCATCAAAGCCAAACCGGATCATAAGCATCACCACAATGCTCGTATAGTCCCCCGAAGGCAGGCCGTAGTCGGAGCCTAGAAACTTGATCAGGTCCTCCCCGTCCATGAGAAAACCGATATTCGTCACATCCGGGATGGTGCCGAAGATGACCACCTTTTCTGTCGCCAATCTCGCCGCTATTTCCGTAAAGTCCCTCTCAAAGTCGGCCACAGGCGTCATTTGAGAGGCGTCCAGGTGATTAAAGGAGATGGCCGCGGAAAGGACGTCGTTGTTCCCGATCCAGCAAACAGCCAGGGGCAGGGCCAGGGACTCGGCCACTTCCATCTGGCTCCCCTGCCTCGGGAAGAGAACCAGGTCCGTCTCAGAAGCGATCTCTTTCACGGTACTGGCGTCGGCCCGGTCATAGAGGAGGGAATGCACGGTGGCCCCGGATACGGCAAGGTTCACGGACCGGAAAAACGGGAAAAGCCGGGACCGGCCATGCATGTCCCCCACCAATCCCGCAGGCCCGCTCTTGATCCAGGGTAAGGGAAAAGGAGCGCCCATCTGCTGGGCCAGGAGATGAAGATAGGTGAAGGGCTGGGTCCTGAAGCTCGCATCCGCGGATTGAACCCCCTCGCCGATGCTGTCGCCCATGCCTATCATGAAGGCCCCCGCCCGGGTACTGGGGGCAGTCAAAAAAACCATCCACAAAAGCAACCCTGCAACCGTATACAGGATAATGGACTTTTTCATGGTTAACCTCTCTGATGAAAGCAGCGGCCTTGTTGGCTGCGGTAATAGGCCCGCAGGCTAGCACCTATTTCCCCAGATGGCAACCCTCCCTTTTATCCTTTTCACTGGGAACCCCTTGTTTAAGGCTCTTCTTTGAATTCTTCATTTCTAATGTTCACGAACGCTACTCCATATATGGCCCTCAGTTCCCGCTCATTTGAATCGCTTGCGCAGTTCGCGCCGCATAATCTTCCCGCTCTCCGTCTTGGGCAATTCGGATACAAACTCGATTTCCCTCGGATAAATATGGGCGGCATAAGAGGCCTTGACTTGTTTTTGAATTTCCTCAGCCAGCTGGGGTGACGGCTCATAACCGGTTTTGAGGACCACGAATGCCACAACGAGCTCTGTGCGCAATTGATCGGGCTTGCCCACCGCCGCCACTTCCGCCACTGCGCGATGTTTCATAACCGCCGCCTCCACCTCAGCCGGACCGATTCTATAACCGGAACTGGAGATGACGTCGTCATTTCTTCCCCCCCATCAGCCGAGATATAGAAAATAGCCACTTTCTTGGGATCACCGGCATGCCTGTCAATAGCCTCATGGGTGATATTGAAATACCCATTCTTAGGCCAATCCAAATATTCATGCATACACTTGTCCCAAGAGAACTCCCGATACACCTTCTCATAGTCCAGCGTCTCAGTCATAATGAAGCAACTCCTACTTTTCTGTTCCCTCTCACCAATGCTTTGGATCCTTGAGCGCATATCACTTGTCCACTAATATGCCCTGCAATAACCGGACGGATTTCCTGAACCATCCAGGCCCCCCGGTTTTCATGAGGGATTGGATTTTGTATCATTTCCCGACAATGCTGGCATAATACTCCGGACGCCTATCATTAAATAAGTCATTCTTGTCAGTGAAAAATTTATTTCGTGCAGCATTGATATCGATCTCGTGAAAGACCAATTCCTCCCTTTCCGAGTCGGACCTGGCGATCACATCTCCTTTTGGCCCGATAATCTGGCTCTGCCCCGTAAAGGTCAATTTGCCACGGGGACGAATTTCAGTGCCCGTTCGATTGGCGGTTACTGAAAATACGGCGTTCTCAAGACATCGGGTCCGCATGGCTTCTTGGCAGTAATTGAGCACCAAATTGGAGGGATGACACAGCAGGTCTGCTCCTCCCAGAGCAAGCGTCCGGGCGACTTCCGGAAACACCCAGTCGAAGCAGATCATTAAGCCAACTCTGGCACCCCGAATCTCCACGGTGTCCAGAGGCGTATTTCCGGGATCAAAGTATTCTTTTTCGGTATTGAATAGATGAACTTTTCGGTACGTGTGGATCACACCATCTGGGCCGATCAGTAGTGCACTATTGTAAAGGTTGTCTCTTTCCCGTTCGGCAAATCCAGTAACAAGATAGACGCCGTTTTCTTGGCAAAGATGAGACAAGGATCTGACAGTCGACGATTCCGAAACATTTTCTGCCACCGATTGGAGTTCATGCCGATCCTCAAAATAGTACCCCGTGAAAGCCAGTTCAGGTAAAACCATGATGTCCGCTTCTACTCCGGAGAGGGCTGTACAGATTCTTTCCAGGTTTTGAGACGGCTTGCCAAATTCCGGGGAAAACTGATAATAACCGGCCTTCACTTAAAACCTCCGATATTATTTTGTCAACAACCTCCTCAAGGCGAACAATAAAAGGAACTTATTTATACTGCTCTTTTAATGACACGTCTAAGATTCTTGCTGACTTATCAAAGGTTTTCCAACCATGTTTTTCCCCTGACGGTATGAAATAGGACTCGTTGGCGCTGAGTATCCTACGGTCTTCGCCTACAAACATTTCTATTTGGCCCTCTAGGACAATACCGCACTGGTCAAAAGAATGTTCGTGCCCTGTATCTTCTTTTTCTGCACCAATTTCCATGCATACCATAATCAAGTTATCTCCAATTTCCGCCTTGCTCATAATACCTGGCCGGAACTCTTCCAATTGTAGGGTGCCTAAGTTCCAGAAAGTCATTTCATCCTCCTTTCATTGGATAGCCTCACGCCCGGATACCTTACCTTATAACAAATCGTTTGAATCGACGGCCGGATCGCCCATCGGCCCCTCCCACACCTCTCCAGCCAGATAGGGATCTCCGCTTCTATTTCTTTATCTCTACCCAAAAACCTGCCGGGTCATCAAGTATACTGAAATTTGGTATGCCCGCTTTATCTATAATCTCCCTTAAAATCTCAGGTGAGCTGTAGGCTCCTGCATCCTCTTTCAAAGAGCGGTCTCTCAGGGCTTTCATCCTCTTTAATTCCTCCCCGGTGACATATCGTCCGAACCCGCCCCCAACCAGGCCAATGCCCCCCCTTTTTAAAACCCTATAAATCTCTCCAAATACCCGCTCCTTATCTTCCCAACAATGGTATGAACCTCTGCTGATTACAAAATCCGCAAATTCGCTCTCAAAAGGCAAATCATTCGCATCACCCAGGACCGGAGTTATCCTCTCTGTCAGTCCTTCCCATTTAATGTTCTCGCACGCTACTTCATAGATGGCGCGCTCTTTTTCCAGGGCATGTATCTTCAACTCAGTGTGTCTGCATAACTCAATTGCAAAAAGGGCCGTGCCGGAACCGACATCAACGGCTATACCTCCCAACACACCATAATCCTCGACAATTTGCTTCACTGTAGAGACAATCGCTGCCGTGAAGTTTTCTCTGACCATTTTGTCAAAGCGCTTTGCCTCTGAAAGGTCCATCTTGGTATAATCCGCAGGTACATGCTCTTGAGCCATAATATTCTGCTCCTCTCAGTCTCTCAGACGATAGGCCCTTTTCCTATGCTTGCTGTGAGGGATGTCCATCCGTTCAAAACTTAATACATATCACAGACCACATCCCATCTCTATGACAATCCTTTCCCCTTATACTTTGCCGGAGGCAAAACCTCTTCCCCTGTCCCATGAAATGCCGCACAAACCCTTCGGGTAAGGACAAATATTTGCGGCGGCCCACCCCCAACCGGCATAAAGAATTCCACTTATTCACAGAAGTCAACAACACCCCCAACACGCCTCTTAAGGTTCGATTGATGTAGGCTCAACGTAAAAGATGCTGTACTCAGTCAAGGGGGCGAAATCCTCTTCACTCATGCTGGATAATATCGTGTCTGGGGAAGACAAGCCCTTTATATCCTGTTTGAAAAGGACTGTGGCTGAGTAATAACCCGTGGGTTTGGGATTGGCTGCTTCGAGAAAATCACCGAGTTTCGGGTTATGAATTCCCTTTGCTCTGACATGGGACATGAATTGAAGGGCGACCCCTCTCCAACCCATCAGGCCATAGGTCGCTCCCATGGATTCGAAACCATATACGGCTGACTTAAAAAAGCTCCCGGCTACCCACTTTTCTTTTATGCCGTTATAATGCTTGATATATTGACTTCTTGCAGAAACTGGCACCATCTCGGAAATGGTGCTCATGTCTGGGGCAACTTTAAAGGGCTTCATTCCTTTCGCTCCCTCTAAATCGCTTATAAGCCCCTTCGCCAAATCACTGAGAGCGGTATACGGGTTCGTGTTGGGTGAGATCGAAGACGGGCACCTGGCAGGATCGATCTGAATGGCCTTCAGAGTCGCCAACCGATTCGAGGGATGATTTACCAGAAACGCCATAGCAGCAGCAAGGTTTTGCCCCGACCGGTCCGGTTTAAAGATGGAGGCTAGCGATCCTTCAAGCGACGTACCGCAGATATCAAGGGATCCTGAGCCCCTGATCTGAGTAAGGACACAACTGCCCCCGTTTCCGCCTGGTGCAAACCAGCCACTTAGGAAAAAAGCGATATCGGACATTTCCGCCAGTTGCGCCTGTGTCAGGTTTGTAGATGTGTTTAGCAGATTGTAGTTCAGGCAAAGCAGATAGGTTCGGTTAAGTTCATAGATTTGCGGCCCACCCATCGGAACTCCCTGCTGATACATCTGCGAGGCATATGAAATATCGTAGTACATATTATCCAGCCAGACCTGATCCAGGAGATTAATACCAGAAGGGGAGTAAACCGGATCAGTAGAGCCGGATACTCCACGCGAGGTGACCTTCGCCCCATTCTCTGGCCAGCTCTTAGGCGCACAATCAGCCATCTTTTTCATGGCCTGGCTGAAAACCTCTGTCGCCGGTCCCGGAGACAGCCCCGTAGCATCACTCGGATTCGATGACAGCCAAATATAGAAGTTTTTGGGAGTGGCAAACATGGGAGAAGTTGAAGGTAGACCGGTCATTACACAGGCCTCTTCACTCACCGCCGTCTCTGCTTCACCTCTTTTTACCAAACCGTTGCTGAAGGGCACAACCCCGACGACAAGCAGCAGGATTGCCTGAATGAATCTCTGTTTCATAATTCCTTTTATCTTTCTTACCTATTTTATGGATGTCACGCTACGTCATGGTCCCACAAGGAAGTTATGTTTGCGGCTGTTTTAATGATATGTCTAAGATCCTTACTGACTGATCAAAGGTCTTCCAACCATGTTGTTC
>CAZNLL010000140.1:0-9568 GCA_964573885.1 uncultured Desulfobacteraceae bacterium | reverse complement strand
GCTTCAGAAGGGCCGAAGGCTTTTCTTGAAAAAAGAGAGCCGGTTTTTGAAGGGAGATAATTCTAAGTCAGTGTCGATAAGGATCGTGCCTTTCTTTAGCGGATAGGGCGAAAGCGATAGAAAAGGGTGAGCCGGGCCCCTTCCGAACCGACTGATCCTTACAGGCTGTATGCCCTGGAAACCATCTTCCCAGACTCCCGTATTCATTTAAGCGGGGGGGTTTGCACCATCGGGATCAACGGGTCAAATACCGCTTTGATGGGAAAGGACGGCGTCTTCCCCATTTATTTTGGTGGGGCTTCCAGCAGGGACTGGACCATGGAGGTCCGGTTTTTCAATTTCAAAAATGCGGGGCAGACCGGAAAATATTATGAGTTCAGCATCGGAAACGGTATGGATGCACCGTCGGTCACGGCCTGGGTGGACGGAACCTGGTTTGACGGGACCTACGAGGGCCGCACCTACCATAATGCCTTGATCCTTGAGGCCGCTATCGAAAATGAACTGACCGGTCAGAGCTGGGAAGCCAGTGAGGTTGTGATTGAAGGGCTTGATCCTTCCACCACCACGGTGGCTCTGGGAATCGAGGTCAGAAACAACGGGTATCAATTTGTGGCCCGCTATAATATCAATAGCGGATCCTGGCAGCATGGCGGGAACAGAGGCTGACTGGTGGGGAATTTTGGTGTCATCCCATGGATTTTTCCCTTTGATCCATTTTCAGGCGCCTCTATTTGAAGTGCCGGAGACCATCCTCTTTAATTTCGCCTTTCAGCCTCCGGCCTGGACTTGAGGGTTCAAGATGACAAGACTTTCGAAATATTCCTTGTAAAAACCCCTGTCTCTTGTGAGGAGCCTGTCCGCCTTGAGAAGCGCGTGGGCACCGATCAGAAAATCCGCAATAATGCGAGCCCTTTTCCGGCCCGCCTTATGATATGCCTGCCATTTCCGGCCCGCTGAATAGGCGATTTCAGTGTCAATCAACACCATTCGAACGCCTAATGTGCGCAAGACATCATCCAAAAGCTTACGCCTCTCAAATTGTGGTGAAAGCTCAGCATAAACAATTTCATTTACTATAAGCGATCCCTCATGAAACGCTTTCTCCAACGCGGCTGAAGAACTCTCACCATGGACGGGGTCAGGTAAAAAGACATCGAGGAGGATGTTGGTATCAACGAAAGTAATCATCTCCCTCGAATCTCCTCAATATATTCATCCGTTCTCTGTTTCTTCCCCAGAATCCCGTAGACTTCTTTAATGGGACTTCTCTGCTTGGTCTTTTTTTGGATTCTAACGCCGCTCGCTTCGGGTACGAATTCAATCTCCATGTTTGGGAAAAGGCCATATTTTTCCCGTAGTTTTTTGGGGATTGTGATTTGACCTCGCTCTCCAATTTTCATATTTTTATTCTCCCTTTCTCATGTTGTGTAATTCATATTAGAATAATTTGATAATTGGGACAAGACCGGACTTTTCCCATGAGGCCTTATCACTTATCCTCGAAAAGGGATCTTTCAGCGGTTCCGCGTAAGCCGGCGGTGAATCGGGGAAATGGAGGGGACAATGCCGAGCCGGGACATCATTGTGCGCTCGTCCAGTGTATGGGAAAAACGGGCATGAGGGAAGGCATGGACACAACCCTTCTCGGCAAGCCGCCAGGGCAGGCCAAGGATGTGACTCACCCCAGGAGATAGCTGGCATCTCAATGACCCCATGCCGGGCAGGGCAAGCGTCTATTTTTTCAGGATATCCATAATGGAGGCCATTTGTAGGTCGATATATTCCTCCAGGGTAAGACGATCCTTAAAGTGCCACCCTTTGAGCACCCACATGTGGGCCATCATCATGATGTCGTAGGCCACCAGGTCTACATCCACTTCCTTGAAAACGCCCTGTTCTATGCCGTCCTGGATAATTTGGGCGAGGATGTCGGCCCCATCCACCTCGAGTTGCATCACCTTTGACCTTGAGACCTTGTCCAGGGAGCTGGATTTTTGGTAGACCAGGAGAACCTTTTTCCTTTCCCTGTCCACCACGCGGTGGTAGAGGTGTACCGCAATGCGAAGCCGTTCCAAGGGGTTGTCAATACCCTCGATTTCCTTAATCAGCCCTTTCTGGAAGTTATGGAGCAAGTCTTCCATGATCAGGCGCATGATCTCGGATTTCTGTTTTACATAGTGGTAGGTGACGGGCAGGCTCACGCCGGCCTCTTCAGAGATTTCCTGGATGGATGTGGCCCGGAATCCCTTTTTGGCGTACAACACGCTGGCTGTATCAATGATCTTTTTTCGAACCTTGTCAGATGCCGTTATCTGATCAAGGACTGTGAGTTTTTTTTCGGGTCTTTCCATGGTGACCCCCCTTGTCATGGCATGGAATGCACAATCGGAATTGGCCTCAGAAGACCTTAAAAAGGGCTCTCCCCGGCCTTTGAGCCTCAGACTACCAAAATTGTGTGGATTGGACAATGTTTTATGGGCGGGAACTTTTCTAAAAATGATATAGCGCCAATAATTATGGGGGCATTCCCTCCTGGAAAAGCCCGCTATTATTGGCCCTGCCGGATTCATTTTACATCAGCGCCTTCTGTGTTATATGATGGCAGACAAAAATGACATTTGAAAGGCCCATGGCCCCTCAGGCCGGGGAATGGGATCTCATTATTTAGAGCCCTTTGAGTTGTTGCATTTTCAGGAAAGCGAGGCGGCTGGATCATGGAACAGTATACGGTTTTTTTTGCCCCTGACAATAAATCAGTCGAAGTGGATGCCGGCAAAACCATTGCAGAAGCAGCGGAGGCAGCCGGTGTGTTTATTAAAAATCTCTGCGGTGGAGAAGGCGTATGCGGCCAATGCCGGGTACGAATTACCAAAGGAGATGTAACGGCGGGTGAGGCGGGGCGATCCTTTTTTTCCGAAGAAGAGTTAGCCCAGGGATATGTCCTGGCCTGTCAGACTGAGGTTAATGAAGACCTGGAGGTGCTGGTACCTCCAGAATCGCGGATCGAGGACTCCCAGATCCTGACCAGCGGGGAGGCCGGGGAAGAAGGCGGTCTGGAATCCAAGCCTTTGGTGAGGAAATTCTTCCTGGATTTGCCTGAGCCCACCGTGGAGGACAATGTTGCGGATATCGACCGTATCGCCCGGGAATTGCGAAAAAAAATCAACTGGCATACCTATGATATCCCCCTCAGTTGCCTTCAGAAACTCTCGGACAGGCTTCGTGAAAACGACTGGAAAGTGACCGCCAGTCTGGTCCATGTCACCAATGGTTATCGTATCCAGAGAATTGAGGCCCAGGATACCACAGAGCGGCACTATGGCCTGGCAGTGGATGTGGGAACCACCACCATTGTGGCCCAGCTTGTGGACCTCAATTCGGGTAATGTTCTGGGTGTGGAGGGCAACCACAACCGGCAGGCAAGTTATGGTGAAGATGTTATTTCGCGGATGATTTATGCCTGTAACAAGGGGGGCCTCCCCGCCCTTCACGAGGCCGTGGTGAGTGATATCAATGAGCTGATTGAAAAGCTCACCAGCAATCAGGGGATCTCTCCGGAAGACATCAACGCGATTGTGGCCGCGGGAAATACCACCATGAGTCATCTCCTTTTGGGGCTTACGCCGTGTTCCATTCGGCTGGAGCCTTATGTGCCCACCGTTGACGTCTATCCCCAGATCCCTGCCCGGGAGATCGGCATTCGGATAAATTCACACGGTGTGCTGGAAGTGATTCCAGGTGTGGCATCCTATGTGGGCGGCGACATCGTGGCCGGTGTTATGGGATCCGGGATTGCAGACCGCGAAACCATCAGCGGGCTCATTGATATTGGTACCAACGGGGAAATCGCCATCGGGAATAATGAATGGCTGGTATGCTGTTCAGCCTCCGCCGGTCCTGCCTTCGAGGGAGGCGGGACCCGGTGCGGTATGCGGGCAACAAAAGGGGCCATTGAAAAGATCGAGTTGACCGACGGCCGATTGGAATACCGCACCATAGGTAATGCCAAGCCGAGGGGCATCTGCGGGTCCGGATTGATCGACTGTATCTATGAATTTGTGAAAAATGGGGTCATCGACCCTGACGGAAAATTCGACCGCAATCGGGAAGATCCCCGGTTTTCAGTGGTAGATGAGGTCCCCCAGTATGTGGTGGCTTACGGGGACGAGTCGGAGTCAGGGAATGACCTGGTGATTACAGAATCCGATATCGATAACCTCATGAAATCAAAGGGGGCGGTTTTTGCGGCCATCAAGGCCTTGTCGGACTATATCGGTATCGGTTTCGAGCAAATCGACAGGTTTTATGTGGCAGGCGGCTTCGGGAGCTTCTTGAATATTCCCAAGGCCATCGGGATCGGCCTGCTACCGGACATTGAGGAGCACAGGCTTCAGTTTATCGGGAACAGTTCCCTCACGGGGGCCCGGTTGAGCCTCCTCTCGGAGAATGCCTTTGAAAAGTGTATCAATATATCCCGTTCTATGACCAATATCGAGCTTTCTATCTATCCGCCCTTCATGGATGAATATATCGCCGCGCTCTTTTTACCCCATACGGACAAGCGTCTTTTTCCCTCGGTGCATTATTGAACGTCAGTTATCAGGCCCTTCGGGGAAAGACCCACACCAGGCATTCCCGGTCTCTCCGTTTTGATCCGATGTCCGGATGAACACGTTTTTTCCTCCGGGCCAAAAAATTTTCTTCCTACCTGATCGCAACCCGCCAGATTACCTTGCTTATAATAGCTTTGTTTCATTAGGCTTTTTTGAAAGACTACGAGGTTTTCCCCAGTATTTTTCAGGAAAAACCAAGCGTTGTTTTTTCCGGGTCATCCGGTTAATAAGTTCGTCTCAAGAGTAAACATGATTGTAAAGTCGAAGGGTGAAGCGGTTTTTTCTGAGTGACTGCTGGGAGGCCTTCGTGATTTCAGGCTGTTATGGGATGGGGGACCCCCTGGCTCCGACGCTCCAAAGGAGCGGAGGAGAACAGCGGAGGGGGGAGGCTTCACCCGCCCATAACTGCTTGAAATCACCCGGCCGGGAAGCTCGGAATCGAAGAAAAGACTGCTTCAACCTTCCCGATTGCTAGCCTCATACCTGTCACCTTCGCGGTACGCATTAACCGGATGATCCTTTTTTCCTGCCCATGGAGCCATATGGGATCTATGGGAAACCATCATAAAACCGCAGGCCCAGTATGGGGGACCTGCAGGAGGTGTCCTGATGCCTTTGACCCTTTCCGAAAATACCTTGATTGATCGGGCCATCGAGGTGGCTGTCAAGGCCCATGCGGACCAGTTCCGGAAGGGAACGGATCTCCCCTATATAACCCATCCCCTGTGCGTGGGCATGATCCTTGCTCGGGCCGGGTGTTTTGAGGAGGTGGTTGCGGCCGGCATCCTCCATGACGTGGCCGAGGATACATCCCTTACCCCGGAGGACATTTCTCGGGAATTCGGGCAGGTGGTGGCCTCCATCGTGAAAGGCTGCTCTGAGCCCAATAAATCGTCGCCTTGGGAGGAAAGGAAGCGCCATAGTATTGCATCCCTCAAAAGGGCTCCTCTGGAAGTGAGGCTGGTGGTGTGTGCGGACAAGCTCCACAATGTGCGGACCATGACCTCGGAACATAGGAGGGTGGGGGATGCGCTTTGGAGTCGGTTCAAAAGGGGGCGAGAGGGCCAGGCCTGGTATTATCACGAGATGGTAAAGGCCCTTCGCAGGAAATCGGAGAACCGGATATGCAAGCCCTTGTGGCGCCAGCTCAAGAAAGAGGTGGAGCAGCTTTTTGGAAAGCAGTAAGACAAACTGGTGAGAATAATTAATAAAGATTATAGCGATTTAGCGCTGAATTGACGAATTGCTGTATGGGTCACCAAATAGTCCAGTGAGGCCGTAGTGAATACCTTCCCCTTTAATCGAAGTAACAGCTGTCGCATATCTTCTCGCCTTTCACGGAAGCCTCGACCGTCAATGCATTCTACAACCTCGTAATAGGGGCGGCCATCTGCGACATGGAGGTTGCGCTGTGTTTCAAGCTCCTTGATGCGGGCCACCTTGTCGCGGGCAGTGCCATCGTCACTCGTAATCTTGGCTTCTATGATCACAGCCGGACTCACTTCATCAGGGATACAGAAGTCCGGTGCCTGTCATACCTGTTTTTGGCGGGCCAATTTGTCCTGGAGATCCGCCTTGGCCTGTTTGCGCGCCTTGAGGCGAAGGGCGTAAGCCTCCATCTGGTTTTTGGGGATCTCGGGTTGGACATGCCGGGGTTTTCTCTCCAGGGTGAGGGCACCGCTCGGGCAGGTGGAGACGCAAAGTCCGCATCCGATACAGCGGTCTGCATCCAAGACCGCATGATCGTCCTCCACGGTCAGGGCCTCCATCTGGCAGCGGTCTACACAGGTCTCACAACCTGTGCAGATCTCCGGATCAAGGGCGGCCACAAAGGGCGATGAGACCATGGCGGCCGGGCGAGGATGCTCTTTGAGGTGAAGAAGCACCTGGCAGCAATCCCCGCAGCAGCAACAGATATTGACGATTTCCCGGGTATTGCTCGGCTGAAGCACCAGGCCTTCTTCGTCCGCCTTTTGGAGGATTTCCAAAGCCTCTTCCATGGTGATCACCCGTCCAAGACCGTTCCGCTCGTAATAGTCCGCCCCCCAGCCAAAGACAAGACAGGCCTCCAGGAGTTTGCCGCACCCGCCGCCCTTTAGCGCATGTTCCCGGCGGCAGATACAGGGGGCCACCAGAAACTTTTTCTGTTTTTTGACAAGCGCTCCGGCCCTCTCGTGGGGGAGGACTTCCATGCCGGCCTGGATGCTTTTTCCCACAGGGATGGTGCGGAGTTGAGGCACGTAGTCAAAGGCCTCCTTGGCCAGGAAGGGGATGTATTCCTCCATGTCCCGGACAAATCCTTCATCCAGATCATTCACGTGATATTCCCAGATCCCGACCACAAACTGGGCTGCCATGTAGGCGGGCGGTCTTTCACCGGACTCCATACTGAAGATCAACCCCTTTCTTGCCATTTCTTGCAGGAGTGGCCCTGTTTCATCCTCGGCCGTGCCCGCCCGCTCCGCGATGGCCGCAACGGGCTCCGGCTTGGGTTTCAAAGATGTCGCCATCTTGGCCTCTTGGGGAGTGAAAAGGCGTTTGAGTATCCGGATTTCCACGCCACTCTCCGTGGGTGGAAATCCGCCCGGCAATGCGTCCAAATGCTCTCTTAATGCCCGATACACAACATCCATTTGGTTTCCCTCCGATTTTTGAAGTTCTTTTGGAGCAGTGTCTATCCTCTGATCCGAGGGGCGTGACTCCCCCTGGCACACAAGCTGAAATAGGCGACGTCTCGGGTCTAAGAGTTCCTTATCATCCAAGAGGCGGCCTGCCAAGAAGAATCCCCGGTATCCTCAATTTCATGATTTTGCAAAGGGGGGCTATAATAGAACAAGGCTTTCCCGAGGTTGGCATAGGTAATCCTATTCACTGAGGATGGGGCTGTTGCCTTGACCTCTTTTCAAATGATGATATGATACTCACACGCGAACCACGCGCCCAACCCCTATTCCGGCGGGCCATGTCACAAACCTCTCAACGGGGCGATCCGAGCTGGTGCTTTTTTTGTATTAATCTTCTGTTACCCCTGATCGCGGGTGAAGACTAAGTAGACACAGGAAATCAAGGTTAGTCGAATAATCAGGAGGTTAAGGTGGCGCACCCCCAAAGCAGTCCTAAAGAGGCCTTTTTCTGGGAACAACTGGATCCATTTCGGGAAATCCTCGATTCAGCACGAAACGGTGTGGTTGTCGTGGATATCACCGGTACGATCCACATTTTTAATCAAGCGGCCCGTGAGGTGCTGGCCATCCAGGAATCAGACTTGATCGGGCAACACATAAGTACCATCTCTCAGGATGCCTGGAAGGATATGCGGATGATTCTCAAAACAGGCCTTCCGCAGCTGAACAAGAGGATAACTATCGGAGAGTCCACCATCATCGCGAATCGCACTCCTATTGCCTTCAAGGGACGAATCATCGGCGTTTTGAGCATCTTTCAGGATATCTCCGAACACGAAAAGATCTCCTCCGAGTTGGCCTCTTTCAAGCAGCTGACCATGCAATTGGATGCCATCATAGAGTGCTCTTACGACGGGCTCTATATCACGGATGGGGAGGCAAATACCCTGCGTGTGAACCAGGCCTATGAAAGGATTTCCGGGTTGAAGCGGGAGGACTTGGTCGGGCGTAACATGAGGGATCTTGTACAAGAAGGCCTTCTGGATAAGTCGGTTACCCTGGAAGTCCTTCGTCTTCGTGAACCGGTGACCATCATGCAGGATATTGCCGGGGATACCCACGTCATTGTTACGGGCAATCCGATATTCGATAAAAACGGTGACATCTCGTTGGTGGTCACCAATGTAAGGGATATCACCGAACTGAACCGGCTTCGGAGGGAGTTGGAGGAGACACGAAAGATGTCTTACCGTTACCAGGAGGAATTGGAAGAACTTCAAAGACTTGAATTTGTCTCGGACCATTTCGTTGTGAAAAGCCAGGGGTTCAGCGATACCCTAAAACAGGCGGTGAAGGTATCATCCATGACCACCACCATCCTTATTTCGGGCGAATCAGGTGTGGGTAAAAGCCTACTGGCCCGCCTTATTCATAAGCTAAGCCCTCGAAAAGACGCCCCCTTTGTAAAGATCTCATGCGGCGCCATTCCGGAATCCCTCATGGAGAGCGAGCTTTTTGGATATGAGAGCGGGGCCTTTACCGGGGCACGGGCCGGAGGGAAGGCAGGGCTCCTGGAGGTCGCACATGGGGGGACGGTCTTCTTGGACGAGATTGGAGAACTTCCTCTTAATTTGCAGGTTAAACTCCTGGACGTCCTTGAGGATAAGGAGATGACCCGTTTAGGGGGGACTTCGCCCCGTCCGGTGGACATCCGGCTCATCACGGCCACGAGCCGGGATCTAAAAAAAATGGTCAAGGGGGGGACATTCAGGGAAGACCTATTCTTCCGGTTGAACGTGGTGCCTTTGCATATCCCGCCGTTACGCGAGCGCAGGGAAGCCATCATTCCTTTGGTTAACCACTTCCTGGAAAAAGCCATGGAGACTACTGGAAATTTCAAACGAATCGCCCCGGAAGTCCATGAAGCATTGCTATCCTACCCTTTTTTCGGCAACGTGAGGGAACTGATGAATCTGGTCGAACGAATGGCCATCCTGAGTGATGGAGAGGCGATCGGGCTTAAGGATTTACCCCCGGAAGTGAGAGAAAAAAGCCGTTCTTCCCTTTATGGAGACCCGGGCTCACCACTGACGCTTAAAGAGGCTTTGGCAAAATTCGAGGAAGAGATTATTCGTGAAACCCTATTTAGTCACGGAAACATTTCAAAGACGGCCCGGATCCTGGGAGTTAACCAATCCACCATATCCAGAAAGGTTAAAAGATATAATATCATGCCCAAAATATGCAATTCTGCATGATTGTATTCTGAATTGCATTATTGTAACCCATTGTTTTAATGAATTTTTCAAATAAAGGCCTTAAATGATA
>CAZNLL010000139.1:0-9664 GCA_964573885.1 uncultured Desulfobacteraceae bacterium | reverse complement strand
CGGGTTCATGCCCCGGGGCCACCGGCTTGAGAAGCGATGCGCAGAGGACCGGGGTCAGGATCAGGGCCACAAGTACTGAAAGGAGCATGGCGGCGATGATGGTTACGGAGAACTGCCGGTAGATGACTCCTGTGGACCCGCCGAAAAAGGCCATGGGGCCGAAGACCGCCGAGAGGACCAGGCCGATGCCGACCAACGCACTGGTGATCTGGTCCATGGATTTGCGGGTGGCTTCTTTGGGTGAGAGACCTTCCTCGCGCATGATGCGCTCCACGTTCTCCACCACCACGATAGCGTCGTCCACCAAAAGACCAATGGCCAGTACCATGGCGAACATGGTCAACATGTTGATGGTGAACCCGAAAAGCCCCAGTACCGCAAAGGTCCCCAGGATCACAACGGGCACGGCTATGGTCGGGATCAGTGTGGCCCGCATGGTTCCCATAAAGAGATACATCACCAGGAAGACCAGGAGGATGGCCTCGAAAAGGGTTTTGACCACTTCCTCGATGGCCACCCTCACAAAAGGGGTGGTGTCATAAGGATAGACGATGCGCATGCCGGGAGGGAAAAAATGGCTCATCTCTTCCATCTTGGCCCGGATGGCATTGGCCGTATCCAGGGCATTGGCACCGGCCGCCTGGCGAACGGCCAGGCCGGCGGCGGGCTTGCCGTTGTAGAAGGCATCACTGTCGTAGCGCTCCGTGCCGAGTTCTGTTCGACCAACATCCCTGATCCGCACGATGGAACCGTCCGGATTGGTGCGCAAGGGGATCTCCGCAAATTCCTGGGGCGTCTTGAGCAGGCTCTGGACAATAATGGAGGCATTCAAACGCTGCCCCTTTACGGCCGGGGCCCCACCGAACTGACCCGCGGACACTTCCACGTTGTACGCCTCGAGGGCCGCCATTACATCCTGAACCGTCATTCGGTATTCAGTGAGCCTGTCCGGGTTCAGCCAGATACGCATGGCATACTGGCTCCCGAAGACCTCCACCTCGCCCACTCCCGGTACCCGTGAGAGCACCTTCTCCAGGTTGGATTGGGCATAATCCTGCAAATCGTTTCCGTCCATGCTTCCGTCCTCTGAGACCAGGCCAACGACCAAGAGGTAGTTCCGGGTGGACTTGCTCACCTTTACGCCCTGGCGCTGAACCACCTCGGGCAGGCTGGCCATGGCGAGCTGGAGCTTGTTCTGCACCTGGGCCCAGGCGAGATCCGGATCGGTGCCAGGGGCAAAGGTCAGCTCAACGCGGGAGGTGCCCGCGGAATCGCTGCTGGCCGAGAGATAGAGCATCTTATCAAATCCGGTCATCTTCTGCTCGATGATCTGGGTGACGCTGTTTTCAACGGTCTCGGCCGAGCCTCCCGGGTAGAAGGCGGTGATGGCGATGGAGGGCGGAGCGATGGGAGGATACTGGGCGATGGGCAGGTTGTAGATCGCAAGTCCCCCCGCCGCCATTATGATGATGGCGATGACCCAGGCGAAGACGGGACGATTCAGGAAAAATCTCGATAACATGGCGCGCCTCTGTCAGGTCCCTTTTGCAGGTTTTGAGGCCGCGCCGTCCCCTTTAGCCCGCTCAGGGCCCTTCCCGCCCGGGGTATCAAAAGGGACTTCCTTTACGGAGACACCGGGCCGCACTTTCTGCACCCCTTCCACGATCACCCGGTCGCCCTCTTCAAGGCCCGACACAACAAGCCATTTGGCGCCCATGGCCCGGTCAAGAATGAGCATGCGCTGCTCAACCTTGCCTTTGGGGTCCACGATCAAGGCAAGAGGGTCTCCCTTGGGATTGCGGGACACGGCCTGTTGTGGGATCAGGACGGCGTGCTCGTTTACGCCCTCATTTACCACCGCCCGGACGAACATGCCCGGCAGGAGCACTCCTTCGGGATTGGGGACAACAATCCTCAGTATCACGGAGCCTGTGGTCGGGTCCACGGTGACATCGCGGAACTGAAGGGTTCCTTCCAGGGGATAAGGCGCGCCGTCTTCCAGGATGAGTTTGACCCTGTTTACGGTCCTTTCGTTTTGATTGAGACGGCCCTGATTCAAGTTTCGTTTCAGGCGTAGGAGTTCCGTGGTGGATTGGGGTACATCCACGTAGATGGGATCCAGTTGTTGAATGGTGGCCAGGGCCAGGGGTTGATATGCGGTGACTATGGCACCCTCTGTCACGTTGGATCTGCCGATGCGGCCGGAGATGGGTGCAGTGATCTTTGTGTAGCCCAGGTTGATACGGGCGGTCTCCAGGGCTGCCTTGGCCTGTTCGATGGCCGCTTCTGCAGCGGCTATTGCTTTGCGGTCGCTCTCCACCTGGGCCTCGGCGGCACGTAGTGCGGCCTCGGCCACTTCGGCTTCGGTTACAGCCTTATCATGTTCGCTGGCGGAAACCGCTCCGTCCTCAAAGGCATCCTCGAATCGCCCACGGTTTGTCCGGGCCAGTTTCAGGGTGACCCTCCGCCTGGTGACCTCGGCGATGCTCGCTCCCAGCGTGGCCCGGGCCCGTTCGGCGGTTTTCTGCACGGTGACGAGGTTCGCGGCGGCATTGTGAAGGGCCGCCCGAAAAGGGGCAGGCTCGATTTGATAGAGGATCTGACCGGCCTCGATATCGGCACCTTCCGTAAAGAGCCGCTTCTGGATGAGACCGTTGACCTGGGGGCGAATCTCCGCGACCCGGTAAGGTGATGTGCGGCCCGGCAATTCCGTGGTCAGTTCCACAGATTGCGTCGATACCGTCACAGTGGCTACTTCCGGGATGGAAGGGGGGCGGTGAGATTGGGAGGGTTGGTCGCAGCTGCACAGTATCAAGCCCCAGCAGAGAATGCCAATAAGGGCAATGAATCTAACCGTGTTTTTCATGCCTGGTTCTCCTAAAAAATTTGTCAATCCTCTTATTTCATGGGCAGCCCCAGTTCTTGGCAGCGGTGGGGCTTATCCGGGGGTCGCCTCTGCTGAAGCCTGGCCTTCTTTTCCTGGGTAAGGACCTGTTTCAGGGTCCACCGCTTATGGCTATAGGCATCTCCCGTTTTGATGAGGAGCCAATTCTTTTGGTCTTTCCCTTTAATCTGGAGCAGGGTGAACCTTCCCCTCAAAATGTTGCCTTTCAGGTCAAAGACCAGCTTTCCCCTCTCTACGGCCCGCACGGGATCATCTGTTTCAATGAGCTGGTAGGTCCCTGAATCCCAGACAATCACTGTGCCGGCCCCATAGTGTCCCGGTGGGATGATGCCTTCAAAATCAGCGTATGCCAGGGGGTGATCGTCCACCATCACGGCCAGCCTCCTTTCGGAAGGATTCATTGACGGCCCCTTGGGTACGGCCCAGGATTTCAGTACACCGGCCATCTCCAGGCGAAAATCATAGTGGAGTTGCCGGGCGTGATGTTCATGGACCACAAAGACTCTTTTCCCGTCCTTTCGCAATACCCGGTTCCTCCTTTGAGACCGCCCGGTCCTATTTAAGTATTAGACGCAATTGTCGTGGGTCCCATCATTCATTTTCCGGTCAGTATTGGCAAGAAGGATTTTTGTATGGATATTATGATGGTTTGAGCCGAGGTGGTCCTGCCCCTTTTACCCTTGACTTTCCGCCTCTTTTTATCTATCAAAATTGACATATGTCATTCTTGATATAATATACCCCTGGGTCCGAGGATTTGTAAATAAAATAACGTGTTGACCTGCTCCATTCGGCCCTTGTCCCTGAAATTGGGCTGGGTGGAGTGCGCTCTGTGGTCAGGTGCAGGAATTGGCCGTTGATGGAGGCGTAGCGGAGAGGAGGAGGCAGCAGATGAGAAAGTTCAATATCCGTGTGAACGGTTTCTGGCGTCAAGTAATCACAGAACCGTCCAGGGTTCTCCTGGATGTGCTTAGAGAAGACCTCCGGCTTACAGGCGCCAAGCAATCATGTGACCGGAAAGGGCAGTGCGGTGCCTGCACGGTCCTTGTAAACCGAGAGGCCGTCAAATCGTGTCTGAAGAAGATGGCTGATCTGGAGGGGGCCGAGATCATCACCATCGAAGGCCTCGGGACTCCTGAGAACCCTCACCTCATCCAGGAGGCCTTTGTCCTGGCCGGGGCCGTTCAGTGCGGTTACTGCACTCCGGGCATGATCATGACCGCAAAGGCCTTATTGGACCGTAATCCAGACCCCCCGGATGAGGAGATTGAAAAGGCACTGCGTCGGAATCTCTGCCGGTGCACGGGTTACCGCAAGATTATAGACGCGGTCAAGCTCGCCGGGCGTTTTCTCAGGGGGGAGATTGAACCCCATGAGATGCGGCCCGACCTTTCCAGGGGGCTGATCGGCGTCTCCATGCCGCGGCCCACGGCCTATCTCCGTGCCTGTGGGGCGGCCCAGTTTACCGCGGATCTCCATGTGGAAGGGGCCATCGAAATCGCCGTGGTCAGGAGCCCCCATCATCACACCCGTATCGATGCCATAAACGTGGATCCCGCCCTGAAAACACCTGGGGTGGTAGGCGTGATGACCGCAAAGGACATTCAGGGCACCAATCGCACCAAGTATCTGGTGGACGACCAGCCGGTGCTCTGTGAAAAAAAGGTACACGTCCTGGGCGATGCGGTGGCCATTGTGGCGGGTCGCACCAGGCAAGAGGCCCTCGCCGGCGCAAAAGCCGTGGAAGTGGCCTATGAACCGCTGCCTGCGGTGCGAACCGTGGAAGAGGCCTTGCCCCCTGATGCGGTCCAGGTGCATGAGGGCCAGCCAAATCTGTGCTTTTCTCACTCCCAGATCAGGGGGGATGTGGAGCGTGCATGGCAGGAGTCGGCGGCCATCGTGGAGACCGATTTCAGCACCCCCCTTATCCATCAGTCTCCCCTGGAGCCGGAGGCCTGCGTAGCCTATCTCGAAGGTGAAGGAGATGAAGCCGAACTCGTGGTGATCGGGAGGGGCATCAACATTCATCACCACGCCATGGTGCTGCGGGAGGCCCTGGGCCGGGAAAAAATCCGTTACGAAGAGGCCTATTCAGGAGGCCAATTCGGCATCAAGCTGGATATCACTTCGGAGGCCCTGGCCGGGGCTGCGGCCCTGCATTTCCGGCGACCCGTGCGTTACGTGCCGAGCCTCACCGAATCCATGTGGATGAGCAGCAAGCGTCACCCCATGGCCTGCACCTTAAAACTGGGGGCGGACCGGAATGGCCGGCTCACCGGGCTCGAAGTGGATTTCACCCTGGAGAACGGGGCCTACACCTCCTGGGGAAGCGCCATCGTGCTCCGTGTCCTTCAGATGCTGAGCGGATGCTATTACCTTCCTCATGTCAAGGCCTACGGGCAACTGGTATACACCAACAACGCCTGGGGAGGCGCGGCCCGTGGGGCCGGGCCGCCGCAGATGAATTACGCCTTGGAATCGGCCATGGATTTGCTGGCCCGGAAACTGGGAGAGGATCCGTTGGAATTCAGGCTCCGCAATTCCCTCCAGCCCGGGCAATCCACATCCACGGGCCAGGTGGTGGAGGAATGGCCCTTCCCCGGGTGCCTGGAGGCCCTGCGCCCCCATTTCCAGAGGGCCCGTGAGGAGGCCAAGGCCTACAAAGGGGGAAAGATCCGCCGGGGGGTGGGGATCGCGGGAGGAAGCTTCGGTATCGGCAAGGCCGGCCCCGCTGATAAGTCCACAGTGGCCGTGGAATTGGATCCGGACGGCGGGCTCACTGTTTATGGCTCCGTGGCCGACCCCGGAGAGGGAAACGACGCCATGCTCACACAATTGGCGGCCCATGCCATGGGCTTGCCCCCGGAGAAGATCCGGCTGGAGACCCGGGACACGGACCGGACCCCGGATTCGAGTTCCGCATCAGGGAGCCGGGTGACCTACATGTCCGGAGGGGCCATGCTTATGGCCATTGAGGCCCTTAAGAAGGCCATGTCTGAAACCGGTGCCGACACACACCAGGACCTGGTCAAGGCCGGTAAGCCCACACGGTATGAGGCAACCAAAACCCAGGAGACCACCGCCCTGGATAAAGCTACAGGGCAGGGCGTCCCTTATGAATCGCGGGTGCATGGCGCCCAGATGGCCGAAGTGGAAGTGGATACGGAAACCGGTGATGTAAAGATATTGAAAATGACAGCGGTGGTGGATCCCGGCACGGTGATCAACCCTCAGGTGGTGGAGGGTCAAATCGAAGGTGGTTTGGACATGGGAGCCGGCATGGCCCTGCGGGAGGAGTACATCCATGGTGAGACCAAGGACTGGTTGAGTTTCAAGTTTCCCACCATTCAGAACTCCTTTGAGACCGAGACCATCCTCATTGAAACGCCCCGGATTAAGGGGCCTCTGGGGGCCGTGGGCGTGGGTGAATTCGTACTGCTGCCCACGTGTGCCGCCATTATGAACGCCGTGGAGGATGCCACCGGGGCCAGGGTCAGGCACCTGCCCGCCGCCCCCAAGAAGGTCATGTCCGCCCTGGTAGAGAAAAAGGCCGGGTCGTAATCGGACCCGGTGACCGGGCTCATAACATCTAAAGGGGTTTTTAAAGGACGCTTGACCAGGAAGGAGAGAAATGACGGCAAGGCATGAATATCCCCTCTACCTGCAGTTGAAGAAGTCCTTGAACGCGGCATTCCGGGGGGAGTCCCTTAAAGGGGAAAGGGCTGTGGAGGCCTGGGTTCACGCCTTTATGGAGGCCTTAAACAACCTTCCGCCCGAGGAGCGTTATCCCCGCGGGTTCATATGGCACCTGGCGAACAGACTCCTGGATGCCGCTTTTTGCAGCCCCCGCGACGGGTTGATGGATCAGATCTCATGCTGTCCACGGGCGTTCCTGAGGTCCATCCTGCTTGTGGCCGGGAGGCAGTCTTTGCCTTTTAGCCCCGCACGATCAACATAGGGTTACGGCATTTCTGTGCCACGTCTTCTGCCAGGGACCCTATGAAAAGCCGCCTCAACCCCCGCGTCTGTGATGCGGCCATTGCAATGAGATCGTGCTCCTTGGCTTCCGCCACAATGGCCTCAAGCCGGGCCTCGGTGGCCACGGCCCGGCAGCTTACGAAGGGGGTGAGATTCTCATCGTCGATCCACTCCAGGAATTCCTCCTCAGCCTCCTCCACCTCCTCTTCAAAGGCATCGGATGGGACCATGCGAAAAAGGGTTATCACATGCTTCCCCACACCCGAAAGGGCCCGCACCACCCCGGCCAGCATTTTCAGGTTCGCCATGTCGATAACCGGTACGAGTATACGCTCTGTGTGAAGCACGCCGCTGAGCCGCACCACTATCACCTGACAGGGGGCCTTGTCAGCGACGGCTTCCACCACCCGATTGAACTCCTGCAAGGTGGCCTCTCTGGGATGCCCGAGGATGATGGCCCATGTCTTCACCTGGTGGGCCAGGGTGAGGATACCCTGGGCCACGCTTTCATCGACCACCAGACGGGTATCCAGTTCATATCCGAGGGAGCGGGCCTCTGCCTTTACGCCTTCAAAGGATATACCGGAGGTGAGGTCTGCCGCTTCGCTTTCATCCCCGGGGAGGACCACCCTTACCGCGGTGGGGTGGGCCCCGTAATAATGCGCCAGGAGCGTGGCCATTCTGGCCAGGGAAGGTCCGGATCCGGAATGGGAAAGCCCGAATATGACCGCACCCTCCGGATCGGCCTTGGGGGCGAGCTTTTCCCAGGTCCAAGGCACAAGCCGGATGGCGTCATCTTTTTTAGCAGGCTCACCGTTCTCTTTCCCCGTGATTCCCTCGGACTCTGCGACCGCCCTAGGGCCTGTAGAGGTCTCTCCGGCCTTCTCTAAAGCGAAGCGAGCAAATATGGGGCCGGTCAGTTCGGATAATACCACCCCTCCCAGCACCACCGGTATGATGATGGAACTGTAAGAGGTCAGGGCGGCATCGCTTTTTACAAGGAAGATGAGGGCTACAGCCACGCCGGCCTGGGGTATAAGGGCAAAACCCAGGAGGTTGATGACCGCGGGGGGAGCCGAGGCGATTCGAGCCCCCAGGTTGCATCCGATGAACTTGCCGAGGGCCCTTAGAAAAAAGTACACCAGGCCCACCCAGCCTGCTACCATCAGGTTGGAGAGATTGAGGTGGGCCCCGGCAAGGGCAAAAAAGAGGACGTATATGGGGGGCTCGAAGTGGTTGATGACCCTGAAGAGTCTCACATCCCGTCTGTCCCTGTTGACGATGGTGAATCCCACAGCCATGCCCGCGAGGAGAGGGGAGAGGTGGAGCGCCCTGGCCGTCTCGCTGCATAAAAGCAGCATGGCAAGACCCATGGTCAGCATTTCTCCCCGGCGCTTAAGCCTGTGGATGACAAAATCTATAATCAGGCCCGTGATCACGCCCATGAGCAGAGAAAAGAAGATCTCCGCCACACTGGAGATGACGGCGGCGCCCATATATCCTGTGCTTTCTCCAACCATATAATGGGCCGCGGAGGTGGCGATTCCAAAGAACATGATGGCGAGGCCATTGTCCACTGCAACCACGGCCATGAGAGTGGCCGTCAAGGGACCGGCCGCTTTCAACTCCCGCACGATGTGGAGGGTGGTTGCCGGGGCCGTGGCTATACACACGGCGCCCAGAAGCATGCCAAGCACCAGAAAATCCTGCATCTGCCAACCGGATCCACCCACCCCTGATATACGGGCGACAAAAAAGCAACCGGCACCCACAAACAAGAAGGCGCCAAAGGCCTCAGAGATTCCTATAAACCCGATATTCTTTGCATCCCGCCGCAGTCGTCCTATCTCCAGATGCTCCCCTATACCGAAGGCAACGAGCATAAGGGCGATGTGGGTGAAATGATCCAGCTTTCCAATGACCGCTTCTTCGGTGACCAGGTTCAGGCCGCTTGGCCCGAGCAGGAGTCCTGCAATGATATAACCGGTGACCGAAGGCAGGCGTAAAAGTTGGCCCACCTTGCCGACCAAGAATCCCGCTCCCAGTATGACGGCCAGGGCAAGGGTCACGTCATGCATGTTCAACTCTTAGGATATCTTCTTTCTGATTTTCTGGATCACGGTGCCGGAACTCATAACGGGTGCGAGAATACTACTTTTTGACACAATATGTAGAGGGAAATACGACATACTATTCAAGAAAAAAGGTAAAAAGGTGCTTATGTTTCACACAATGTTATATAAAAAGAAACGGTACTCCTTTCTCCTTCTCAATTCATGAAGGCGCGAAAGCTAAGAAGTGAGCCAACCCTTTACTGCATCTACGTGAATGTTGTAGCCCTAATTTTTTCAATATGTTAAACTACTCAATTGTCTATTCCGCGATATCGTTGAAAGATCAAAATTTTTCAGATCAGTCACCAGCCATGCATAACCAAAGGAAAACGGAAATAGGGGGTTACGGTATTCGGGCCCTGCGGTCAGGTCATCGTCAGGTGCGGCGGTTGAAGCATCTCTACGAACCGTCTTATCATGGATTCAGGGTCTGGCCTTCAAGCTGGCTCCTCATGGATTTTGTTCAGAAGCTGGGTATGTCCAAGAGGATGCGCCTTATGGAGGTGGGATGCGGTTGGGGCCTTGCGGGCATCTATTGTGCAAAGATTCATGATGCCATCGTGACCTGCGCGGATATCGACGCCCAGGTTTTTCCCTATGCGAAACTGCACGCAGATATCAATAAAGTGGAAGTCCAGATGTTGCAGAAGGGATTTGACGGTTTGCG
>CAZNLL010000138.1:0-9826 GCA_964573885.1 uncultured Desulfobacteraceae bacterium | reverse complement strand
CCTAGCTCCCGCCGTCACCGGCGGGACTGGTGAGCTCTTACCTCACCCTTTCACCCTTACCCCGCCGGATGATCGGACATCCGCCGGGGCGGTTTCCTTTCTGTGGCACTTTCCTTCCCGTCGCCGGGACTGGGTGTTACCCAGCATCCTGTCCTGTGGAGCCCGGACTTTCCTCCCCCTTGCCATGGGCAAGGCGGCGGCCATTTGTTCTACTCCGGCATCCCCCTTGGCCCTTTCCCAGACCAGGTTATAACTTTCCCCTTAAAAGGGGCCAAAAACGGAAATCTCCAGTACAAAGTCTCAGGCCGAATCTCCCATTTGCGGGGCCTCTACATAACGTTCGTCCTCACCCCAATAGATAATACGGCCGCAATTGGGGCAAACCATAAGCGTATCGCCTCGGATCAACTCGTTGAATTTCTGCGGGGGAATGCCCATGTGACAGGTCTGGCATACCCCCTTGATCACCGGGCTCACGGCAATCCCCTGTTTGTGCTTAACGAGGGATTGATACTTAATCAACAGCTCCTCATCAATGGTCCGGTGGAAACGCATCCTCTCTTCTTCAAGCCTCTCAAGGTCTTGGTTCAGGGCTTCCAGCTCCTTCAGGACCCTTTCTCGGTCGGCCTCAAACTTGTCCCCGAGCTCGGTCTTCATGGCCTGGCTGGATGAAGAATCCTTCTCCAAGGCCTCAACCTGTTCCATTTTTTCAATGAGAGACTCTTCTAAAATGGATTTCTCCCGCTTCAAATCATCAATTTCTTTGAGTACGGCCCTGTATTCCTTATTGGACTTTATACTCGACAGCTTAATGTTACTTTTGTCTATACGGTTTTCAATCTCCTCAATATTCTGTTCCGTCTCTCGCCTTTCACGTCTCAGCTCCTCCAACCGGCTCAACTCCTGCAAAATTTGGTTCTCCACGGCCTCCAGATCCCGTTTTAGACGATCAATCTCGCGGGGGCCTTCCTTTTTTGAGTCCTGAATGTGTCTGATTTTATTATCACAAACCTGCAAGCCTATAAGATTACGGATATTTCCTTCCAAGTCCTTCACTGTTTCCAAAGCCTTCCCTCTTTTCCCTTAAAAGCCTCTCGGCCTCTGCAATGGTTCTTAATCCTTTCTTTCCCTTGATCCCTAAATGGCTTCAAGGGGGTCGCTTTCATCGTCATCCACCTCCACCACCACATCCCAGCCTTGCTCTGCGAGCCTCTCCCTGAAATGAGGGCAAAAGGCATTAAAGGCCTTTTTTTCCATACAGAAGTGCCCTCCGTCCAGCAAGGCCATCCCTCGGCTCTTGGCCTCAAGGGCGTGATGATGGCCTACATCTCCGGTCAGAAGAAGGTCCGCCCCCTTTTCTGAAGCCAGGGGGATCATAGACCCGCCGGATCCACCGACAATCGCGATCCGACGGATCGGGCCCTCTTTCGGTATAGTCACCCTCAGGTTTCGTGTGCCCAAAAGGGTCCTCACCCGTTCAGCCAGAGCCTGCATGGAGGCGGGCTCCGATAAATACCCGATTCTTCCCAGACCCGAATCCTCTTCGCCTTCCCTCCCTCCAAAGGCCTCAACATCTTCAAGCCCCATAATCTCGGCCAGAATGTCGTTCATGCCACCCCGGGCGGCGTCCAGGTTGGTATGAACGGCAACCACGGAGATGCTTTTCTTCGCCGCTTCAAGGATTACATTGCCGGGGAAACTCTCCACATCCATTCGGGTAAGGGGCTTGAAAATCAGGGGATGATGGGTGAGCAAAAGCTGGGCCTGAGCACGGGATGCGGCCATGAGTGCCTTCATGGTAGGATCGAGGGAGAGCAAAATCTTCTTGATAGGGCTGGAATAGGATCCGACCTGCAGCCCGGGGTTGTCCCAAGGCTCGGCCAGGTTTGCAGGGGCCATATTCTCCAGCAGGCCCAGGACCTGTTCCAGCCTGGGTATTGAAGGTAGTTTACTCATCGATTCAAATTCAAAGGGCGCACCCTTGAACAGCGCGCCCTTATTGGGATCATTCACCTCTTAAAAAAAGGTGACAGTATCTCTTCGGCCACATAAGAACTTGTTGGTGGGCCCACCTGGATTCGAACCAGGGACCTACCGGTTATGAGCCGGTGGCTCTTCCAGCTGAGCTATAGGCCCTAACCCTATCTCCCCGTCATTATATGTGTTATAAATGCGCACTTCGCCCAAATTTGTCAAGCAAAATTCTCCCTTTCATGACTCCCGGGTTTCGACGAAGCTCTTCAGTTTTTTGCTTCTACTGGGGTGCCTCAGCTTTCGCAGGGCCTTGGCCTCAATCTGTCTGATACGCTCCCTGGTTACATTAAAATCACGGCCCACTTCCTCCAAAGTATGGTCCGCCTTTTCCCCGATCCCGAATCTCATTCTAAGCACCTTTTCTTCTCTCGGAGTCAGGGTCCTAAGCACCCTTCTGGTCTGCTCAGCCAGGCTGAAATTAACCACCGCATCCCCTGGAGAGAGGATTTTCTTGTCTTCAATGAAATCCCCCAGATGACTGTCCTCCTCCTCCCCGATTGGAGTTTCAAGAGAAATGGGCTCTTTGGCGATCTTTAGGACCTTCCTCACCTTCTCCAAGGGGAACTCCATCTTCTCGGCAATCTCCTCAGGGGTGGGCTCCCGGCCGTGTTCCTGGACAAGGTAGCGGGATGTCCTTATAAGCTTATTAATAGTCTCAATCATATGGACCGGGATGCGAATGGTCCTCGCCTGATCAGCAATGGCCCGTGTGATGGCCTGTCGAATCCACCAGGTCGCATAGGTACTGAACTTGTATCCCCGCTGATATTCGAATTTGTCTACGGCCTTCATTAACCCTATGTTACCCTCCTGAATAAGATCGAGAAACTGCAGACCCCGATTGGTGTATTTCTTGGCAATACTGACGACCAGCCTGAGGTTGGCCTGTATGAGTTCCGATTTGGCCCTCTTGGCCTTCTCCAGGCTCTTCTCCACCTTCTTCAACGTCCCCTTCAACTGTCGGGGCGTCATGTTGGTCCTCTCTTTAAAGTCCTTAATCGTATCCTGGGCGCCCTCCAATTTGGTCTGGATTTCAACAAGCTCTTTCTTGCTCAAACCCACAGGGGAAACAATGTCATCGTCATTAGGACAATTCGGTATTTTTGCAAAGCACTTTTTCAGATAGGAGACGGGCTTTCCGCCCGCCTGGAGCATACACGCAGAGACATCCCTCTCGGCCTCTTCTATCTCATCCACGAGTTCCTTGAACCGGGCCACCATGAGTTCCAGTTGTCTCTTTTCAAGCCTGAAGGAGTTGACCAACTCCATGACCGTCTCTTGGTCGTTTTTGATCTCCGTGAGGAGCTTCTTTTTTTTGCTTTCCGAGCAACGGCTCCGCGCCCTTTCTTTCCGCTTATCCCTTATCGCTTCATAGCAGAACCGGATTTGATCAATCAGGTTGATGAGGGATTCCTTCCTCTCACCCAACTGCATATAATTGTTGTCTTCCTCTTCCAGATCATTGATGACATCCTTTAACTTGATGCCCCCTTCTCGGAGTTTGTCTCCCAGGTCAATAATATGCTCAATGCCGACGCCGCAGTCCAAAAGCGCCGTGAGGGCTTCTCTTTCTCCCGCTTCAATCCTCTTGGCGATCTCCACCTCACCCTCTCTGGTGAGAAGCGAAATACAGCCCATTTCCTTCAAGTACATCTTCACCGGATCCGATACCCGGGAAGCGGTTTCGGAAATCTCCACCTGGAAGTTTCCTTTTTCCTCGGGTTTCGCCTGCTCCTTATTCGCCCTTTTGGCCTTTTCGATTTCCTCTTTAGAGGCATCGTCAATGACCATAATATCAAGTTCTTCAAACATCATCATAAGGTCGTCAATATGCTCTTCCGAGCTGATAATCTCGTCGGAGAGGTCGTCATTCAGCTCTTCAAAGGTGATATAACCCTTATCCTTACCGATATCGATCAACCGCTTGAGATTGCCCATGTCGGTATTTTTACTCATTCTCAATCTCCCTCCTGAAACCCTTTTTATTGTTCCCCCAGGATGAACCGCCTGCCATCCGCCAAGGAACTTGCATGGATATGCTAAGGCCCTTGCGGCCTTTTGGCCTTTAGCTTTAAGAGCTGATTCAGGGACATGGGGTCTATCTCCCCCTGTTTTCTCACGCGCCTTAGAGATTCGGCTATTTTTCTTTCCTGAACCCTCGTCTCAATGTCAAGCAACGCCTGCTCAACCTCGTTTTCGCTGAAGATTGAAGCCCTGTGTAAGGCCTCTCTCAGCCGGGTGCGAGATCCCTCACCCTCAAGCTTGTCCAGTATTCTCTCCGGGAAAAACTCACCATCCACCCGGAAGTGATCAAAGACACATTCAACAATTTCTACCACAGAGGTATCCGAAAGCAGCAATTGGCAGTCGCACGCCATCAATCTGGAAAGCGTCCGGGGATGATGGACGAGCAAGTCAAGCACCTGGCTGTCACGGATCCCAGTTTCTGAAGAGCTGGAGGCAAGGCGGCCCCTTAAGGTGTCCTCAGAAGCTCTGCCGGGAGAGGTATTTCTAAAAGATTTCAACTCCGCCCATAACACCTCTTCCTTAACCCCGACCCTTTCCGACAACCGTTGGGCATATAAGGAACGTTGGGTGTCATTTTCCAGGGCTGACAAAACAGGAAACACCTCTTTTAACGCCTGGACTTTGCCCTCTACGTCCAGCCCGGTTTGCGGCACCTTCTGGTCGATAAGAAAATCAAAGAGGGGGACGGCCTCCTCCAAGAGTGCTGTGAGACTCTCCACCCCGTTTGCGTTCACAAAACTGTCCGGGTCATAACCCTCGGGTAAGACCACCGCCCTCGCCGGCAGGCCTTCATTGAGAAAAAGGGGCAGGCTCCTCACAGCCGCGCTTTTACCCGCCTCATCAGAGTCAAAGAGGATCACCGCCTCTTGTGCATACCCTTTGAGCCGCCGAATATGCGTGGGAGTCAATGCCGTACCCAGTGTGGCCACGGCATTGTCCAGACCATGCACTTTCAATGCCAGCCAATCCATATACCCCTCAACGATAACCGCGGTTCCTTGCTCCCGGATTGCCTTGTAAGTGGCATTCAGCCCATAAAGGAATTCTCCTTTTTGGAATAATAGCGTCTCAGGTGTATTGATATACTTGGGCAGTGAATCATCCAGCACCCGGCCGCCAAAACCCACCACCTGCTGTCTGAGATCAAAAATCGGGAACATGATGCGACCCCTGAACCGGTCATAATATCCGCCGCTCTTTTTGGGGATGATCAAACCGGCCTGAACCGCCACATCCAGTTCCACCTTATCCCGCCTCAGGACCCCTGCAAGTCCCTCCCACTCATTCGGCGCGTATCCCAGGCGGCATTCCGAAACGATCCTGCCTGTTAGAGACCGCTTTTTCAGGTAGCGCTTTGCCGGGGATCCCTTCGTGGGGTGGTTCAGCGCCCATTCGAAAAAAGCGGCGGCCCTCTCGTTTATTTTGAGCAGGGCCTTTCTGCGGGCGGCCTTGTTCTGATCGCCAGACGCGGCAAAGTGGTCCTGAACAGTTACATTGTATCTCTCCGCCAAATCCTTCACGGCTTCAGGAAAGGTGGTGTTGTGATACTCCATCCAGAAAGAAAAAATATCCCCGCCCTTCTTACACCCGAAGCAATGGAAGGTCTGTCTTTCAGGACTCACCGTGAATGAAGGCGCCTTTTCGGCGTGAAAGGGGCAAAGGCCCAGGAAATTGCGTCCGGATTTGCGGAGTTGGACAAATTGACCAATGAGTTCCACAATATCGGATGCCCGCTTTATCTCATCCTTGGCGGAATGATAAGACGCCATAGGCCTTGTACCGTGTCTTACTCCCTTGACCATTCTGATTTGGTCCCCATATAAGCAGGGACCCGGGGGCCTGGAGGTCTTTCAAAAGTCAAAAAAAGGGGTTGAACCCCGGTTCGGTAGAAAGAGATCTTGAGTCATGCGCTGGTTTGTTGGATGGATAAGAGGGCGACTCGGAAAACAGGCTGCGTGCAGAGGACCACTTTCCTGTGGCAAAAAGCGCCCCAGAACCTGGCAAGGGGGTTCCATCATAGGGTTCTTGGAGAACAAGTAGGGGTCCTTAACTCAATAATTTTCTGGCTATCTCGTTTACCTCTTTGCCTTGGGCCTGTCCAGCCATTCTCGCCATAGCGACCTTCATGACTTTTCCCAAGTCCTTGGGACCTGTTGCGGACAACTCAGAGATGATCTCTCGCAAGGTCTCCTCGATTTTTTCGCTGCTCAACTGTTCGGGCAAATAGTCATAGAGGATCTCCACTTCCGCTTCTTCCTTCTTGACCAAATCCTCACGTCCCGCCTTCTTGAACTCATCGATGGACTCTTTGCCTTTTCTCAGTAAAGAAGAAATAACTGACTGGATTTCCTCATCATTTAAGGTGTCACCTTTTTCAACCTGCTTGTTTTTCACGGCTGTTTTGAGCATTCTGAGGCAGGAGACCCGAAGGTCGTCCTTTGCCTTCATGGCCGACTTAAGATCCTCGATTATTCTCTCATTCAGTGACATAGCTCCGGGTGTCTTAGGTCCGCATCTCTCTCAAGATGCACTAAATTTAAAGCCAAACTTCTATTATATTAAAAATTATGCTTTTGTCAAGACTATATTGCTCACTTGTCCTGTCCTTTGACCAGTTTTATGGCCTCATCCAGATCCAAGCCGCCTTCGTAGAGGGCACGGCCCGTAATCATGCCCATGACGCCCTCTCTCTCGAGAGTCAGGATTTCCCTGACATCCTCAATCCCGGAAATTCCCCCCGATGCAATAACGGGGATTTCGGTCGATCTTGCCACATCCCTCGTGGCCTCCAGGTTCGGCCCTGTCCTCATGCCGTCTCTTTGAATATCCGTATAGATAATGGCCGACACACCACTTTTCTCAAAACTCTTGGCCAGGTCCCCGGGGCTCAGTTTTGTGCCCTCTGTCCAGCCTTCTACGGCCACGCCGTCCTTGTTTGCATCAACACCCACAATAATTCGGCCCGGGAATTGGGAGCATGCCTCTCTGACAAAATTCGGCGCCTTCAGCGCGACCGTACCCAGGATCAAAAACTGGAGACCCATCTCAAAATAGGCCCTGAGGGTTACGGCGTCCCTGATACCCCCGCCAAGCTGGACAGGAACGGGCACGGCACCGACAATTCTTCTGATAACATCTGCGTTGACGGGCCGGCCGCCAACAGCCCCGTCCAGATCTACCACATGGAGTCTTTCAGCCCCCTCCTCGTACCACCTCAGGGCCATGTCTTCGGGAGAATCGGAGAATATGGTCTCCTCCGACATGCGTCCCTGTTTCAGCCTGACACAACGGCCCCCCTTGATATCAATGGCTGGAATGACGATCAATCTCCGGCTCCTTTTCCCCAACCGGCCCCGGCATTTCCTGCAGCACCTTATCAAGCCCGATCATGGCCAGTCGCTCCGCGGTCAACCATCGGCCCCCATGTTGGAAAAAAGTGGAGGCTTCAAGGATATTTTCCAGTAGAGACTGCTGGGTTTTGTCAAATTTTGACCTCCAAATAATGGCCCCATCCCTGGGTCTTACCATGTGAAGGTCAAAGGCCACCGATGCGGGCCGATTCACGGCAAAATCCGACCCCTCCCTTTCCCTCCAGCGATAGATATATCCGGCCAGCACCGCGTCCGCCTTGAAGGTGTTGCCTACTTCCTGGAGTACGGCTACGGGTCTCATTCCAACCGTCTTGTTGGAAGTGACAATGCTTGAAAAAGAACCCAGGGCCTGACCCGGGGAGATCAAGTCGTATCCTCTCTCTTGCTCTATGAGCCTCTCAAAAAGGATCTCGGTCATTTGCTCGGAAATCTCATCGGGCACCGGCTCCGCCCTAAAGATGGCGCCGGAGAGAGGATCTCGGACCACATCCGGGTCCTGGCCTTCGGACAGGGCCGATTTAAACCCGTAAACCACCACCTTACGAATTTGAGGCGGGGGCGGCTTTTCCTCTGGATCAACGGACTTTCTTTGCACATAGCAGCCTCCTGTCAGCGCCAAAGAACAGCCCAGAAAAAGCCAGAAGAGGTGTCTGACCCTGAACACTACCCTTAAACCCATATGAGAGCTCCCCTTTATCCTATAAAAGGCCTTTTGTGGAAGGAACCCTGCCACTCAAACGGTCTTCAACAGTGGTGGCCTGATCGAGGGCCCTGGCGAAGGCCTTGAAAATGGCCTCTAACACATGGTGAGGCTCCTCACCTGAAAAAAGGTCCACGTGTAAGGTAATGCCTCCCCTGGTAACCAGGGCGCGAAAGAATTCCCGGATCAGGCCCACATCGAAATTCCCGCTCCTGCTTTGTTTCAGGTCCACCCTGTAGCAAAGGACCGGGCGATTTGAGATGTCCATCACCACCCGGGCCAAGGCCTCATCCATGGGAACAGTGGCTTCACCGTACCTACGTATCCCCTTTTTCTCCCCCATGGCGTCCTTAAGGGCCATACCCAGGCATATCCCCAGATCTTCCACCGTGTGATGGTCGTCTACCTCTGTATCTCCCCGGGCGCTCAATTCCAGGTCCATGAGTCCATGGGCCGCCATGAGATCCAACATGTGGTCCATAAAAGGGATACCTGTATCCACCTTGCTCAAACCGGTCCCGTCCAGGTTGAGGAGAACATGGATCTCCGTCTCTTTTGTCTTCCTGTCGATACGTGCTTCCCGTCCCATTTGATTCTACCCGGCCCCCTCTGAATAACTCAAGAAGTGTTGCTTCAAGATACGGAATAAGGCAGGCAACGATCTATAAATATTTCCTCAACAAAAAATGGTGGAGATGAGGGGATTCGAACCCCTGACCTGTACGTTGCGAACGTACCGCTCTCCCACCTGAGCTACATCCCCACTTGAGCCGGTAATGACGATTTTAGGAGACCAAGAGGGGCTCCCCCAAAAAAAATCGGACCACATAATTATTTATATAAACATTTTGATTCATAAATCAATACCTTTTTGCCCCTAACAAAAGGTCAAATGGATTGACATAGGAATAAATTTTTATAAAATAATTTTTTCTGCCCCCGTAGCTCAGGTGGATAGAGCACCAGATTCCTAATCTGGGTGCCGCATGTTCGAGTCATGCCGGGGGCACCATAAAAATCAAGGACTTAGGGGAGGCAATATACGGACGCATTCTTGATTTTTGGCAATGTGTGACCCTTTGGGGCACTCCGGGGAGGCGGTCAATCCCTTCAACAGGTTGGCCGCTTTCTTTTTTTTGCTTTCCCACATCCCCCAACCGCGATCAGCTGGGTCATAGATAGAGTAGACAAAGAGAGTTCACTTCTTGAAATGTCTTGCACCAGTGGCCCCCTTTTCCTTTTGCTTTTTCCCGGGTTTTTTCTTACTATAAAGAGGCGAAACCGCTTATTGTTCGGGGTTCATTCGGGATGACGGTGGTCATCCCTCACCCTGGTAGATCAGTCGTTGAAGGAGCTTCCCTTTTCTGCTTGCCCCGGACAAGGGCCGTTTGGAAAAACATTCTACCCCCCATTTCTCACAACCGGGAGGTGGGGTTTTTTTGAAAATCCAAAGAGACCCCGGGTCGGGAGCCTTAGGACTATGGAAGAGAAGAAGAGTCGATACAAGGAGGAGGTCCGACGGGTCACCATAAAGACCACGGATGGCTCAACGCTGTTCGGAAAAGTAAACATCGGCCTTCACGAAAGGCTCTCAGACCTGTTCACAAAACAGGAAAACCCCTTCATTGTGCTCTTTGATGTGGAGCACCGGGATTCCCAGGGCAAGGTATTATTTATCAATAAGCGTCAAATC